>JBDRBU010000095.1:0-27527 GCA_043822305.1 Candidatus Firestoneibacteriota bacterium
TTTACTTTAATTTTACTTTTATCAAAATTAACCATTTGGTAACCTCCTTTAAAAGGTATAAACTTTTTCCTTTACATATAGGTTACCATATTATATACTATAGATAATAAAAAATATTACATTAAACTTGAGGAAGTCTCAAGACTCCCCTTACTTACGAAGAATGGAAAAAGAATGCGCCTAAGTTCCCGCTTGCCATAAACAGGGTCTATCAGACTCCTTCGCGGCCTTTTTGGAGACCGGGCAAAAATGCTCCCCCTGTAGGCGAGGATAATTTTTATGTCCTAGTAAACAAGACTATTTATCCGAAAATAACAGCTGCCGTTACACAGTATATCAAGGACCTGGAACAAAGGTATCCGAAAGTTACTTTGTATTCCGCCACAATAGATACTGTAGAGAATATGCGCAATTATTTAAAGAATGCGTATGAAAACGACAATATGGTTGGCTGCATAGTTGTTGGGGATTTTCCAGTAGCGTGGTTTGAAATAGACGGACAGCCGTCCCCGTGGCCCGCTCACGAAGAATTTCCCTGCGATATTTTCTTTATGGATATGAACGGCACCTGGACCGATGTTGATATTAACGGCAAGTATGACACTTATAGCGAAAAAGGCAATGAAACAGTAGAAATTTATCTGGGAAGATTGTATGCTTCCCCGCTTGTTGGCGGGTTAGTAAAAGAAGAAGATCTATTGAATAATTATTTTGATAAGTTGCACAAGTTCAGGACAGGCGCAATAACTTTACCGCACAAGGCTTTGTGTTATGTTTGCCCGGACTGGGCTTGGCAGACTAAGTATAATGTCGATAAACCGTACCCGGATACAACTCTGATTGAAGACGATGATTGCACCGGTACAGATTACAAAGACAAACTTGATGACGGTTATGAATTTATACACCTTCTTGATTATGCGATAATGAACCACGAAGATTTAGGGCTTACACATAGGCCTTCTCTTTCATATTGTTTTTAAAAGTCGCTAAATATCCGAATTTCCTTTATTATGGTTTTTTCCCTAAAATTATTCTTCAGTCAAAAATGAGTTAGTTGTTTTAAAAAATATCTTTACAAAAGCAATTGATTTGGGTATAATAAACAAATATCCTGTTAAGAAAAAAATAGAGTTGCCAAGATATATTGTGGTGTCATTGCGAGGCGGTATTTTGCCGAAGCAATCTCATTTAGTTGAAGTCCGCCTTAAGCGGAAATGTATCGAGCATTTTTAGGATATGAGATTGCTTCACTAAAGTTCGCAATGACACAAGCAGAATAACAAGCAGAAATTGCTAAAATATATGGTAACGGAGTTGAGTGAGTATTTACGAAAATCTATATGGATAAAATGAATTTAACAAAGTGCGGGCGTAGTTCAGTTGGTAGAATGTCTCCTTGCCAAGGAGAAGGTCGTGGGTTCAAATCCCATCGCCCGCTCCATAAACCATTCGCTAACGCTCAGGTTTATGGCAGGCTCATAAACCATTTGATATGTGATGGCAGCAACAATAGGGCAATTAGCTCAGTGGTAGAGCACTTCCCTTACAAGGAAGGGGCCGTAGGTCCAATTCCTACATTGCCCACCATTAAAAGATTATTTACGACCGGGGTCAGATACGACCCCGAGTACTGGTAAATGTTTTTAAGCGGGGTCGTAGTGCAGTGGTTTAGCACGTCTGCCTGTCACGCAGAAGGTCGCGGGTTCAAATCCCGTCGACCCCGCCAAATTATTTATAAAAAATGGGATGTGTCCCTATTATGAATGAAGAAAAAAAAGGGCATAGGGGAAGATTAAGAAAGAGGTTTAATGAAGATGGACTTGGTGGATTTCTTGATTATGAAATAGTGGAGTTATTACTTACATTGGGAACTCCAAGAAAAGATTGCAAAAAGCAAGCTCATGAGGCAATAAAAAGATTTGGTTCATTAAGAGGGGTTCTTGAAGCCGACCAACTTCAATTACAGAAAATAACAGGAATTGGTCCTCTCAATACATTTGGGTTAAGATTGGTTCATGAATCAACAAAAAAATTTTTAGAAGAAAAACTAATTGATAAGGAACAATTCTGCAGGTCATCAAAAGAGGTTTTTGATTATCTTTATCATTCTATGCGTGGCTTAAAATATGAAGTTTTTAAAGTAATTTATTTGAGCAGTCAAAATAAAGTTATTAAAATAAAAGATTTATTTGAGGGGAGTTTAACTTCTACTTCTATATATCCAAGAGAGATAATAAAAAGCAGTATTCAAAAAAATGCAGTTGCATTAATTTTTGTTCATAACCATCCTTCAGGTGAACCACAACCGAGTGATTTGGATAAAGAAATAACCGAAAATCTGGTTTCTGCATGTAAAATTATGGAAATAAATGTAATTGACCACATTATCATAGGAAATAATAAATATTATAGTTTTGCTGATAATGGGTTAATTAAGGAATATAAAATAACAAGGAGGAAATGATATTATGTCAGGACATTCAAAATGGGCAACAATAAAAAGGAAAAAAGGAGACTTGGATGCTAAGAGAGGAAAAGTATTTTCAAAGATACTTAGAGAAATTGCCATAGCAGCCAGGAAAGGCGGTAGTAATGCTGAGACAAATTCATACTTAAGAACAATTATAGCCAAAGCAAAAGCAGTGAATATGCCAGCAGATAATATTAAAAGGGCAATACAAAAAGGCGCCGGAGAAATAGAAGGTGCTAATTATGAAGAAATAACTTATGAAGGTTATGGACCAGCTGGTATAGCAATTTATATTGAGGCTGCTACTGATAATAAAAATAGAACATCAGCAGATATAAGGGCAATCTTTTCAAAACATGGTGGAAGTCTGGGAGAATCTGGATGCGTATCCTGGATGTTTCAAAAAATGGGGTTAATCTCAATATCTAAAAATAATGTTAATGAAGAAGAAATATTATCCCTCGCATTAGAAGAAGGCGCAGAAGATGTTGCTGTTACAGAAGACACTTATGATGTAATAACTCTACCAGAGAATTTTGAAAAAGTAAAAACAAGTATTGAAGCAAAAAAAATTCAATGTGAAATAGCAGAAGTTTCAATGATACCGAAGAATTATATTAAAATACAGGGAAATGAAGCAAAACAACTATTAGCCTTAATAGAAACACTGGAAGATAATGACGATGTTTCTAATGTTTGTTCTAACTTTGATATACCTGATGATGAATTATCCATATGTGATGAGAAATGAGAGTATTAGGCATAGACCCCGGTATAGCCACAACAGGTTATGGAATTGTGGAAACCAAAAATAATATTTTAAAAGTTGTAGATTATAATTGTATAACTACTTTGCCGGAATTGCCCATTGGTAGCAGATTAAAAAGTATTTATGATGGAATGTTAAAAGTAATAGAAAAGTTTAAACCAGACCATGTTGCAGTTGAAGAATTGTTTTTTGCTAAAAATCTAAAGACCGCAATATCTGTAAGTGAAGCAAGGGGTGTAATTATTTTAGCAGCAACAAAAAAAGGAATATTGGAAATTTATGAATATACACCTTTACAGGTTAAATTAGCTCTAGTAGGATATGGCCGAGCCCAAAAAAATCAAATTCAACAGATGGTAAAAATATTACTTAATTTAAATACTATCCCCAAGCCAGACGATATAGCAGATGCACTTGCCGTAGCGATATGCCATATAAACTATAAAGGATTGTCATGATAGCATCTATAAAAGGAATATTAGAACATCTGGATGATAATAAAGCCGTAGTTGATGTCAATGGGATAGGTTATGAAATATTTGTTGCCAGAATAGATAGTTTACCAAAAATAGGGATAGAGGTAAAGTTATATACATACCTTCATATTACACAGGAGGGACAGTATTTATATGGTTTTTTAACATTAGAAGAAAAATTATTTTTTAAAAAACTAATAAGTATTTCAGATATAGGTCCAAAAGTAGCATTAACCGCTCTGTCAAAAATTGATATTAATAAATTAAAAGAAGCAATAGTTAATGGTGATATAGAAATTCTTCAAACTATTCCAAGAATCGGTAGAAAGTTAGCCACCAGAATAATAGTTGAATTAAAAGAAACTTTAGAATTAGAAGTTATTCCATCTATTAGTAGTTTAATAGATAAAGAAATGGAGCGTGATTTGATAGATGCGTTAATATCATTAGGTTATAATCTTTTAATTGCAAAAAACACTTTAGAGAAAGTAAAAATAAAATTTACCGAGATAAAACCAACATTAGAAGAACTAATAAAAGAATCCTTAAGAGAATTGGGTAGATAATGAAAAAACAAGATAGAATTATAAATGGATTGAAAAATAAAGAAGATACAGAAATAGATTCTAATTTAAGACCAAGAAGTTTAGAAGAATATATCGGTCAAGATAAAATAAAAGAGAACTTAAAGATATTTACATCAGCAGCAAAGCAGAGGAATGAACCTTTAGAGCATGTTCTTTTTTATGGCCCTCCCGGATTAGGAAAAACCACTTTGGCTCATATAATTGCAAATACTATGAATACAAATATAAGATGCTCTTCAGGTCCTCTTATAGAAAGAGCAGGTGATTTAGCGGCAATTTTAACTAACTTAGAAAAGCACTCCATACTATTTATAGATGAGATTCATAGGCTTTCCCATATCGTAGAAGAGGTCTTATACCCGGCTATGGAAGACTACAAATTAGATATTATAATTGGAAAAGGACCTAGCGCCAGAACAGTAAGAATAAATCTGTCTAAATTTACACTTATAGGTTCTACTACAAGAGCAGGTTTGATTACGGCTCCATTAAGAGATAGATTTGGTATTACTTTTAGAGTAGATTTTTATCCCGTAGATGACCTTATAAAAATTATTAAAAGGTCGTCAAGAATATTAAATGTTAACATAAATGAAGAAGGAATTTTAGAAATTGCCAAGAGAAGTCGTGGCACACCAAGAGTGGCTAATAGACTCTTAAAAAGAGTAAGGGACTATGGACAGGTTAAGGGTAGTAAAACTATCACAAAAGAAGTTGTTGAAAATTCATTGCAATTATTAGAGATAGACAATAAAGGTTTAGATAGTTTAGATAGAAAGGTTATGGATGTAATAATTAACTATTATAACGGAGGACCTGTTGGGATAGATAGCATTGCCGTAGCAGTAGGAGAAGAGCCTGACACTATTGAAGATGTATGTGAACCTTTTCTTATACAAATTGGGTTTATTATCAGAACTCCACAAGGTAGAAAAGTAACAGAAACAGGCTATAAACATTTAAATAAAGTATTTAAACCCGAACAATCTAAATTATTATGAAAAAAGTAATGCTCCATATTTGTTGTTCTATTTGTTTTTTGGAGCCATACAAACATCTTAGAGAAGAACAATTTGAGATAATTGGGTTTTTTAATAATCCCAATATTCAGCCATACACAGAATATTTAGAGAGATTAAATGCCCTAAAGAATATTGTTAAGATTAACAACACAAGTCTAATCGTACCAAACGAATATTCAATAGAAGAATATCATGATTCAGTAGTCAAAGTACTTGATGTCCAAAAGTTAAGATGCAAGGAATGTTACAATTTTAGATTGACCAAGACAGCTCAATTATCAAAAGCCAATAAAATTCAGTATTTTTCAACAACATTATTAGCAAGTCCATATCAAGATATTAATAGTATATTAGAAGTTGGTCATAAAATCTCTGAGGAATATAAAATAGAGTTTATTTGGTCTAATAAATGGCTTGATAATTACTATAAAAGTAAGGAAGAAATAAGGAAAAAGGAACTTTATATTCAAAAATACTGTGGGTGTTTATATAGTAAGATGGAGAGAAAGTTTTCTGAAGGTGAAAAATGAAAATAATAAAATATTTTTTAATTTCTCTGGCTTTGATTGGATGTTATACAGGTAAAGAATATATCAGAGGTATTGATTATAAAGATGAAAATATAAGACTTCTTATAATGTCTGATATTAAATCATGTAAGATCAATCCTATCAATACTTTTAAGATAGTAGATATTCATAATAACCTTATCTCTCTGGGTATTTCAAATGATATACTTATTGAATCAAGTGATAACAAATTAAAAGTTAATGGTAAAATAATTACCGGTAATGCATTAAAGATAATTTCTAATGATAATAAAATTAAAATAAATGAGTATGTTTATAGAGGGATTATAGAGGTTTCGAAAGAAAAAGATACTTTAGATATTATAAATGAACTACCTATTGAGGAGTATTTATATGGAATAGTTGGCAGAGAGATGGGAAGTGCTCATATTGAAGCATTAAAAGCACAAGCAGTAGCAGCCAGAACCTTTACCTATGACCAAAAACAACATTCTAAGAGTAAAAAGTATGATATAAATAACACAGGGCAAAGCATAAGTTATACAGGGATATTAAAAGAGAATCCAGATGCTATTGAGTCAGTAAATTCAACAAAAGGAGAGATAATTAAGTATAATGGAAAATTGATATTTGCTCCATTTTATGCAAATTGTGGGGGATATACAGAGGATGTTAAAGAAGTGTGGGGTATAACATATCCGTATCTTGTTCCAACACCTTGTTATTTCTGTAAAAACAAAAAACATTATTCCTGGGTTGTAGAAATAGAAAAACAACATTTTGTTGATTCTTTGAGAAAAAAAGGATATGACATATCAAAAGTATTAGGTATGAATATAATTGAGACCAGTAAAACAGGTAGAATGAAAAAAATGGAAATCATGAGTGAAAAAGGCAAAATAATTATAGATACTAATCAACTAAGACTTTTAGTGGGGAGTAATACACTGAAAAGTACCAGATTTACTGTTAGAGAGAAAGCATCAACATTTTTATTTAGAGGAAAAGGATGGGGTCATGGGGTTGGATTGTGTCAAGATGGTGCTGAAGGAATGGCAAAGGCTGGTTATAAATATAAACAGATTTTAAACAAATATTATAAGGAAGTTCAGGTATCTACCAGATGAGAATAGAAGAGTATGATTATGAATTGCCAAAAGAACTTATAGCCCAAGAACCTTGTTTGAACCGAGATGAGTGCAAACTAATGGTATTAGATAAGGTTTTAAAGAAGATATATCATAAAAAATTCTTTGAAATTGTTGACTTTTTAAATAAAAATGATATAATAGTATTAAATAATACTAAGGTTATTCCGGCTAAGTTGATAGGGTATAAGGAAAGCACGAAAGGAAAAGTAGAGTTACTCTTAATATCTAAGTTAAATAGTAATAAAGAAACCTGGGAAGTTGAGATAAATAATAAGAAAAATATACAAATTGGCTCAAAAATTATATTTAATAGTTCTTTGACAGGAGAAATTATATCAAGAGATGGTACGAAAATTATTATAGAGTTCTATAATAAAGATAATATCCCCTTTAGTGAATTATTAGAAAAAGTTGGATCACCACCATTACCGCCATACATTAAAAGAAGTTTAAAAGATGATAGAGATAAAGTAAATTATCAAACAGTTTACGCTAAGTCTAATGGTTCCATTGCTGCACCAACCGCAGGATTACATTTTACAAAAGAACTTTTGAATAAAATAACTAAGAAAGGAGTTATGATTACAGAGATAACTCTTCATATTGGTAGAGGAACTTTTAAACCAATTAGGGCTAAAGAAATAGAATCCCATAATATGGAACAAGAATATTTTGAAATTTCCAGTGATTCTGCTGATTTGATAAACAATGCCATGAAAAGTGGAAAGAGAATCATATCGGTTGGAACGAGTACGACGAGGGCATTAGAAACAGCATTTGACATTGGTATGAATAGGTTAAAATCTGTTAAAGACTGGTCAAGGCTTTATATGTATGAAGGCTATAAATTTAATGTTATAAATGGTCTAATAACCAATTTTCATTTACCAAAATCTACTAATTTAGTACTTACTTGTACTTTTGGTGGAAGGGATTTTATTCTACAAGCATATAAAGAAGCCATAGAAAGCAGATATAACTTCTATAGTTATGGTGACGCAATGTTTATAATATAATTTTACCCAGGATGGGGAAGGGGGTGATAAAATGAAAAAGTATATGATGTTAAAGTATCCAATCCTTTTGATATCAGTATTATTTTTAATTAGTTGTGGTCAAAAAATAGATCCTAAACCTTATATTACACAGGCTGAGAGTGACCTTGCTACAGCAAACACACCGGAAATCAGTAAATATGCTGCTGATTTGTTAAAGAATGCCACTGAGGCATTAAATGAAGCAAAGAGTGTTATGGATAAAGATTGCGAGAAAGCTGTTGTCTTAGCGTCTAAAGCAGAAATTTATGCAAAAGTAAGCCAGATAGTTGCAGAAGCAAAATCTGCCTCTGACCAGGAAGTTAGTAAATCTAAGGAAGCTGAATCAAAGGCAAAAGCTGAGTTAGAAATCATTAAAGCCAGTTTACAAAGGGCAAAAAGAATCGTTCCGAGTCTAAAAACTGAAATAGAAAAGATACTAAAGGAGTTAGAGAATATCTTTGAAGAAAAACCTGAAGGTGAAAAAGTACAATAATAAGGTAAAAGGGGATTTATTAGGTTAGGCATAACTATTAATCCCCTTTTATCTTTTTTAAATCTTTCATGGAATAGTTTATGCTGGTAGTTTAGTTAACATAATATATCTTATAGGCAGTGAGGAGTATTCAAACATCACTTAGTTTGGACTTTCTTGTATAATTCACAACTTTCTTTAGCGAGTTGAGAAATATTTACAAGATGATACCCTGATACACCTGTTTCAACCTTATCATTTAAAGGTTTGATCCACTTTTCAGGTAGTTTACTTGCGCCTTTCATCATCCCTATAATTGAACCTACTGTTGCTCCATTACAATCTGTATCGAAACAAGCTTGTACGGCACGGCAGATTGATTTTTCAAAGTCTCCTTCACCCCACAACAATCCCAAAGCAACTATTTGAGCATTACTTATAGTGTGACACCAATGATGCCTATTATTTTCATCCCATTTTTTATGTATACGGCTAATTACTTCTTCAAAATCAATTCCAGCCTCATACCATGAAATAACTTCTTTTATATTATCACTTAATCTACAATTTTTTGGTATCTCCGTAAGACCAATTTCAATAATTTTTCTTATATCAGAGATAAAAGGTGCTACGGCAATCATGGCCGCAACCCACATCTCACCATATATTCCATTTTTAATATGACTTAGACAAGCATCTCTCCAGGCAAATTCAGAAGCAAGTTCAGGATGGCCAAGACAGACATAACCAAAAAGATCTGCTCTGATTTGAGCACCAATCCATTCCCGATATGGATTTCTAAAAATCGCAGATTCTGGTGGAAGTATAGACATAACAAAATTTCTGTATGCTACTGTCTCAGCAGTACAAGTATGTAATATTGGTAAATTTTGCAACCAAAAAGTAGCTACATCATAAGGAGTAAAATCCTTTCCATACTGTTTCATCACGGCCAAACCTATAACAGTGTAATTAATGTCATCGTCTTCCACCATATACTTAACCTTGTTAATAAAAGGACTGTTCTTATTGATCTTATATTTTTTAATGATTTTCTCGGATACATTTGAATGAAAATAATCATTTAAAGGATACTTTTTTAAGTCTTTAAGATATCCCCATATTTCTTTAGATTTCCATCCTTCTACAGGTTTACCAAGTAGACATCCGCTGCATCTACCTAACCAGGCACCTAAAATTTTATCGTATAACTCGTTTTCTTTTATTTTTACTTTTAACTTCCTTGAACCTTTTGGCCTTGCTTTCCGGATCCCTTTTAAATCAGATGGTTCAAAATATTTATAATCAGTAATATCTGGAAGTTTGATTGATTTATCAAGAAAATCATTTAACTTTGATTGATAGGAGAGTTCTTTATCATCTTTTAAGTTTAGTAATTTATTCATTTCGGATTCTATAGAAGAAATATCTCTTCCTTCATCTACAAGTTGTTGTTTTTCCATTTCTAAATCTTTACAACTTAAATAAAACCATGGTTTTTTCATGCTCTTCCCCTCCTCTTACTCCTTTTACTTAAAAGTGAACCTTTCCTGTTTAAAGCAATGGCAATTCCAAGCAAAGATATGCATACTATGGCAATTATGATTCTTGTTTCTATGGAAATATTTTTTATAGCTATAGGAGCGAGTAATATTCCAACCAGATTCATTACTTTTATCATTGGATTTAATGCCGGGCCTGCTGTATCTTTATATGGGTCGCCAACTGTATCACCTATGACAGATGCTTTATGGCAATCAGTTCCTTTACCACCCAGAAATCCATCTTCTATTTTCTTCTTCGCATTATCCCAGAGTCCACCAGTATTGGCCATATAAACGGCAAGTAACTGTCCGGTTAAAATAGCACCGGCTAAATATCCACCTAAAGCACCTGCTCCTAATGTAAACGCAACTAATGTAGGCGTGGCTATAGCCAGAATGGCTGGACCAATAAGTTCTCTTTGTGCCGCTGCGGTAACAATCTCTACACATTTTCCATATTCAGGTTTTTCTTTCCCTTTCATTATGCCCGGATGTTCTTTAAACTGCTTTCTAACCTCTTGAACTACCAGAAATGCTGCCCGACCAACTGCCTTTAATGCGAATGATGAAAATAAAAATGGTACGGCACCACCAATTAATAGTCCAATAAATATTTGTGGAAGATTAACTTGAATACCTACTTCCACTAATTTTGCTTCATCAATAAATGATCTAAATAGTGATATGGCCGCAATAACCGCCGTGGCTATGGCTAATCCTTTGGTTAATGCTTTAGTCGTGTTTCCAATAGCATCCATCCGCGAAAGAATTCTACTTACTTTTTTCTCTTTTATACCTGACATTTCAAATATTCCATGTGCATTGTCCGTAATCGGACCATATGTATCCATGGCTAAAATAAATCCTGTAGTTGTCAGAAGTCCTAAACCGGTTAAAGCAATACCATATGCGGCTAAGGCCGGATTTTCAAAACCAAATATTATAAGTGAAGAAAGTATGGTGCCACTAATTATAACTATGGCCCAGACAGTAGATTCTAATCCTTCAGCCATACCATTTAAGATCAATGTTGCCGGACCTGTTTTTGCGGAAATTGCTGTTTCAGTTACAGGTCTTTTGTCAGGATGAGTAAAGTAATTGGTTAAAACAAGTGTTAGTAATGCCAAAACTATTCCCATACTTGTAGCCAAGAAAAATCTAACATCAGGCAAGTAAAAATAATTAACTATGGCCACTCCTAATATAGATAAAACAGCAGCGGTTACATAACCTGTCGTAATCGGTTTCATAGGATCTTTCATTGTTTTATCTGCTTTTACCATCCAGGTTCCAATAATTGAAGAAAACACACCAACGGCACGAACTAAAAGAGGAAATATTATAAGTTTTAAAGCAAAAGAAGGTGCATCCTTACCGTAGGTATTTATAAATACCTTATCGGTTAATGTTGCTGATGCCAAAATAATTGCTGCAACTAATGTAACTTCGTAAGATTCAAAAACATCAGCAGCCATGCCAGCGCAATCTCCAACATTATCTCCAACATTATCGGCTATAGTCGCGGCATTTCTTGGATCATCTTCAGGTATTCCTACTTCTATTTTACCAACCAAATCTGCTCCAACATCGGCTGCTTTTGTATAAATTCCTCCTCCAACACGCATAAATAATGCTGCCAGGCATCCTCCAAAACCAAATCCAACTAAAACCTTCATCGCATTTTCCCTGAATATTAAGAATATAACTGTAGCACCAAGTAATCCAAAGCCAACAGTAAACATTCCAGAAACTGTCCCGGCTTGAAATGCTATTCTTAATGCTTCACTAAAACTCGTTAAGGCAGCATTTGCTGTTCGGACATTTCCCTTTACAGCAACTGACATACCAACATAACCAGCACCATATGAAGCAAATACACCCGCAAAAAATGCTAGAGCAATACCAAGCGACAAATTAAGATTTCCATTATAGACACTATAATAATAAAGCAAGAAAAGACCTAAGGTGATTATTATTACAAACCAAATCATTACCTTCCCCTGTCTCCACAAGTATGACATTGCACCTTCTTCTATAGCACTTGCAACTTCTATCATCTTCTTTGAACCAGGACTTTCTCTTATAACCTTAAATACTAAATAAAGTCCATACAGAAGTGCAATAAAAGCGCATAGCAAAACAAACCAAATTAATCCCAATTCCAGTCCACCTAATGGTGGTAAAACTATATTTGCTTCCATAATCTCCTCCTTAATAGGGACACATCCCATTTTTTAATTTAATTGAATCATCCACTTTTAGATACCACCCTCACATTTTTGTTTACGAAAAACCTGCATTTTCTAATTGTTTTTGTGAGGGATTTATATCTAACTCCTTTAATGCCAAGTCCAATTGTTCTTTATTTGGAGCAACTCCATGCCATTCAACTTTATCTTCCATAAAACTTACGCCTTTCCCTTTTATAGTGTGTGCAATAATCACAGTCGGTTTGCCTTTTGTATCTCTTGCAGATTTAAAACTTCTTAGATGTTCTTCCATGGAATGTCCGTCTATTTCTATTACATTCCAGTTAAATGCTCTAAATTTCTCTGGAAGTGGTGCTAATCCTTTAACATCTTCTACTCGCCCGTCTATTTGCAAATTGTTATAATCAACCCAGGCACAAAGATTATCAAGTTTTCTGTGTGCTGATGTCATTACTGCTTCCCAGACAGAACCTTCTTGAAGTTCTCCATCTCCCATGACAACATAAACTCTTGCGTTACTTTTATCCAACCTAAGTCCTAAAGCACATCCATTTGCAACTCCAAGACCTTGTCCCAGAGAGCCTGCCGAAATTTCAACACCAGGAGTTTTTAAACAATGTGGATGTCCTTGCAATCGGCTATGCAACTTCCTTAAAGTCTTTAATTCTTCCACTGGAAAATAACCAGCCTCGGCTAAAGTTGCATAAAGAACCGGACATGCATGGCCCTTTGACAAAAATACTCTATCCCTCCCTTCCCACTTTGGATTTTTAGGATCATGCTTTAATTCTGCAAAATATAAACTAACAAAAAATTCAACTGCTGAAAGAGAACCCCCAGGATGTCCAGACCCAGCAGTTGCTAATGAAATAAGTATATTCCTCCTTATGCTTATTGCTCTTTCTTTTAAAAAATTCAAATCTGGTGTCATAATTTCCTCCAAATTTTTTCTACAAAATGTTTTTCTAACTTAGCATATTCAGGTAATGGATCACCGATTAAAGGTTTAACATAATCTATAAACTTTTGTGTTACCCAGTTACCTTCGCTATTTATGAAATCTCTTGGAACTTTCTTTTCTTTATTAGCCACCTCTTCAAGTTTTACAATATTTGTCTTACACTTATATGTTTTATCTGGTACTCTTTCCAAAATAATCATATAGCCACTCTTTCCTTCACTGGCTAACTTAACTGCAGTTTGACCTACTAGATATGCTTCTTCTACATCTACTTTTGAGGCACACATTGAAGAAGCCCTTTGGATTGTTCCTGGCTTATCACATCTTGCTTTTATCTTTAATCCTTCGGCTATTATGCTTACCAAAGTCTCTCCAACTCCACCTAATTGTTTATGTCCAAATTTATCTGTATCTATACCTCTTTTTGAAGCAGTTAGATATTCGCCATTTTCATCTTTTAAACCTTCACAGCAGGTAATTAAAACATATCCTAATTTTTTATAAACCTTATCAACATCATCTAAAAATTTATCTCTGTTAAATGGAATCTCCGGAAGATAAATTAAATGAGGCGCACCATCCTCTTTTTCTCTGGCTAAAGCAGTTGAAGCCGTAATCCATCCCGCATTTCTTCCCATTGTTTCTACTATTTTCACTGTATCACTGGTGTATATTGCCTCAGTATCTAACCCTGCATCTCTAACTGATATGGCCAGCCATCTAGCCACACTTCCATATCCAGGACAATGGTCTGTCATCGGAAGGTCATTATCTACTGTTTTAGGAATTCCCATCACACATAATTCATAATTTTTACTTTTTGCAAGATTAAATACTTTATTTGCAGTATCCATTGAATCATTTCCACCGGCGATAAAGAAATATCTAATATTATATGCTTTCAATACATTTAAAACCTTTTCATAATCCTCATCTTTTAATTTATATCTAGATGAACCTAAGGCTGAGGAAGGCGTTTGTTTAAGTAATTCAATGTTCCTTTTACTTTCTTTGTTTAAATCTATGATGTTTTCCTTCATAACTCCAAAAATCCCATTAATTGCACCTAACATACCTGTTATTTCTTTATGTTTAACTGCTTCTTGTATTGCACCACAAATACTACTGTTTATGACAGCAGTAGGACCTCCTGATTGAGCAAATATAGCATTTCCTTTTATGGCCATTGAGAAACCCCCTTTCCTTGTATTGTGCCTGATAAATCAGGCAACTACATTCCCTATTTTAAATGTTTTTGCAAATGTCTGGAAACAGATTCATAAAATTCTTCTTCAAATATAAATAAAGTTTTATATATCTCTTTTTTAAACTTAGAAAGAAGAGAACCATATGAAATATGTATTAATTGCCGAATACTTTCATTTAATAAAAGATCCTGTAATTTTTCATCAGATGTTTTGTTTAATTTTGGTATTTGATTTAAATTAGTGCTTATATCATAAAATTTCTTATTATAATTAAATTTCTTCAAAGCTAATTTATGTAATCTTCTATATAAAGAAGGATTATTTTTAGCAATAACTTTTACCGCTTCTAACCAACTCGTACCTGATGTCTTGATATGAAAATTTCCTTTTGTTCCTTTATAAAAGATAGGGTAAATAGAAAATTTATCGCTTCCAGAATGCAAAGAGAGTTTATATCCAAATTTTTTAGCAATAGCACTATGTGTTTTTAACTTATCTTCAAACTCATTAGTATCACCTTTGTAATCTATCCCCTTCTCGAATCTTCCCGGAAACCGAAGAGCTAAACTTTGAAACTTTACTTTTCGTCGTTTAAGTTCTTCTGCTATAAATATATGGTCAAAATAAGATGTAGTTCTAGAAGTTTCATCAACAGATATCTCTAATTCAAATTCTTTTTTTTCCTTTTTTAAAATATTAAAAATTTTTTCTACCTTTTTTAACATAGAATCAGTATTAATTATTTCATCTGAAAGGTCTAAAGTAAAAAATGTAAAACCAGCACGAATGGCTCCTTTTAATTCTGAAACAGTCTTTATATGGTCAGCATCAGCACCATAATGTCCTTTGTACCCTTCTTGAAAAATTCCAAAGACAGCATCAGCAATTACTTTTTTCCATGTTCTACCCGTCTTTTTAAGTTCACGACTGGACTGCTGGGCAAAAATCGGAAAAATATTAAATTTCTTAACTGCATGAATATGTGCCGGAGTAGTTATGCCTAATCTATCACCAAAACCAAAAGAAGATTTACCTTTTGAAATAGCTGGAAAAAGAGAAGGAAAAACTTTTTGTAAAAGACTACAACTTTTATAATTCAATGGAAGAATTTTAAAAGTGTTTCTGCCTATTACTAAAAACTTTTTAAAGTCACCCCTCACTAAAAAATAAAAAAGATTTCCTTTCTTTCTTAAAGACGGCAAGTAAGGAACATATCTATTTTTAAACTGTTCGCAAAATCTTTTCAGCACTAATTTTTCTTTAATTTTTTTCATATAATTTATCAATATCCGGGACTTTGCCACTTTTTAATCTAAACAAGACTTCTCCTGCATCCTTAACTACAAGGATTCCTTTATCTTCTTTATTAATATAGTCTTTTAGTTTAATATGACGATAGTTCATATATCCCAGATTAACTTTTTTACACACCTCTTCAGATATTTTAGTTGCCAGAACTACATTAACGCGAGGTTTTTCTATACCATTTTCATATGTTCCTATACCTTTAACATGAGTAGAGTGGGCCAAAGTACAACCGGGAACATTTTTAAACTTATCCATCTGTTTTAAGAAATAATCTCTTGTATGATAACCTACTTTTTTAATATATTCTCCATGTGTATGAGAAATTTCTTTTATATGTGGTGCGTAAATTATTAAAGTTCCATTATCTGCTACAACAGGTTCGAGTTTATACATACATTTTCCAGCAGTCCATATATCTTCATACATTAAAGGAGCCATGGATAAAACAGTATGAAAACTTTTAGGGACATATTTAATATTAATTTGAGCCGAAAGATCAGCAGCTTTTGACCATGCATTCTCATTACCAATATATATCCCGTATACCTTTTTATTTTCACCCACCACATAACAAAATAAAGTTTTAGGAATTTTAATAAAAGAAATAGCTTTGTTAATTGCTTCTCTGACCGGAGTATTTTTTGTGCCATTTATTTTAGGATTTGTAATTAAAGCACCTAACCAGTGAAACTTGTGAAGAAATTCCGGACCTGAAATACCCGGGAATAAATATTTATACCCTCCAGAGAATCCAACTACTTCGTGTGGAAAAACAGGTCCAACTAGGATAAGTTCATCATATCCAAAAATTCTTTTATTGATTGTAACAGGAATATCTTCTTTTAAAAGCCCATTTGATATTTTGCTCATCTCTTTTTTAGTAATACTTCCTACATACTGTAATTCTTCTTTTTTATCCCAATGATGTTGAAAAATCTTTACATTTTTGTATTCTTCCCTCATTTGCTTCATATTAATTCCTAAATGCTTGCAAATCTTTCCTTTACTTATTGGCAAATGTGTTCCAAGTGCAATAAGAAAATCAAGTTTAGATACTACTGGAAGTAATGTTTGAGAGATAGATTTAAAAAACAAATCTATCGGCCCTGAACGAGTAGTATCAGGAATAATTACAAGGACTTTTTTATTATTAAACTTTTTGTTACTAAGTCCTTCTTTGCATAAATTTATTAATTCATTGTTTGAAAAAGTAGTCATAGTTATTTTTTTAAATATTTAGTAATTTAAGCATTGACACTGTAATACACTCAAAATATCCGCCTTTGGCGGATGTTTTGGTATGAGTTTATATATTTTCATAGGAATTATTGAAATTCCTATGCTTCAAAATAGAAAAAGAACGACAACTTTCTATTTTCTTATCTTTATAAATACTCACTGGTTATGTTATTTTATGTAAGTATTCACTCAACTCCGTTTTAGATAACATATATTAAATTAATTTCTCTTTTTAAACAAATCTTTTAGCTGTTGACTTATTTTTGTCTTTGCCTTTATCTCTTTTTTTAATATCGGTGCTTCAACTACTTTTATTACGGTTTTTTTAGATATAACCGCTTTTGATACCTTGATACCAAGTACGCCTTGTCTACTTTCAGATTTAATACAACCTGCGTCTATCAAATTATGTGTTGTTTGCCAATTCTTCCATTGTTTTAATACAATAGCTAATCTTGGTTCCAACCAGTTGCTAATCCCCTTCGTCTTTTCATCTCTTGCTTCTGGTGAATCAATACTTGCCATAAAAACAGAATAATTCAAATCTATGCCTTTCAAATCAATCCCATCGCCTCTTTTTACCTCTCTGGTTTTTTCTGCACACAAGATTGACATTTTCATACTCGCCACTTGTTGTCCTCTTTGAGCATGAGCAGTATCTCTACCTTTTTTAAATACACCTCTTGGTAGACTTACTATACCAAATATCTTGCAGTATTTTACAATATACCGCCTTAAAAAATCATCTTGCGAATTTGAAAACAATCCTTCTGGCAATATTAGGCATATCTTACCCCCTAATTTTGTGGACTTTACTGCTTGTTGTACAGAAAAATTGTATTCCGAGAATACATCATCACGCCCATTTAAATCTATATCTGAATCCAAGTATTTCAAAACCTTGCCTATATCATCTTTCTCATATTGATTACTACCTGCTGGATTTCCTATTATTAAATCCCAACCAGAACCGTAGTTAAACAAACCATTATCACATAATACAGGCATTGCATTTATTTTTTCTTTACCATATATACCAAAATAAATTGCCAAATATGTTTTGGAAATAATATAAGGCAACTCGTCTATGTCTATTCCCTTGATGTTTTCAAGAGGTAACCGTCCTTTATCAAGCACTGATGCCAAATAACCACCACTACCACACTCAAAGTCCATAACCTTCCAGTTTGGCTGGATATCCACCAAATCAGTCATGAAAGCAATTATGCACTGTTCTGTCATATACTGATTTAATTCTGCACCCTGAAACGATCTTATTGCAAAACTTCTAAACTCTTTGGCGTTATCCGGGTTAAGAGAGTTTATAATATCGTATTGTTTGAATAGCTGTCTAATTTCAGATTGCCTGTCTTTGTGTCCATCTAAACTAACATAGGGTTTTCTGCTCATATAATCATTTGGTTCCTCAAGATAGGATAATATCTGATGTGCAACATTTTTAATAACATCTTTCGTTATCTTTCTGTCTTTATCCGTGTTGTAAATTGCCATTAACTCATCAAGAAAATCTTTTCGGAAACTATCTTTGCTCAATATCTTTGGTTTATAGCCAACTAACAAACCGTATCTTTCAAGAACTTCCTTAAACGGAATAATATTATCGGCCTTTTCTAACCAATCCTTATAATCTTCCCCATCTAGTTTGTAATTATGCACATAAAAATTTATTTCTTTACCTTTTGCAACAATAATAAAACGTGGTCTACGACCATCTTTTGAATATTCTCTTTTATCTTTTGGATAATTTCTTACATAAGATAAAGATTGATCTTTAGCATCTTCCTCTGATTTATCTGGTTTTTTTGCTTCTAATAGAACGACAGGAACATCATCCCAATAATAAACTACATCTGGTTTCTTTACGCCTGAACCAAGACGTACTGGTATTTCGCAAATTTTCACATGTTTATCATCCCTTAAATCAGGATAACCATAATGCTCTGTTAAATACGGTAAAACCGATTGTATCTCAAATGATATTTCAGATCTTTTCTTATTTGCCACTTGACAATTCTCCTTAAATTTTGTATACTTAACCAGAAATAATTTGATGATTTAAAAATGTTTCACCTTGACAAACAACACTTTTTACTGTATAATGCTTATAGTAGAAAACTAACTTTGATTAAAAAGGGATTGGGGTGTCTCCCAGTCGGTAGAAGCCTCTCGCAAGAGAGGCTTTCTGCTTTTTATGGAAACAATTTCAAACCCCATCCTTCATACTCCCCAGAATCATTACAGTAAATCTTATCCTTAACAACTTCAAACGGTATGTAAGGTTCACTTGGATTAATTAACCGTCTTGCTAAAGGATAAGCAATTAAATCAGCGAGTTGTAATCCGATACTGTTGTCTTTCTTATCTAAAAATCCGAAACTGGTTATTTTGCTATGCATTCTTTCCCTTGTAACATAAAAAGTTCCTCTATCTATAATTGAATTAAAATGTGACGCCAACATTCTGTCCTCGTTTTTTCCTCTTTTTTCAACGATAATTTCTATTTGTGCGTCTTTATCTACTTTATCAAGACAAAATATCATTCGTTCTACAACGAAAGACAACGAAATGCTATATGGATCTTTTGCATCCTTTCCATATTTTTTAATGTAATTTTCCTTGTTTATCCCTGAACCAATAACAGTATATTCAGCCTGAGCAAGTATCTGATTTAAGTCAGCATAAAACTTGGCTTTTATATCTAAATTAAATAATATTTGGAAAGCCCCCTCGCATTTTCTTATTTCACGAGAGTGTAAAATAACAGTCTCTGTTTTAAAATACCTGTGTTTAAAATCATTAATATCTTTCTTTAAAATATTCAGTTTGTCTTCTTTAATAATACAACCACATAAAAGAAATAATGGAAAATTTTTATCAATAGAACTTAACCCATGGTCACCAGTCTCATCCAAGAAAAAACAATATTTCATTAAACAATATCCTTACGTTCACCACGAATAACCGCTTCGGTGCGTGCGATTAAATCTTTGAGCATTGTTTCTGCTTTTTCAATGTTCTTGGTATAACCTGTTTCATCACCTTTTGATTTCGTTTCCATTGCTTTGTCGTGATAAGCAGACATACTTTTATATTCTTTTTCTATATTATTTTGAACATCTTCTGAAATAATTGGAATTTTGATTAATTGAAATTCATCACTATTCAAGTGTTCTATACCTGTTCCATTTTTTAATATATCCATATACGTTTTACCAAAATTACTTTTAAGATACACATATAAATAAAAAGGATTAACATATTTAACCCTGAATATACATAAATCACAAGTAACTGCCGGCCCATAATTTTTCTCTATTAAAAGCATTTTACCTATAGAACCACTAAAAGCAACTAATAAATCTCCTTTGTGAGGTTGAGACCTCTTTAATCTTTCATAAGTATTTTTTGTAACTTTTTTTACTTTATATAACTGTAAGCCAGTGTTAGATATCACATCAGATTTAAGATACAAAACACCATCTTCACTATTTGTATATTTCTCGTTTAATTTACTTCTAATATGGTCTCCTACTATTATTTCTTTCCTCAATTCATATAAATACTTTACTTCATATTTCTTCTTAACAATTTCTGTTATACTTTCTATTACGGGAGAATAATATTTGCTATCCCATCTACTCCATTTTAAAGTATCAGTTTCACATGCGTCCACTAAATCTTTTGCTGTCTTATCCACCCTAACCATAACCGCTTGGTTTCCGTTCGTATCTTTTGTAATCTGAAGATAATCGGTATTTTTAATATTCATAATTTCGCCTCCTTGAATGCTTTTGATACTACATACAAATAATCTATTCTTTCCACAGAGGCAAGAAACACTCTGTAGTCCAACGATATTGTCTCATTTTCTTTTAATTTCGTCAAAAACAAAATACTTGTTTTGGCAGATGTTCCAGACTCTTTAAAAGTACCTCTCGGTAAAGAAACGATACCGTTTATTTTCGTTTTTTCTGCAATAAATTTTCTTACATAATGCAAATTGGAATTGCTCAAGATACCGTCTGGAATAATAATCGCAATATGTCCATTAGGTTTTGCAAGTTTAATGAACTGTTCTACAAATAATATTTCTATAGGATATTTTTTTAGCCTTTCTTCCCGTTTCTTGCCTAAAATTTCTGGCGTTCCATCTTCAAGAGAGAGAGAGTACTGATCACCATTGCTTTCCTTTAATGCTCTACGCCAAATTTCGTATTCTAATAGAGCATCTTGCAACACTGGTGTTATCTCTTGTAAACCCACTCCACCATAAGGCGGATTCCCCACAACTAAATCATATTCATTAAGACCGCCTGTTTTATATCTTAAGGTTTTTTTTGGTAAAGGCAGTAAACCATTTTGATGGTAAAAATGCAAATCTAATTGAACTCTTGAACCAAATGCTTTTAATAGTGTTATCTTTTCCCATTTCTCTTTTACTCTATCGTCTAAGTCAATACCAAACACATATTTTGGTTGTGTTATTTCTTTATCTAAAGCAACCTTTAAAAATACTCCTTCACCACAAGCTGGGTCTATTATTGATGGATAATGTGTTCGTTCCTTCCATTTTTTTTCTTTATCAATCTGGACTTTTAGCATATCATAAATAAACTCTACCACCGCCTGTGGTGTAAAGAATTGCCCTAAATCCTGTTGTCTTTTTAATTCTTCTTTTTCACCCATATTATTTAATCTTAAACAGCGTTACCGCTATTAGTTCTTCCTCACTTGTTAATTCAAGTTTTTTGTTTATATCCTCGTAATCTTTTTGCTTTAGTTTGTTTGCTTCTTTTTTTAATTGTATTTGTTCTACCTGCAATTTATCAATCTTTAATGTAAGGTCTTGTATTTTTTTATGTAATTCCCTGCGTTCAGATAAATCTGCTGACGATTCTCTCTTGCGATTTAATTCATCTTTCTCTTCCTCTGCTTTTTTAATCTGGTCATCAACACGCAAACTATAGTCCTTATAATATCTATCTATCCTATCAATCTCTCGGTCGTAGAGCCGTTCGTTGCGTCGCTGATATTTTTCAAATACCTGTTTTTTCCATTCGTTCCAAACACTTAAAACTTTTTGCTCATCAAGAGGTGATTCGTTTACAGTTTCATTCTGCTGTTCTACATCAAGCGATAGTAATTCCTCCGCAACCTCTAAACTTACTGGTTCATAAACATTGTCTTTTTTTATAAATGTCATTGGTGCCAATAAATCTGTCTCTTCAACACCGATTACTTTAAGTTTAAACAGATAGATTATACCCTCTTTATTTAATAAAGGATCTATTAAAGTATATTTTTTATTAGATTTTGAGTATATAAAATTGTTAATCGGAATAGGAACTGTACCTAAATTCAAAGAGCTTTTTATGGCTTCATCTGCTATCGGACTTTCTTTGCTCATTCTTACGACTTTACCAATTTCAACATCCGCAAGTTCCCTAAATGCAAGTATCTTTTCACCATAACCATACAGATGTTTACTTTCGTCTTTCTCTATAAGTTTACCATCATAGTACAACTTGCATAGTCTTAATAAATCCCTATCAAACTCTGACAAACTCTTATTCAAATCATTTTTTGTCTTTTCAAATAATTCTCTTACTGGTTCATCAAAATACTCAGTAATGTGATTTCTGATACTTTCTATCTCGTCTTGTATTTTAGATTGAATATTATTTTGCAACTCGTCAAATGCTTTGTCTATATCCTCTGCCGTCCTGCATGTCTGATAAATCTCAAGTATCTTTTTCTCAAAATCAACACCCGATTCCAATAGCCCTAATATTTCATCTGATGTTCCAAATAAGCCGTCAAATAAATGCAGTTTATATTCTAAGAGTTCAAGCACTCTCTGGTCAGCCCTATTTTTTTTGTTTAAGAAATTCACAACAAGCACATCATACTTCTGCCCATAACGATGACACCTACCTATCCTTTGCTCAACTCTCTGCGGATTCCAAGGGAGGTCATAATTAATTACAATATTACAAAACTGCAAATTCAAACCCTCTGCACCTGCCTCTGTGGTTATTAGCACCTGTTTATTCTTTTCAAAATCACTTATTAATGCTTGTCTTATATTTGCAGAAGTAGAACCTTGTTCTGCCATTTCAGGATATTCCTTGCACCACTCTTTGTAAATCTGTTTTGCCTCTGGTGAATTATTTGAACCGTTAAATAACGTATATGTAATTTTTTCTTTTTCCAGTAATTTTCTTATGTATTCCTGCGTCCTTGTTGACTCGGTAAAAACAACCGCCTTTTGTGTCCAATTCTTTTCCTTCGCTATCTTAAATATCGTCTTCAGTGCTGTTATTAATGCGGTCCCTTTAGCATTATCTTTAATCTTTACAGCCAATTCATAAAATGCCTTTAATTCGGCAATTTCATTTTTAATATTCTCATCACTGAATAGTTTTTGGTCTACCTTTGTTTTGCTCTCACTTTGTTTTGTATCCTCGCTTTCAATCGTTTCTTCCTCAAACTCATCTTCTAATCCCTCGTCCTCTAAATTAGTTTCTGCAAATATCTCTGGCTCTTTCTTAACATTAGCCTTAACTTGCTTTCGCAATTCAAGTTCATCTTCCAAGAAATAGACAAGATGATTTAATGTACTTGCTATAGCAAAAGATGAGCTGGCAAGCAATTTTCTATATACCAAAACCATAAGGTTTCTTTGTGTAGATTGTATTGCCGCAACTTGAGGACGCTGTAAGTATTCTGACACCTTTTCATACAAACTTAATTCCTCATCAGTAGGCGTAAAGTCTTGTGTAAATGCTTTTCTTTCAGTAAATTTTACAAAATCAGAAACTTGGTTTCTCAGGGTTCGTGTTAATATCCCGCTTACTTTATCTGCACCATATTTTTCCTCGCCTTTGATAATAAGTCTTAACTCATTTAATTTTGCTTTGGATAATTCACTGTTTTTTGATAACACTTCTACAAACCTTTTCTTAAAACTATATGGTGTTCCCAATAGTTTATCATCAATAAAACTGGCAATGCCATAGAGTTCCATAAGATTATTTTGCAAAGGTGTAGCGGTTAGCAGTAGTTTGCCAGAATTTTTCACTACATTTCTTATTTCCCAAGCCATCTTTGAACTATCTTTACCTTTGTATACATTACGTAGGCGATGTGCTTCATCTATTACAAAACAATTCCATTTCTGTTTTTCAATAAGTCCTCGTTTTGCATAAGCAAAATGGTATGAAACAATAAAAATACCATCATAAGTAAGTGGAACTTTCTCTCCAGAGGCAACTTTGTCATCAAATAATTTATTATCAACTACCTCTGAATCCAATCCAAAACGCAAGGATAATTCATCCTGCCATTGTTTTCTTAATGACGCTGGTGTAATTATTAATAAACGCCTTTTACCCTCAGCCCATAATTGAGATATAACAATGCCAGCCTCAATAGTTTTTCCAAGCCCTACCTCATCAGCTAATATGGCACCTCTTTGCAATGGGCTGTCAAAAGCATACATGGCAGCATAAATTTGGTATGGATTGAGTTGTATTGACGATTTTGCTAAAGATGATGTAAGTCGATTAATATCACCAGCCATCTTTTTTAAGGATAGTTTTTCTGCTAAATATCTTTGTATAAAAATGTTAGACATCTTTTCTCAGGTCTCTCAATAATTATCTGTTTTGGTAAATATTCACTCAACACTGTTTACCATACATTTCAATAATTTCTGCTTGTCATCGCGAGATTAACGAAGTTAATCGTGGCAATCTCTTAAAAAATGACTTCAGTAAGAATTTACTTTTAACATTTCCATTTTTGTACTTATTAAACTATCAGCAATCTCCCATCAGGATTAATCTTAGAATATAATGTCTTTCTTATCTCTTGCTTCTCTTTGTAAACAGAAATATGGTTATAATCTGGTTTTTCCCAATGAGGAAAATTTAACAGAACTTCTGAAAAATCTTTTAAAAGTTCATCTTCTGTTTCACCGATGTATTTACCATCTATAAAAGTTTTAAAGATTTTTGTAAATTCATTCCACGCTACTTGTTCATAACCGGCTGGGATTGGATAAAAAAGCCCATTATTTTTCTTTACAGCTTTTAAATCACCATCTGCATCTCCAAGCATTAAAATATGATCATCTTTATATCCGCCTATTTTTTTTATTACTTCAATATGATGTGTTTTTGTGCCCATTTCTTGTCCGGCAATAGTCTGAATATATTTAGATATACCCTGATATTCCCAATAATTTGCTAAATCATCATATGGTGTTTGGGATACTACTATAATATCAGCCCTCTCGGACATTAATTCTAAAGATTCTCGGACATGACCAAAAGGTGGAATTTTAAGATTTACATATGGGAATGTCCAATTAACTGCTTCACTCCATCCTGATAATTTGTAAATATATAAACTGAAAGGCACTGTATCTAAAAATTTTTTTAAACTCGGATTTCCCAATCCTAATTTATTCTTATTGCAGTATTCTATATATTTATTAAGTGGTTCAATTTCTGGTAAAGTTATACATTTTTCTTTTATTACCTTCTCCACATCTTTCCTCTTATGTAATGCCTCTAATGTAAATTGTGTGGCCAGAAAACGATTACAACCTCTATGAATAGAAAATAAGTTATAATACTCTGCTATCTCACGAAAATAAGATTCTATCTCCCATAACTGATAAAATTCCATATACTGTGGATGAAAAATCAACATTTGTTTTCCATTCATATTATCAGCCACACAACCATCTGTATCAATCGCCACAACAAAATCTTTTGTCCTCTTAAAACTCCTTAACTGCTGTTCTGAATCTTCTTTTATTTGTTTTTCTGTTAATCTAACAAAAGACATTTTTTACCCCCTATTTCGTTATTTCTTTTTCTGGTCGTCCTTCTAATAACCATTCAGTATGAAACTCTCTCATTTTACCTTCACCAGTAGTTACAATTTTTGGGTCATTTACTCCACCAATTTTAAAGTAGCCATGTGCTCCAAAATAATCTCTTTGAAGTGCGGATACTTGGGCAGCAACCATTACCGGACTTGCTAATTGAACTATATAGTCATATGAACTTGTCATGGCCAAGGCTGGAACTCCAGATTTATGAGCAACTTCAATAAAACGAGATAATTTATTAATATTTTCACAAACAAATTTAGAAAACTTTGGAGAGGCTAAAAGATTTGGCAAATTCGGATTTTCTTCATAGGCCTTGGTAATTTCATCTAAAAATTGAGCTCTTATAATACATCCGGCCCTCCAACCTTTGGCAATTTTTCCAAGATTCAAATTAAAATTATAATGTTTAGAACCTGCTTGAAGGAGTGCCATTCCCTGGGCATATGAGGAAATTTTTGATATATATAACGCATCATGTGCAATATCAATTAACTCTTCTTTTTTACCTTCAAATTTTTCTGCTTTTGGAAGACTTAAAAATTTTGACATCGTTAGTCTTAAATCTTTATCTTGAGACATTTCTCTTGAAAAAACAGCCGAAGCAATTGTAGGAATAGGAACAAGTAATTCCAAAGCACTTTGCACTGTCCAGGTCCCTGTTCCTTTCATTCTTGTTATATCTGCAACCCTATCTACCAGATATGCATCTTTTTCTTTGTGTTTCTCTTTCATACTATCAGATGTTATTTCAATTAAATAAGAGCGTAAAACATCATTTTTTCCATTCCACTTTTCCATAATATCAGCAATTTCTTTTGCACTCATAGCCAAGGCGTTTTTGAAAAACCAGGCACATTCTCCTATTAACTGCATATCGCCATATTCAATTCCATTATGTATCATCTTTACAAAATGCCCTGCACCATTTGGACCTATGTATTCAACACAAGGCTGTCCATCATATGCTTTTGCTGAAATATCCTTGAATAATTTTTCAACTAATAAATACGCTTCTTTTTGTCCACCAGGCATAATGGCCGGACCTTTTAATGCACCTTCTTCTCCCCCTGAAACTCCTGTTCCAATAAAAAGAATCCCTTTTTCATTTAATGTAGTATTTCGTCTTATTGTATCTTTAAAAAATGAATTTCCACCATCAATTATTAAATCTCCTTTCTGTAAAAGCGGAACAAGTTGTTCAATAAAATTATCTACAGGTGCCCCTTCTTTAACCATAAGCATTATTCTTCTGGGAGATTCTAAAGAGGTTACAAAATCTTTTAAGTCATAACTCGGAATAATCTTTTTACCTTTTGCCATTCCTTCCGCAAATACTTTGGTTTTTTCACTTGTTCTATTATAAACAGAAACTTTATACCCCCTGCTTTCTATATTTAAAGCTAAACTTCTTCCCATAACATCCAGACCAATTACACCTATATAACCTTTTTCCATAATATATTCCTCCTGAATAGGGACAGCTTACATTCAAGTCCCTAGTGCAACGGTTTCAGTAAATACTTCTTTTGGTGTATGCCAATCAAGCACTTCTCTTGGACGATCGTTTAATAGATCTTCGACTTTCTTCAATCTATAAGATGAAATCTTTGAGAA
>JBDRBU010000096.1:0-17514 GCA_043822305.1 Candidatus Firestoneibacteriota bacterium
TTTTCCATTATTGTCGTAATTTCTAAAATTGACAATTTTTTCTTTTTGTTCATCGGAGAGCAAGTCGGAGCGATAATAGAATACCATGATTTCATTTTTTGCGAACGGCAAAGCATTTTCTCGTTTTACATTTTCATACTCCCTTAAACTCTTGAGGTTTATTTTTGTATCAAAATTAAAACTATTAAATTCTTCTACATGATTTTTGAATTGTTCCAGTAAATCGTCCCTGTGTGCCAGAAAAAGAATATCGTTTTTTGGTATTTCTTTTTCGTTTATGAGCTGTCCCAAGAGTTCAATCAGTTTAACAATAATCAATGTCTTTCCCGAACCAGTAGCCATCCAAAAACTCATCCGATTGATAAAATGCTCAAAAGAAATTTTGCTGTTTAAAACCGGATAATCTTTGTCATATTCCAAAAGAAATTTTGCTGTCTTACCATCCTGCTTTTTTTTTAGGTCATAATTAAAATTCTCTTCAAACCCATTTTGCTGATATAACCTAAAAAATGCTTTTTTACTGATTTTGTTTTCATCTTTTAAATAAGTAAAAGGCAATCTTGTTTCTTCATCTTTGTAGTAACGATAAAGCACTTTGATAACATTTTGTAAACCTCGTTTTTGAAAATCAAAAAGTTTTTTATCGTGAGAAAAATTCACATAATCAAAACCTTGCCACTTCGCCGGCAAGTTATCAAAAGGAAAATCATCTACGATACTTTGCAAATATAATTTTATAATCATTTTTTTAATAAGTTATTAGTTTGTGATTTCAAATAGTTCTCTTTGGAAACAATAGTTCTTTTTAATCTTTTTTCTAATTTTTTTCTTGCTCCGCCAGCGATATCTCCACCAGATTTAGCATCAGATTTTAGTTTTGGTACACCTTGTGAATTCTCTGTGCGATGGATCTCTGTAGTTGCTCTTTCTCCTAACATTGTAAAAATTAATTCAAAATCATCCATATGATCACGGAGATTTTCCCGTTTTAGACCTTTTAATTTCTTATATTCGCTCGGTGTTACTCCAAAAGTTGCTTTAGAAATTTCTGCGGTTAAAATTTCATATTCTTTTTGTTCTTTTGCTCCTCGTTTCTGCCATTCATCTGTAAGTTCTTCACGAATAGCAATGCCTCGCATTCGTTTCTCAATCCAATCATCTGAATAACCTTTGAGTTTGTAAAGCAATCTGGTTCTTTTAGTAGCTAATTCCGGATATTCAATTTCCTGCACTCTTTCATATCCCACTTTTGCCAGCCATCTTTTGAATGGCTCGGCTTTTGGGGAAGGAATTGACTGGATAATACGAAAAAGACCTTCAGTATTAGCACAGTCTGTCTCATACCTTTTTCCATCTGAAGATTCCAATTTCAGTCCGTGACAAAATGTCACGACCTCACTTCCTTCTTCCTTCAGTCTTTGTTTCAATTTTCTCCAATATGCTCCAGCATCAGTACTATCAGTAAGAACCTCACATACATCTACAACCGAAAACCACCATTCATTGTTATAAATGATTTTTCTGACTTTTTTACCTTTAAATAATGCGATTTTGTTTTCCATAAGTTTTCTTCTTTAAATAATATTCAACTATTCCCACCAAATCAATGGCTTAATCAGTTTATAATCCAAATCCTTTATATTTATTTTTATTCCATCGGTAAATTCTACTTCGCCATCAGAAACTCTTTTTATCCATTTTCCAGTAAGATTTGAAAGTGTTTCGGCAATATCTATATCAGGATAAAGTTTTGTTAAATCTACTTTTACTTTGTTGTTTCTATAATCAATCTCCAAAGATTTTAGCATTTTTTCGTCTTTCATAAAAACATACTCCTGATATGGAGATTTTGATGGAGATGTTAGAAGATCACTATCTTTATAAGTATCTTTGCAGATATTTAACGTTTCCTCATACTGCTCAAGTTCATAGTATTTAAAGAAACCACCGCCTTTGTATTCTTTTACATCTTTTGAAATACCAGATTTATCGTAAAATAAAACCTTTTTCATTCGCGGTAAAATCACACTGTAAAAATGTTCACCCATTTCCACACCAAGCCATTTTCTGCCAAGTTTATGAGCTACTGCGGTTGTTGTGCCAGAACCGAGGAAGAAATCAAAAATAATATCTTTTTCATTTGATCCTGTTTTTATTACTCTATCAAGAAGTTTCTCAGCATTTTCAGTTTGAAATCCAGTAGTTGAAGAATATCCAGAAATATCAGTCCAATTGCTATCAATAGCCATTTCAATATTTTCTAGTTTATAAATCATTCCCCTTTCTAATTTTAAATCTATTTTTTCTATTTCATTTTTAGATAATCTCGAAATTAAATTCCCTTTTATATCAACTGCAATTATTTTCTTATCTTCGTATGCTTTATTTATTTTTTCCTGTTTTTGATTCCAGTGATACCCATTAGGAGAATAAAACTTTACATCGTTTACAAAACACCAATTTTTATTTGCATTATCTTTACTCGATAACATTTTTATCCATTTCAACTCCCTATTTTTTACTTTTGTTAAAGGATTAAAAGTTTGATAATTTTTGTTTTTACAATATAAAAATAGACTTTCTGTGGCTGGATTAAACCTATTTGGTAAAATGCCTTGGGTATTACCTTTTCTAATAGATATTTCGTTTCTTAAATTATCTTTCTCAAACACATCATCCATTAAACACCTAACAATCCAATTCCCGTTGTAATCACACCTTACAAAAATGCTTCCTTTTTTATCTAAAACATCTTTTGCAAGTTTTAATCTGTTTTCCAAAAGTGTTGACCAATTTGCATCTTTATAATTTGTACGATATAAAAACTGGTCAGAAGAATCTAAATTAAACGGCGGGTCAATATAAATCGCCTGCACTTTTTCTTTAAATTTTGGCAAAATCGTGTTTAATGCCTGATAATTCTCACTTTTTATCAACCAACCGTCTAGTTGATTGTCTAAATCATCAAACAAAGATAAAATTTCAAGTTCCAGCTCTTTAAAATATTTTGTATCAATTGGTAAATGTTCGTATTCTTTTTTTAGATTTTGAGATTGCTTCACTTCGTTCGCAATGACAGAGGGAGAGAAATTTTTATCTACAATCCCCAGTTCTTGCCATTCTTTGATTTGATCTTTTATTCCCTCGGCTTTTAGGATTTTTTTAATCAATGAGATTGCTTCATCGCTTCGCTCCTCGCAATGACAGGCGGAGAGAATCCTGTCCAGTGTAATTACATAATTACTGTTTCTCACAAACTTCGGTTTGTTCCAAATTTTCACCAATTCATCTTCAAATTGACTGATAAAATCAATAATTTTAAAAGCAATGCTTTTTAAAATTTGTAATTCATTTACTCTATTCGCACTCCATTCTTTAGAACCATCCCAGAAATATTGATAACTCCACAGTTTAAACTGTTCCTGCAAGAATGCTTTAGCATTTTTATTGATAAAGAAATCAACTTCACTTTGCTTTTCAAAGACCCTAAAAGCCCTTTCTAATTGTTCTTCAGTAATGGCAACGCTTTTCTTTTTTAGAGATTTTAAGGTTTCATCTTGTTTAGTTTTTGTCCCTCTTTCGGAATAAGCAACTGCAAAAACAATTATCTTATCTTCTTGCACTTTTTCTAGTTCAAAAATTAGAGATCGTTTCTCATTGGCTTTTTTGCTTTCTATTTTTAAAGCATCAAAGTAAAATTTGAATTCGTCAAACTCAACTGGCATACTTTTAAAAATCCTATCTGTCTTAACATAGTAAAGCATCTGCGTTTTCCAAAAGAGCACAACATCTTTTTCATCGGTATAAACTTTCTCGTAGATATTGTTATGAAATGGAGTAGAGTTAAAATAGATTGAACCACTTTCGGTAAAATAGCGGCTAAAAAAGGAATAAAGTTTATCGAAAAGTTCATTCTTAAACTCATCCCTTGTTTTTTGAGAAGGAATTTTTTCTAAGGATTTCTCAATATCTTCTTGCAATTTTTTGTTTATCTTTTCATAATAACCAGATTTTATCCTCATCAATTTGATGAAACCACCTTCACCTTCAATCTTGGCTCCGATAAAAACATCTTGCAGTGCTTTGTAAAACTTTTCTTCTTTAGTCATATTATAACCTCAATGATCCTAACCGCAGGCTAAAGCCTGCGACTACCAATTAACACCAATTAAAACTGCTATACCTCTATTCCTCCATGCCTCTATCTAAGTCCCTATCTTCACTGGATCAATAATTCTTTTAAAAGTAGCAACAGCAGAAAGAGCGGCCAGATAACTTGTCTTAGGATTTGTAGGGGCTTGTACATTTTCGGTTATAGTCGTTATTTTTCCAAAATCTCCAATTATTTCTACTTTATGAACATTTACTTTTAAGGAAGGGTCGGCTACTATCTTAACTTTTGTTTTTTCTAAACCAATTCCCGCCAGGCTTAAACAAACGGCTACATTAATATTTGCAGGAAATCCCTTTATGGCTTCTATGGCCTTCCCTTCAAATATAACTTTCTTTTCTTTAATATCATCTAAATTAATTTTATTATCAATAAGATATGGAGCGCCTTTTAAAGATATTGGTGGCTTTGAAGTAGTTAAACTTACAGAATAAACTTTACCTGCTGTAGCAGACTTTATACCATCAAGACCAGAAACTGCACCGGATGGAAGATATATACAAACATCTTTCTTTCTGGCTAAATCTAATAGTTCAAGATGTTCAACCAACCCACCAGTTGACATAATCATAATATCTTTACCCGACTTAAGAGATTTGGTTGCTATTTCATAAACAACATCTTTAACTGCACATTCTACAACTAAATCGGCCAAACTTACGGCCTCATCTATGTTCGTAATTTTTGGGTTATCTTTAGATAATTTAACAACCTTTTCTGCTTTTTTTCTATCCAAATCAACTACGGCAACCAACTCTACATCTTTTATAGAAGATGTTGCCTTAGCAATCTCAGTTCCAATAAATCCACAACCTATTAAACTAATCTTTAACATAAGTGTAAGTAGGGTCAAACTTCTCAATCAATGTTTGGTCCCTAATTCTCCTTTATACTATTTTTATCGTTAACAAATATTATCTTTGGTTTAAGTTTTTTAACTTCTTTTTCATTAAACAATCCATATGATATTATTATAACTTTATCTCCAATATTTCCAAATTTTGCTGCTGGACCATTTAAACAAATTTCTCCTGATTTTCCAGCAATTACATATGTTTCTAATCTTCCTCCTGTATTAACATTCAACACTTGAACTCTCTCAAAAGGTAAAATATCCGCTGATTTTATCAATTTTTCATCTATGGTTATACTCCCCATGTAATTAATATTCGCATCTGTAACGGTAGCCCTATGAATTTTGGACTTGCACATATATCTAAACATATAATCTCCTAACCTAAGCGACTTCGTCGCAAATTAATTATAACTCCCATTCTTCACAAAATACCTTTTTGAATTCGCGAGCACCATGGATAACCGCAAGTATTTCAATATTATCGTCTTTTATAATTCTATAAACAATCCTGTAATTTTGGTAAATAACTTCTCTAAATCCATATGTTTCAAGTTCAGACACAATACGACCACATTGTGGCATCATCTCAAGTTTTTCAGTTGCTTTGATAAGAGAGATAATAAAACGAGTCGCATATGTTTCCGAATCTTTAGCAATATATTCATGTATTGTTTGCAAGTGAGTACTTGCTTTTTCTGTCCACTTTATTTTGCCCATTTTTTAACTCTTTTGAGAATATCCTCCGTAGTCAAGACTCTCCCTTCTTCCGCATCTTTAAGACCCTCAAGAACCTGAGCTACAAAGTTTATTTCGTACATCATATCCTCAATAGAACATCCATCTGGCAATCGTTTCATAGTTTCAATAACGACTTCTTTTACTGTATCCATCAGGCACCTCCCCTCAAATCAAGATAATAGGATTAAGCATTATTAAAATTCCTACACCTTAAAAAGATATTCCTAAACTTAGTGGGTTATATCAACTTTCCCACTTGTAATTATCCATTTCTGAACAGGCTTTACTAAAGCAATACTTTGTTCGTAAGTATTCAGTAAAAGCCCTCTATTTTTTAATTCCCCCTTAATAAAGGGGGTTAGGGGGTTGTTTAATTACAAGTTTTCAGTTTGCTAAATAATATTTTATGGTTAAGTTCTCTTACACGAAATTTCAATACAACAACCCCCTTGATCCCCCTTAACAAAGGGGGAATATGGGAATATAATCTTCACGGCTTTCACTGACTATTTACTATTCAAAACCTGACCCCAGTAACTCTACAATATGTAAAACCTTGATTTTCATTTTAGCACTATTTAGAAGATTTATCAACTGTAATTTACATGCAGGGCAGGAAGTAAGTACTAGATTAGCACCTGTTTTCTTAATGTTTTCAAGTTTTCTTTCTCCAATCTTTTTTGAAACTTCAGGAAAATAAATATGATAAAATCCTCCTGAGCCACAACACGAACTTGCATCTCGCATTTCTATATATTTTATACCCGGGATCATGGAAATAATTGCTCTAGGTTCGTTATATATACCTAATGTATTAACCAGATGACATGGATCATGGTATGTTACTACTTCTTTACATTCTTTTAATAATTCGGGTAACTCTTTTTTGTTAAATATAAACTTATTTATATCAATTATTTTATCCTTTACACTGTTTATCTTTTTTAAATATTCTTTATTATGTTCTTGTAAAATTTCCGGATATTTTTCTTTTAAAGCAACCGCACAGGTAGGACAGGTAGTTATTATATAATCATAATAAGAATTTGCAAGTAAATCTACATTTTTTTTAATATTAGACAAAACAGACTTAACATCTCCACTGATGATTATTGGCATACCACAGCATCGTTCCTCATCAGAGACCTCAACAGAATAACCTAATTTATTTAAAATCTTAATAGTGGAAGTAGCCGTATTAGAGAAAAGAAACCTATCCAAACAACCAACATAATAAAGTACTTTTTTTACATTTGTACTATCACTTTTAATCCTTTTTAACGCTGGATTTATCTTTGGTAAGTATTTTAGATTTAAAGCACCTATAGAAATGTTGGCTGGCACATAATTTACAAAATTATTATATACTACGCGTGCCCAGATGGCTGACATAGAACGTAAATTATTATTACTTAATATAAAGTTTAATATTCTTTTTTTCCAATCTAAACCATATTTTTCTTTAAATCTTTCTCTAAGTTCTAATATAACTTCTGATGTCCGAAGTCCACTTGGGCAATTTTTAAAACATGTCTCACACATTAAACAATTAGCCGATATCTTTCTTAAATATTTGTCTTTAATGATACTGCCTTCTTTAAAAGCTTTTACTAATCTAAGTTTTGCCCTTGGAGAAACAATTTCTTCTTTAATCTCTTTATAGACTGGACAAACATTAACACAAAATCCGCATTTTAAGCATCTATTATATATATTTTCTGTGTTTGACATTTATTTTAATCAATAAAACTTCCTGGATTAATAATTCCTTTTGGGTCAAACAATTTTTTAAGTTCTCTCATAATAGTAATTTCAGATTCTTTTAACTGTATATTTAAAAATTTCTTCTTGCCAATTCCAACTCCATGCTCGCCTGATATTGTTCCACCTCTAGAAACTATATACGGCATAATTTCCCCCATAACCAAATCTACTTTTTCTTCCTCTTCTTTTTTATCAAGCAAAAAATGTGGATGAAGATTTCCATCTCCGGCATGAGAGATTAATCCAAATAAAATCCCATATTTTTTTGTTAACTCATCTAATTTTGCTATTACATCTTTCAAATATGAAACTGGAACGGTTATATCTTCTGCAATACAAATCGGTTTATATCTGGACATACTACCAAATGAACTTTTACGAGCTAACCACAAATTTTCAGTTTCAGCCATATCTTTAGAAATTTTAGTCTCGATTGCTTTATTTTCCTTGCATATCTTTAAAACCTTTTTTGTATCCTCCTCTACTTGCAGTTCATGACCATCTAATTCAATCAAAAGCAATGCTCCTGCATCTTTCTGTAAACCAATCTTTACAAAATCCTCGACAGCATTCAGGACAAGTTTATCCATTATTTCAAGAGCAGATGGTGAAACTCCGCTTTTTAAAATTTCCACAACTGTATCACACGCATCATTAATAGAAGAATAATGATTTAATATAACCTTCTTATAAGATGGTTGAACAATTAACCTTACTGTTATCTCAACCATTATTCCTAATGTCCCTTCTGACCCGCAAATAAGGGATGTTAAATCATATCCTACTACATTTTTTTTTGCAAGAACTCCAGTACTTATCACTTCTCCATTGGCTAAAACTACTTTTAATCCAAGAATATAATCCCTTGTCACACCGTATTTTATGGCCCTCATACCCCCGGAGTTCAAAGCAACTGACCCACCTATTGTTGCAATTCGACTGCTTCCCAGATCAATTGGATAAAATAACCCATAATCATTAAGTTCGCTCTGCAATTCATCTAATATCTTGCCCGGTTGTAAGACAGCATATCTATTTTCTTTATTTATTTCTATTATTTTGTTCATCTTTGTAAAACTTAAAACAATTCCGCCTTTTTTCGGAACAGAAGCACCGCAAAGATTTGAACCAGAGCCTCTTGGAGTTATATAAAAATTTTCCTTATCAGCTAATTTTACTACCTTTACAACATCTTCAATAGTTTCCGGAAAGACAACCACCTCAGGAAGATTCTCCTTTATATATCCATCATATGAATGTGATATCAAATCTTCCACCTCACTTCTTATCTTATCCTTACTTAATATTTTCTCTAACTCCTCAATCATTTTTCTTTTCATTAGTTTTATTCTCTTTTCTTTTATTTTCTTTATTTACTTTCTTTACTTTCTTTACTCAATTCATCCGCATAATTAAGTTGTAATGTATAAATAATCTGCTCTATTAAATCATTTTCTTCTTTTGAAAGATTACCTTTTGTCTTTTCTTTAAACATCCGCAGTATGTCTATCGTACTTTTTGCCTGAACTAAATCCCTCTCTACTTTATTTGTGGCCGGATTAACTATTTTACCAAGTTGCATTATAGCCAGATTTTGAAAAGAATAAACCAAATGAAAAAATAAAACTTGAAACAACTGCTTTTCATCAATTTCCTCACTCATATCCACCTCCTAATTTTATTACAGGTATTGAAATAGTCTAATTCCCCCTTAATAAAGGGGGGTAGGGGGTTGTTTAATTACAAGACTGTCCCCATTTTGTTCAAAGGTTTGACCCCAATTTTTATTGTTTTAATCTCAAAAGGTTTAACAAACTTGGTTTTTTTAACCTTCCTCTCGAGCAGATTTACTTCTTCAATTATTCTAAGAGGTAAAACTGATTTAATATTAAATCTATCAACTTTCTTTCCGTAAGCATCATAAAATCTAATTATAAAACCATCTCCTTTTTCTGATTTCTTTATCGCTGAAACTATTAAATTGTCCTTATCAAATTTCAAGAAAGAAGCCTCGCCGGCTGGTAATCTTCCATGATGATTAGAAGTCTTTAAAACAAACAACGGATTATTAAGTTCATATCCCCTCTTAACTACATTTGCTGATTTAAAATCTTTTTTATGTGGATAAAGAGAATAAGTAAACTCATGCACTCCCGTATCTGAATCAGGGTCAGGGTCATATGCATTCCTAATTAAAGTTAAAGAAATATTATTTCCGGAAATACTATGACCATATTTACAATTATTCAGCAAACTTACACCATAGTCTTTATTACTTAAATCTATCCATTTTAAGGCGGGAACTTCTTTGCCATTAGCCGGTCTTTCAATGAAACCAAAAGGAATTTCAAAATTAGCCTGACCATAATCAACATTAACCGGAAAAGAAACTTTTAACATTGGTATTCCTTCATTAAAATTTCCTTTTTCCTGCCAGTTTACTTTTGTAACAAAATCTATTCTTTTTATCTTACTATAAACTATAATTTCTTGTTCAATGTTAGAATTTCCAAAAGTTAATTCTATCTTAAGAGATGCTTTTACAGGCCCATTTGAAATCACTTGTACTTTTGCGTTTTTATTAAGATTCTGTATTTTCGAAATATTACCTATACACCAACTAGACATAGAATGAGGCTCTTCTGTCCACAACTGAAAAACATTTCCTCGGCCAAACAATGTCTGGCCTTCTCCTTTTTCACTATAAAATAACACTTCCTTGTCTGCCATACCGGCATCTTTATCTTTCAATGATTCTATTACACCATTTTTTGGATTAATTGATATTGAATAAAACTCATTTTCCAATATATACTCTCCTTGGACAGTAATTGCTTCTAAATCGCCCGGCTTTTTATCTCCATATGTAATATAATAAACTTTATATCCTAAAGAAGGAACATCCTCTGCAATAAAATATAACATCTCGCCTTCTATCTGTAAGTTTATAATATTTCCTTCATTATCTTTTAGAATAACATCTCCCTTCTTTAACTCTGATATGTCTATCTTAACCATATCTGTCCTGTTCCAGTTTAAAGTATTAAACACTATGACTGGTTCTCCATCCCCTTTTGTATTAATTTCATTGGCTATGACTGGGATAGTAGTATTTATTATGTTCTGATAAGTTTCTTTAACATTATTAAAAAGTTCTTTTGAATATTCGTATGTTGCTTTAATCCCGGAACCATCCAAAATATCATGAAATTGATTAAAGCACACAATCCTCCATGATTCCTCTAACTTTTTATCGGGATATTTATACCCAAATATTGAAGCAATGCTTGCCAATATTTCCGCATTTACTAACATGTTTTCGCCTTCACGGTTCATTTTCTTAATATCAGCATGAGTTGTATAACAACCGGAAAATATAAAGTTAAGTTCATCTTTTATTACTGGAAATTTGCCTTTTTGTTTATCTATTATTTTATAATAGTCAAGAGCGAACCCAGGTTTTATATCCGGGAAATTTTTGCTTTTCTTTAACTTTAGATAATTTTTCAAATCTTTCCTTGTTGGCCCACCACCATGGTCTCCTACCCCAAAAGAATGCAATATTTTATTAACCTTACTTTTCTTGGAAATCTTTAACAAATTATACAAAACACTGTTTGGTTCAATTTCTCCATTATAGCCCTCTATATTAAAACAAAGAACTTCAGAATCATCTAGACCTCTCCACCTGAATAATGGATAACCCTGGCCACATCGCATAAAGAAATAATAATTTATATCACACTTTTTTAAAATCTGAGGATAACTAAATGGATGACCAAAAGTATCCGGGGCCCAGCAAATTTTTGGCTCTATTAGAAATTTCTCTTTAATATATTTTTTAGCATATAAAGTTTGTCGGACAAGAGATTCTCCGGAGGCTATGTTTGGATCACCCTCTACCCATGTAGATGCTGTAATTTCCCATCTACCCTCTTTAACTCTTTTTTTAATTCGTTCAAAAAGTTCTGGATAGTTATCTTCTACTGTCTTATAAATATGAGCTTGACTTTGAGAAAAACAAAGATCAGGAAATTCACTCATTAATTTATCTACACTATTAAATGTATTTTTTATAGTCTTAAGTGTATTTTCCCAATCCCACATCCAGTTCATATCAAGATGAGCATGACCGACACAATGGATTAGATATTTTTTGGTATATTTTGAAAAATCAGGGATGCTCTTTCTTGCCCTTAAAATCGAAATATGAAATTTTAATAAATCCTTATTAAGCAAGGCGTTTTTATCAACACTATTTATCGCGGAAATTAGAAGACTTTTGTCACATCTGCCGACGGCCATAAATTCACACATTTTAAGTTCGTTCAAAAACAAGTTAATATCAAATAAAATATTTTCAAGTTTATCAATATGTAATTGTGTCGACCCAAAACCACCATTCCACTTTATGGCTATTAAAAACTTAGTGGATTTCACCAATGACTTTCTTAAATCAATCATAGTCTCAAACCAATATTTATCTTTTTCTTTTAAAACTCCATCTACGAAAACTTCCCCACCATTCGGCAAAACTACTCTAAATTGAACATTTGAACCTATTAAATCAAGAGACCATATTTTATCTGGAACTTCCACCCAAGTTCTTCCCCAATGAACAATATCTGGATTAAGAATCTTAACCTTTATCTCTTCATCCCAATTAGTATCGTTAAAATTAGGCTTGAAAGCATCTTCTACATCACCTTGGAAAAAATGCCAATTTTTCATTCCTTTAAACTCATAAATTAGTTCCAAATAATATTTTATTTCCTTTTCAAAATTTGCAATTTCTTTCTTAATGTCCATTTTTTCCACTCCCTTTTAATGTAAATATTCACTCAACCCAGTTACCGTATATTTTAGCAATTTCTGTTTGTCATTGTTTATTATTGCTTGTCATTGATTACTATTGCTTGTCATTGCGAACAAAGTGAAGCAATCTCATGTGTAAAAAAATGCTCGATGCATTCTTGCCTTCGGCATAATACCGCCTCGCAATGACACCGCAATAACTGTGTTCAGCAAGGATTTGCTTTTCCTTACTTTCCTTACTGCTTCACAGCCATTTATTTTCTTTATACCATTTAATGGTTTCAGATATTCCTGTATGTAAATCATATTCAGGAACAAATCCTAATTCATTCCTTGCTTTAGATATATCGCCAGGCCAGTCACCAATCATCTCTTTCACTTTCTGCCGTGTAAAAATCGTTGAAGTATTTAAAACACTCGCTACAAGTTCTGACAAATATGCAGATGTAAAAATAACGCTAACCGGTATTTTTATAGTAAATGCCTTTACCTCCAAAGTTTTAGCCATCTCATCCAGAATTTCTTTCCAGGCATATATCTTATCATCAGCAATTATATATATACGACCATTGGATTTGTCTGTTTTGGTTGACAATATTACTCCTTCTATAAGATCTTTAACATAACATAAACTTATATGTCTTTTCTTAAAACCAAAAATAGGTTTTATCTTTAACTTCACTGCTTTAAACATACTGTATATATCTTCATCTCTTGGACCATAAATAGCCGGAGGTCTAATAATTGTTACAGGAATTTTCTTACTAAATTCTAATACCGCCTCCTCCCCTCTTAACTTACTCTCACCATAATAAGTTACAGGTTTACACTCATTACTTTCATTTATGGATTTTCCATCCAAAGAAGGTCCCATAACAGCCAGACTACTTATATAAACAAATTTTTTAATATTCGGATTTTCTTTATATATTATTTCTACCAGATTTTTTGTCCCAATGTAATTTACATCAAGGAAATCTTCTTTAGTCCATCCTTTCTTCAATCCAGCCGTATGAAATACATAATCAATATTCTTAAATAATCCTCCCAGACTATCCTTGTCTGAAATGTCTCCATATACAAATTTAACCTTTAGATCTTTAATCCATCTTAAATTACTTGTTTTCCTTACTAAACAATATACTTCCATCCCTTCTTTTAATAACCTTTCCGTAAGAAAACTACCCACAAAACCATTAGAACCTGTAACTAATGCTTTTTTGCCATTTAACATTTAAATTCTCCCTTGACAATTTATATTTTTACTGTTATAATTATATCATAAAAAAGAAAGATTTAAAAGAGTTTTAAACAAAGTGAGGTATCTTATGAAAACTGAGAAAAATATCAAGGAAACAAGAGTAAAGTCATTTAAAAGAAGAAGTAAGGCTATGTCTAACGCTGTTATGAAAAAATTCAGGGAACAAATGCCTGAAATCAGTAAATTTAAAGACAGAATGAAAAACATTTATCAGACTTCTAAACTTAAGATGAAGTTAAAAGCAAGAAAATATGCAAGGATTAGCGAAGAACATGTTATTTCCACAGGCACAAAACACGGAGATTTATTTGAGAAAGCAAGAAATTTCACAGCTGCAAACGAAGTTCGAGCTGCTGGCTTATATCCTTATTTCAGAGCATTAGAGTCTGGACAAGATACCGAAGTTATGTATCACAACAAAAAACTTATAATGATCGGCTCGAATAACTATCTTGGGTTGACATCTCATCCAAAAGTAAAAGAAGCTGTTATTGAAGCTGTTAAAAAATACGGTTCAGGATGCAGCGGTTCAAGATTCTTAAATGGGACTTTAGACTTGCATGTTGAGCTGGAAAATAGACTGGCTAAATTCATGAACAAAGAAACTGTCCTGGTATTTAGTACCGGTTTTACCACAAATTTAGGTGTTATATCATATATTGCAGGTAAAGATGATGTGATTCTATGCGACCGGACAAATCATGCCAGTATTATAGATGGTTGCAGATTATCTTTTGCAAAGACAATGAAGTTTAAACACAATGATATGGAGGACCTTGAAAGATTAATTTCAAAAATTGACCCAAAGGCAGGAAAACTTATAGTGGTCGACGGTGTTTTCAGCATGGAAGGCGACCTTGTAAATTTACCCGGAATAGTAAAAATAGCACAAAAACATGGTGCGAGAGTAATGGTTGATGACGCACACTCACTCGGAGTATTTGGTAAAAATGGAAGAGGAACCGCAGAACATTTTGGGTTAGAAGACAAGGTAGATATGATCATGGGAACTTTCAGCAAATCATTTGCTTCATTAGGTGGATTTATAGCATCTGAAGCACCGGTGATAGATTATTTAAAACTTTCAAGAGAACAAATATTTCAAGCAAGCTGCCCTCCGGCAAATGTAGCCGCCGTTTTAGCCGCACTTGATATTATAGAAGCAGAACCGGAAAGGCGTGAACATCTCTGGAAAATTACTAGAAAAATGCTTCAAGGATACAAGGATTTAGGATTTAAAATAGGAAATAGTGAATCACCCATAATCCCGATATTTGTCGGGGACGATTATAAATGCTTTAAGATGAGTAAGATGTTAGAAGATGAAGGAGTATTCGTAAACCCAATTGTATCTCCAGCTGTCCCACCAGGTCAAGCACTGATTAGGACAAGTTATACCGCAACTCATACCGAAAAAGAGATGGATTTTGTCCTTGAAAAATTCAAAAAAGTAGGGAAAGAATTAGGGATAATTTAAATCTTATGTAAAATATCTTTCAAGGTTGGATAAATTTTCTTGTAAACTTTAAATTTTTCTTCGTAAATTTTGCTTCTTTGGGAATCTGGATAAAAAACTTTTTTAACTTTTACCACATTATTTATTGCTTCAAATATAGATTTATATTTCCCTATAGCTACTCCACCAAGTAAGGCAACTCCCAGACACGCTGATTCTGAAACATTCAATGACACAACTTTTTTATTAAACATATCTGCTTTTAACTTTAACCATACATCTGATTTTGCACCTCCACCTATGGCTCTTATCTCGTTTATTTTAATCCCTGCCTTTTCTAAACAATAAAGATTTAATTTCATCTCGTAGGTAATTCCTTCAAGGATTGCTTTAACTATTTCATTTTTTTTAGTTCCTATCGTTAAGCCCAGAATCACACCTTTAGAATTAGAATCAAAATATGGAGTTCCTGCTTGTAAAAAATGTGGAAGTATAAATAAATTTGTTGGAGATTTTGGCAGATTTTCTAATATTAGATCATATACATCTTTATTTAACTTTTTAGCCAATCTCTTTTCCTCATTAGCCAATATATCTCTATACCATCTTAAAAGTGAACCGCCAGTGAAATTATAGGCAAAGGTCACATATAATCCCTTTAAAGCCGCAGGAGAACAACAATAGTTGTATTCTAACATCTTTTTATTTAAATTCAATTTATTAAACGTTGGAGTAATACATTCAACTGTTCCAGTAGAATCCATGGCTATTTCTTCTTTTATTATACCTGAACCAAGTGCTCCGGCTGGTTGGTCATGTGCACCAGAAACTAATAAAACTTTTTTCTTAAAACCTAATTGTTTTGCAACTTTTTCGGAAACTTCTCCTATGATTTCTCCGGAAGGTTTAATGTTTGGTAACAAATTCTCATCTAGGCCAGCAATATTTAATATTTTATCAGACCATTTCTTCTTACTTATATCAAAAGCCATTGTCCTGGCTGCAATAGAGTAATCAGTTATAGTCATTCCACCTAATTTATAAAAAACAAAGTCCTCATAACATAAAAATTTCCATACTTTTTTAAAAAGTTGTGGGTTAAACTTCTTTAACCAAATCAGTTTATTAACCGTTAAAACAGGATTTAGAGATTGTCCGGTTATTTTAAAGATATTAAATCTTCCAAGTTTTTCTTCCCATCCTTCCATTAAAAACTCAGCTCGTGTATCTAAATTAGCAATACTATTACCTAAAATATTACCATTAGAATCAACAGAAACAAAACTTTCGCCCATTGATGAAACTGAAACAACTTCGACAGGGTCCTTCTTTGACAGAATATTAACTTTTTTAATAACTTCTTCTATTGAATTCCATACAATATGCGGATTTAATTCTATCCAACCTTGTTTGATATAAATTAAAGGATATTCTTTATACGAAGAAGCAATAATTTTCCCTTCCAAATTAAAAACTACTGCCTTAACACCTGTTGTCCCAACATCTATACCTAATAAACTCATAGTCTCCTTGCCCTTGGCGAACAACTATTCCTACTCTGATTGCTGTGTCATTGCGACACAGTCTCAATGACACCACAATACGGCTTTCACTGACTATTTATCATTGATATATAGATTACTATGCGGTAACCCTCTTTGTCAACAAAAAAAATGGTAAGTATTCAGTGAAAGCCCTCTTAATTTTTTTATGATATAAATGGAATCGGGGTCGTCCCTGACCCCGACATACCTTATATTCACAATAAAAACTAACGCAGACTAAAGCCTGCGGCTACCAAACCATGCACCTTTCACTGACCCATGGCAAATGTAATTATTTCTCTTCAAATTTAACTACTGTAAAAGTGTAAATAACAGTATCTTTATCCTTCCAAGCATTGGCAGGAAGTCCTGCTTTATCGCCACATAAATGGTTTAAAAATTCCTCTTTACTCCATCCTGTTTCTGTTGCAACCTGGGGCAAGAAAATTCCTGAATTTCCACTTTTTTCCACTATGACACCATCTCTTCCCATCTTTATTTCTTCAATTTCTTTAATTTTTTTTAAAGGTGAGAGAACCGATATTTCAATCTTAATATCTTTTAGTTCTTCTTTTGTTACTCTTGAAAAACGATAATCATTAAAAGCAGCTGATAATGCCATCTGAGAGATAGTTTCATATAAAGGAAGTTGTGCAACTAAATGGCCAATACACCCTCTTAAATTACCATTCTTCCTCAAGGTTACAAAAGCCGCTCTTTTTTCATATAGTATCTTTGATTCTGGTTTAAATTTTTTCACTTTACCATCCGGGAAAATTTTGCGATGGTGTCAGTAAAGATGATATAGGAGTTGTGTATAGCATGGCCTCCTGATAGAATAGAAATAAAGGAGGAAAAATGGACGAAATTGTAAAGAAAGCCGGCAGGAAAAAGTACAATGCAGAGGAA
>JBDRBU010000097.1:0-14824 GCA_043822305.1 Candidatus Firestoneibacteriota bacterium
ACTTTAATTTTACTTTTATCAAAATTAACCATTTGGTAACCTCCTTTAAAAGGTATAAACTTTTTCCTTTACATATAGGTTACCATATTATATACTATAGATAATAAAAAATATTACATTAAACTTGAGGAAGTCTCTAAAGGAGGATTTACTCATATGATGAAATTTTTAAGAAATAATATGAAAATAATTTTCTGGGTAGTAGTCGTATGTTTTTTAGCCACCATATTTTTAGTCTGGGGAATGAAAGGTGAAATTTCAACAGTAGCACCAAATGTTTTAGCCATAATAAATGGCAAAGAACTCTCATTGGAAATATTTAATTCAATATACACACAGAAAATAGATGAGTTGCAAAAAGAATTTAAAGGTGAAGTCCCTGAATTTTATGAAGGATTTTTAAGGAAACAAATATTGAATTCCTTGATAACACGAACATTATTATTAGAAGCAGTTAATAAATATAAAATACATTCAACAGAAGAAGAAATAAGAAGCAAAGAAGAAGAAATAAAAACGAGAATAAGAAGTTTTTTCTATGTTGATGGTAAATTTGATAAAAAAAGTTTTGAGCGAGCAGTAAAAAGTGGTAGAATTCCATATGATGAAATTATAAATCAGGAAAAAACTAACCTGATCTTATCTAAATTAGAAAGAATGATAAAAGATACGGCCAAAGTAACAGAGGAAGAAATAAAAGAAGAATATTTAAAAAATAAAGAAAAAAGAAAAGTAAAATATATAAAAATAGATGTTAAAAACTATCTTAAAAATATATCAATCATAGAAGATGATCTTAAAAAGCACTACGAACAAAATATTAATAGTTTTAAAATTCCTGAAAAATTTAAAGTTAAATATATTTTCTTTGGTGTTAACGCTAAAGAAAAAGCAAAATCTCTTATTGGAAAATTAAAAGCTGGTACTGATTTTGCAACTTTAGCCAAAGAGAATTCCGACGACCCTGGTTCAAAAGACAAAGGTGGTGATTTAGGGTTTTTTAAAAAAGGTGTCATGGTTAAAGAATTTGATGATGTTGCCTTTAACTTAAAAGTAGGAGAAATTACCAATGAACCAGTGAAAACACAATTCGGATTTCATATAATTAAAGTTGAAGAAAAAAAAGATGACGAAATTAAAGCGAGACATATACTAATTAAATTAGACACGGACGATAAAATTAAGGCATCTTTTAAGGAAAAAGCAGAAAATATACATAAAAAAATTATCAGCAAGAATTTCGAAGTAATTGCAAAAGAAAACTCTTTAAGCGTTAAAGAAATATCATTCACTAAGGAAGAACCCTTAAAAGATATTCCTGAGCAAGAAAAATTCAAAAACGAGGTATTTAATCTTAAACCAAATGAAATTTCTACTCCAGTTGAAACAGAAAATGGGTATTATTTGATAAAATTAATGGACAAAATACCCGAAAACATAAAACCATTAGAAACCGTAAAAAACGAGATACAAAACAAAATAAAATTAGAAAGGGCTTTACCCTTAGCAGGAATTGAAGCAGAAAAATTATACAAAAAAATATTTGAAGAAAAATCTGATTTTGATCTAGTTTGCAAACAATTCGGAATAAAAGAAACTGATTACTTTGATCGGGAAGGAAAAGAATTAAAAAATATTGACCATACAGGAGAATTTACTAGAACTACTTTTAAAATAGCAAATATTGGAGAAATCGGCAAGATAGTGAAAACTCAAGAAGGATGCTATTTACTAAAACTAACAGATAAAAAACTTCCCGATGAAGCAACATATTTAAAAGAAAAAGAAACTATTAAAACCGAACTTTTAACTAAGAAGCAAAATATTGTTTTCTCCCAATGGTTAGAAAATTTAAGGAAAAATGCTAAAATAAAAGATTATTCGGATAGATTTTTTAAAGAATAAGTAGGGACTACAAAAGAACAACCCCCTAACCCCCTTTATTAAGGGGGAATAGACTCACGATTTTTATTCAATAGTGCTCTTTAAGTCAGATAACTTCTTTTTTAACTTGCTTATTTTTTCCTTAAATTCTACTTCTTTAAAATCTATTTCAATCTGTTGTTCATTTTTTTTCTTTAATTCTTTAATCTTTATTTTTGCCCCCTTAAGAGTAAATTTATCCTCGTAAAGAAGTTTATGTATTTGAAATATTATGGCCATATCTTTTTTTCTATAAGTTCTTTGTCCGCCAATACCCCTTCCTGGTTTTAAAGATTTAAATTGGTTTTCCCAATATCTTAATATATAAGGTTTTACATGTGTAATTTCACTTACTTCACTAATTGTAAAAAATAGTTTATCGGGTATTTTAAACTCGTCTATCATATGAAATTTCCCCTTTTTCAATCTGTCGTTTTAATATTTTACTTGGTTTAAATGCTGGGATTTTTTTAGCAGGAATAATTACCTTTTCTCCTGTTTTAGGATTCCTTCCTATTCTTTCTCTCTTTTCTCTTATGATAAATGTTCCAAATTTACTTATTTGAACTTTTTCGCCAGACTTTAAAGAATTAACTATTGAATCTAATAATGTTTGAACAGATTTTTTAGCCAGACTATTATTTATTCCTAATTGGGCAACATTTCTAACTAAATCACGTTTGGTTATATTCATAACAACAACCCCCTTGATCCCCCTTAACAAAGGGGGAATATAATCCTCACGGCTTTCACTGACTATTTACGCGAATTTTCTATTCAGATTTAAGTTTTCGTTGCATTAAGTTACTAATGGCTTTAATTGGAGATTTGTCTTTAAATAAAACATTATAGACTTCTTTTGTTATAGGCATTTCAAGATTATATGTTTTAGATATCTTATAACAAGTCTTTGTGGTTGTAATACCTTCTGCAACCATTTCCATAGAGATTAAAATATCCTTTAATTTTTCTCCCTTCCCTATTCTCTCTCCGACCATTCTATTTCTACTATACTTACTCATACAAGTAACTATCAAATCTCCAATACCTGATAAACCATTAAGTGTGTCTGGCCTGGCACCCATTTGACTCGCTAACCTTTTTATTTCTATTAGCCCTCTGGTTATAAGAGCTGCCTTAGTATTATCACCTGTTCCTATTCCGTCTAAAATTCCTTTAGCCAAAGATATTACATTTTTCAATGCTCCACCTAACTCAACTCCAATGACATCATATGAGGTATACACTCTAAAGTAATTATTAGAAAATACTTTTTGCAACATATTAGCCATCTCTTTATTTTTAGATGCAATAACCACCACTGTCGGAACTTTTCTACTTACTTCTTCAGCATGACTCGGTCCTGATAAAACAGCTATTCTTCCATTCAAATTTAATTCTTTACTTATCACCACCGAAATTCTATCTAATGTTTTATAATCAATACCTTTAATTACGCTTAAGACTATGACTTTCTTGCTTATTTTTATTTTTGATATTCTCCTTAAAATATTTCTTAAATATTTTGACGGAACGGCGAGGATTAGTATGTCTATATTATGTAAGGCCAGATGAAGCGAATTTGTTATTTCTATACTTTTGGGTATTTGGACACCTGGCAAAAATTTTAAATTTTCTCTTGTTTTATTTAAAAACTGTGTGTAATCTTCAAAATATTCATATAAGGTAACATTATGTTTATTCTCTGCCAGGAGTATGGCTAATGCTGTTCCCCATCCACCTGCTCCTATTATACTGATTTTCTTACCATATGGCATTTTCTTTGCCCTCTAATATTCTTTTAATATTGGAAATATGTCTTATAATTATGAGTATTGTGGCTAATGCTCCAAAAAGTACAATATATAAAGACTTTTTAAAAATCAATATTGATACTAAAAACGCGACTGAACTGATTATAGAACCTAACGATACATATCTAGTAATTAAAACTACCAGCAAAAATACGATGGCACTTATTCCGAGTTCGAACGGTGTTAAGGCTAAAAATACTCCCATACTTGTGGCTACTCCTTTTCCCCCTTTAAAATTTAAAAATATTGTCCAATTATGCCCTATGATTGCACATATTCCGCAAATAATACTCAAAACTTCAATGTTTTGTGAACCCGGCACCATATCGGTACAAGGTAAACTAGAAATCAGTAATATCGAAACATACTGAGTACATATAAATCCTTTTACAAAATCAATTATCAAAACTAATATACCAGGTATTACGCCTAATGTTCTAATTACATTTGTCGCCCCAATATTTCCACTTCCTTGTTGTCTTATGTCTATTTTAAAGAAAATTTTCCCTACTAAATACCCTGTGGGAACAGAACCTAGAATATAACAAATAATCATGGTGAGTATAATTAAAAACATTTATCCCATCCTTTTTATTCCTTTAATTAAATAATCCAATAAAGATATCATTGTGAATACTATCATTATATACAGGTAAATATTCAAGATGGTTATCTGTGGAAGTAACAATAATAATATAACCGAAGTACTTTGCAAAAAATTAGTGAATTTCCCAAATATACTTGGTTCAATTTTTATATTAGAAGTAATTATAAATATTAATAACCAGCCAAGTATAAGTATGATATCTCTACTTATTATGGTTACGACCATCCAGTCTGGTATTAAGATAGTCGAGGCTAATAATAAAAAAGCGGTATTTATCAATATTTTATCTGCTAACGGGTCCAATATTGAGCCTAAAGTACTTCTTGATTTATTTATCCTGGCAATAATGCCATCTAATATATCTGTTATCATCGCCACTATAAATATCAAAGTAGCTATTTTAATATCTGTTTTAAAAAAAATAACAAATAAAGGAGTAGATAATATTCTTAACACAGTTAAAATATTCGGTAGTGTTATAGTTTTCATAATATTTTCTTTTTCAACAGTACTTTTTTAAATACATCTACAATGAGTGGGTCAAATTGTGTGAATTTATTTAATTCTAATTCATTTAAAGCAGTATTTTCATCAATAGCTTTCCTGTAAGGTCTGTCTGATATCATGGCTTCAAATGCATCGACAACAGTAATAATCCTTGATAATAATGGTATGCTCTGTTCTTTTAAACCATCAGGATATCCTTTCCCATTGTAACGTTCATGATGATGAGCAATAATATTCGCCACATCTTTAAACTCACTTATTTTTTCTAATATATTCGCAGCAATAACCGGATGTTTTTTAACTACTTCATATTCGGATGGAGTTAATTTAGAAGGCTTTTTTAAGATATTGTCTTCTATACCAATTTTACCTATATCATGCAATATAGCACTAAATTGCAACAGTTCTTTTTCTTCCTCTGTTAATCCAATTTCTACAGCTATTTCAATCGCATATTTAGTAACCTCTTCAGAGTGATCTCTTGTATAATTATCTTTAGTATCAAGTATAGTCGCCAGAGATTTAATAATATTCATATACATAGTTTTTGATTGCTTTAATAATCTTGCATTTTCAATGGCAATAGCCGTATGTGAGGCAAATATTAAAGTTAACTTTTTTTCATCTTCGCTAAAAATTCTTTTATAAGGAGAAAATATTGTAAGAACTCCAACGATTTTGTTTTTAACTATTAATGGAACACAAATTAAAGAATTTATTTTTTCTAGATGGCTATGATTATATGTTGATATATCTTCTATGGTTAAAAGCTGTTGCATCTTAACTGCTTTATTTTCAATATCATTTAAAAGATTTTCTATATCGATTAAATAATTTGAAGATAACCCATATGATGCATATAATTCTAATTTTTGTTCTGTTTCGTTTAAAAGTTTTAATACAGTTCCTTTGGCCCATAATATTTCAGTTATGGAACGAACTATTAGATTTAAGACCGTATCTAAATCTACTGTTGAAAGTATTACATTTCCTAAATAAGAAATGGAAGACTGATTTTTAACCATCTCGAGTGTAGATTCGTAAACTTGGGCCCTTTCAATCACTATTGACGCTTTTTCAACAAGATTTTCTAAAAATTTTACTTTTTTTTCATTAATCTCTTCTTTATAATATAATAATATTATACAGTTAACTATTTTACTACGAGATATTAATGGTAAGGATATTTTTTTATCTTTAATAATTCTATTATTACCCTTAATTGTTTCTTCTATAATATCTTTATTTTCATTTAATATTTCCTCGTCTTTTTCTAATTTAAATCCGGATTTTATTTTTAACAAAAATTCTAAACGATGAGGATCTCTTAATAATATTACGCCAGAATTTGCTTTAGTTATACTTACAAAACGATTCATGAGTACTTCCAAAGTTTCATCTAATGTTAGCGATAATAAGCCAACTTCCATTATTGAGTTTAAACACATCATCTCTTCCTTGTGAAACTTTTCAGATTCTAAATGTCTCTTATTTTCCAAGATAATAGAAATTTGAGAAGTAAAAGTTTCTAAATATCTTTTTTCCTCATCTGTAAATTTTTTCTGGCCACTTAAATTAACAATACAAATTGCACCTATGGTTACATCCTTCCTTAAGATTGGAATTAACATTTTTGAACTATCTATCTCTACTGTCTTTTTATCTATGATAGACTTAAGAATCTCTACAGACTCGAGGTCATGGACGACCCCGAGTACCTTTACAGTTGTTTTTAAATTGTTTGATATAACTACTGGAGATAATTTATTTTTATCATCATTAAGTAAAAAGATAATAATTCCAATATCCTTAATTACTTTGGATATATCCTCGACAACTATATTTAAGACATCTATCATATTACTGGAAGATAATATTAATTCGTTTATTTGATTAATTGTTTTTAGATTCTCTACCATATCCCTTATTCTATTAACCAGCTGGTTTTTTTCTGCCTTTTTATGTCTTCGATAACTAATAAATGAAATAGTTAATAAGGTAGCACAGAGAAATAACACAAGTATAGCTTCTTTATATGCAGTCATATTTTTAAATACTTATTTAGTTTACTCCAAAGCATGGTAGTCGCAGGCTTCAGCCTGCGTATTATACTTATACCAATAATTTAAGTTTTTGTCAATAAGTCTTTATATATGAAATATATTTTGTTTATTAAATTTTCCAGGTTATAACCTTTAAGTGCAGAGACACAAATACCTTCAGGAACAAGATTACATATTCGTTTAATTTGAATATCATCTATTAAGTCTATTTTGTTAAGTACTGTAAGAACAGGTTTTTCTAAGACCTGAAGGCTTTTTAATTCTTTAAATACAGTATCCTGTTGAACATTTATATCCTGTTTACTTATGTCTAAAACTGTTAATATTATATTTGCGTATTTAATTTCTTCCAAAGTGGCCCTAAATGCGGAACTTAATTCAGAAGGTAAATTTCTAATAAATCCTACTGTATCAGTCAGTAATATCCCTTCTTTATTAGGTAAAATCAGTTTTCTTGTAGTTGGGTCCAAAGTGGAAAAGAGTTTATTCTCCACTAAAACATTAGATTTTGTTAATGTATTAAGAAGTGTAGATTTTCCTGAGTTAGTATAACCAACTATAGAAATAGTGAAATATCCTTTTCTCAATCTGCTTTCTCTTATCAAACCCCTATGTTTTATTACATGTTTTAACTCCCTATTTAGAAACATAATTCTATGTCTTATCCTTCTTCTGTCTATTTCTAATTTTTTCTCACCAGGTCCTCTCGTACCAATTCCCCCTCCTAATTGAGATAATTCCACTCCTTTTCCATGTAATCTTGGTAGTAAATGAATAAGTTGTGCTAATTCTACTTGGATTTTGCCTTCATTGGTTTTTGCATGTTTTGCAAAAATATCCAGAATCAATGCGGTCCTATCAATTATTTTTCTCTCTATAATTTTCTCTAAATTTCTCTGCTGATTGGGTTTTAGATTATGATTAAATATAACTAAATTTATATTAAGCCTTTTACATTGCTCTTTTATTTCATATACTTTACCCGCACCAATATAAAAAGCAGAATCTGGCACACTTTTATTTTGAATGATTTTACATGCAATTTTTGCCGAAGCAGTTTTAGCCAGTTCTTCTATTTCTTGATATGAATCTTGACTCTCTGTAGTTAAACCACTAAGAATAGCTAATTCCATATTAATCTTTCCTTTGATTTTGTATAATATTTAATATTTCATCTACATTATCGTCAATATTCTCTTCATATGTAATCCAAATTATCCTTTTATCCTTTTTAAACCATGTCATTTGCCTCTTAGCATATTTTCTTGTATCCTTTTTCATCAAATTTATTGCAGAAATCAAAGAATATTTACCATGCAAATAGTCATGCATATGTCTATATCCTAATCCTTTTAAGGCAACAATATTTTTGTAATTTTTATACTTATCGATTATTTTTTCCACCTCTTCAACCAGACCATTTTTTATCATTAAATCAACTCTATCGTTTATTCTCTTGTATAATCTTATTCTATCCATTTCAATTCCTATCATGACAATATCAATCCCATCTAATGATTTTTTAAACTGCTGGAGTTTAGAAATTGGAGTCCCTGTTGATTTATATACTTCCAATGCTCTTATTATTCTAAATTTATCATTTTTGTGAATTTTTCTTGCGGAAATCTCATCAACTCTTTTTAATTCATTATACAAAAATTCCAAGCCATTATTTTCACAGTCTCTTTCAAGTAATTCTCTAATATTTTTATCTGGAGGTGGGCTCTCGAAAATTCCATCAATAGCAGCTTTTATATAAAGCCCGGTCCCTCCGACCATGATTGGAGATTGGCCATGGGCGATTATTGATTTTATGATTTTTCTACACTTTTTCGCATAATTAAATGCATTAATTTGAAAAACTGGTTTATAAACATCTATTAGATAATGTTTAACAATATTTCTTTGCTCTTTTGTTGGCTTAGCCGTACCAATATTTAGTTCTTTATAAATCTGAAGTGAATCTGCTGATATAATTTCACCCTTAACCTTTTGGGCTAATTTTATTGATATTCCTGTTTTACCAACACCTGTAGGTCCAACAATAACTATTAACATCTTTTAAACTTTCTATCAATTTCATCAAAATTTATCTTTATTAAACCGGGTCTTCCATGAGGACAGTACTGTAAATCACAGTTTAAAAATTCATTTACTAATCTGCTCATTTCCTCATATGTTAATTTGTCGCCAGCACGAACTGCTGAATGACACGCAATACTTCTTAAAAGATTTTCTTTTCCATCTTTTACTAAATTATTACTAACAATATCTTCACTTAATGTATCTATAATCTCTACTAGCATTTTTTCCACATTAGTATCTTTTAAAAATTCCGGTGTACCTCTTAATAAAAAAGTATTTTTTCCAAAATTCTCAATATCAAATCCCAGGTCCAATAAATCATTCAATGATTTATCTAAAATACTACTTTGAGAAAAATTTAATTTTAAACTTATTGGAACAAGAAAATACTGTGTTTTACCCACGCGGGGGTTACTTTTATCCTCTGAATGTTTAGATAATTTCTCATAAATCACTTTTTCATGAGCAACATGTTGATCTATTATATATATTCCATCCTTAGACTCCGCTAAAATATACATAGATTTAATTTGAATTATTGGTACAACTTTTGATTCTGTTTGATAATTTTGCATTAATTCACCAATAGTATTAGTCCTTGTCTCTAAAACCTTATAATTATATTCATTTATAATAGGGACACATCCAAAAGGGATGTGTCCCTTAATTGCTTCCGCCTCTGCTTCTGGAAAAATCTTTGGTAGAGGTTTTTCCTTTCTTAAAATTTCTTGGACAGCATTCATAATACTATTGTAGACTAAATTGGTATTCATGAACTTTATTTCTCGTTTAGTTGGATGAATATTAATATCTATTTTTGAGGGATTTATATTTACAAACAATATACATACTGGAAATCTGTTATGAGGAACTAATGCTTCATAACCCGACGAAATAGCATGTGATATGGATTTATCCACGACTAATCTATTGTTTACAAAAATGTACTGACTGTTTTTGGTAGGTTTTGTAAAGTCTGGCTTACCGATATATCCAAAAATTTCAACCTCTTCATTTTTAAATTTAATCTCCATTAAATTATCTACAAATTCTTTCCCAAATAATTCATACAATCTTTCTTTCAATGTTTTAACGGCTAAAACATTTAAAGAAGACCTTCCATCTACTTCTAATTTAAAACTTATATTATTATTAGCTATGGCCAGTTTAAATATTAAATTGTATATATGTGAAGCTTCTGTTTCTATAGATTTTAAAAATTTAAGCCTTACTGGAATATTATAAAATATATCAGCTACGGCTACCATTGTTCCTCTTGGAAAAGCACATTTCTCTAATTTTTTTTTACCATTTATTACCGTTAATTTAGCCCCTATTTTAGAATCGTTATCAATACTTCTAATTTCTAATCTGGAAACAGCAGCCATTGAAGATAATGCTTCACCTCTAAAACCTAATGTCTTAATTTTATAGACATCGTCCATGGAAGATATTTTACTTGTGGTATGTCTATCTATACATAAAATAATATCTTCCTTATTCATACCCAGACCGTTATCTTTAACTTTAATTAGTTTTTTTCCACCTTGCTTAATTTCTACAAATATTTCAGTTGCTTGTGCATCTATAGAGTTTTCAATTAGTTCCTTTGTAACTGAAACCGGTCTTTCTATTATTTCTCCCGCAGAAATCCTTTTTATGGTCTCTTCAGACAAAACTTTGATTTTATTCATACAGGTGCATTCCACATGGTAGTCGCAGGCTTTAGCCTGCGTTCCGTATTCTTTTCGTAATTCCATCCTACTTTTAAAATTTCCCCTTCACAAAAAGGTTTACCAATTAACTGCATTCCTATTGGAAGATTATCTGAAGATATGCCACAAGGAATAGAAATAGCAGGAAGACCTGCTAAATTTACGGATATAGTAAAAATATCTGATAAATACATTTGAACTGGATCGGATACCTTTTCCCCAATTTTAAATGCTGGAGTAGGTGTGGTTGGTGTAAGTAAGAAATCACATTCTTTAAAAGCTTCTTCAAAATCTCTTTTTATTAAGGTCCGTACTTTTTGAGCCTTTAAATAATATGCATCATAGTATCCTGCACTTAAAACATATGTCCCTAACATTATTCTCCTTTTCACTTCCTTTCCAAACCCTTGATCTCTTGTCCATCTATACATATCACCCAGATTTTTTGCCGTTTTATCTCTATATCCATAATGCACACCATCATATCTACCCAGATTTGAGCTGGCTTCTGCGGTCGCAATAATATAATAAGTAGCAAGACAATATTCAGTATGGGGAAGACTGATACTTTTTATCGTCGCTCCCAATTTTTCAAATAATTTAATAGCATTATCAATAGAATTAGCTACTTCCGGATCTATACCCTTTACAAAATATTCTCTGGGTATTCCTATTTTAATTCCTTTTATATCTGGAATCAAATACTTTGTATAGTCAGGAACTTCAATATTTATAGATGTAGAATCTCTTTCATCATATCCAGATATAACATTCATAATTAACGCGCAATCTAAAACACTATTTGAAAATGGACCTATTTGGTCCAAGGAAGATGCAAAGGCAACAAGTCCATATCTTGATACTCGACCATATGTAGGTTTTAAACCAATTACACCACAACAAGCAGCCGGTTGTCTTATTGAACCTCCGGTATCAGAACCTAACGACAGAGGAGACTCCTTGGCACTGACACAAACTGCAGAACCACCAGAAGAACCACCGGGTACCCTGGTAATGTCCCATGGATTAAAAGAGGGTCCGAAATATGAATTTTCAGTAGAAGAACCCATGGCAAATTCATCCATATTACATTTACCTAATATAATCAATCCGTTATTTTTAATCTTTTCAACCACAGTAGCATCATATGGTGCTATAAAATTTTCTAATATTTTAGAACCACATGTAACTCTGGTGTCTTTCATACATAGAATATCTTTTATTGATATTGGAACTCCAAATAAGGGGGGTAAATCAGAAGCATCTTTTTTCAGAGATTTATCACATTCCTTTGCTTGGACTAATGCGTTTTCAAAATTATAAGATATATAAGCATGCAATTTATCATCTACATTTTTAATTCTTTCTATAAACGATTTCACTATCTCTTCGGAAGATATTTTTCTTTCCTTTAATAATTTTGATAAATTATGTGCATTAATCTCAAATAATTCCATATAAAAGGGGACAGCGACTTTTATTTAATCCGCCCAACAAATTGGGCAACTACTCCATAATTTTAGGAATCTTAAAATATCCTTTTTGTTTATCAGGAGAATTCTTAAGAGATTCTTCCACATCAAGAGATTCTTTTACTTTATCATTTCTAAATACATTATTAACAGAAATCACAGTTGCAGGTTTAGTTGGCTCAATCCCGTCTGTATTTAGTTCCTTTAACTTATCAACAAAATTCAATATATCTACAAGTTGTTTAGTAAACAACTCTTTTTCTTCACGACTCAGATGTAGTTGTGCAAGTTTTGCTACATGTTCAACTTCTTTTTCTGTAATCATCTTTTCCTCACAAATGTTTTAATACTTTAAATATTTTAACTAATACATCTTTATTTCCAAACCCACCTGGTTTAGTTACTATATGTAATTTTCCTTTCGCAGAATAAGTTAATGGAATTCCGGTAAAAATCCTTTTAGTCAGCAGTAAAAATGAAATATTTAACTTACGACATACACCGGCTGCCGTTGCTCCTCCTGATAAGACAAGTTTATTAAATTCTAATTTATCAACAAGATACTTTGCAATTTCTCCTAATTTTAAACTTATCTCTTCCCCTGTTTTTTGCACACTACTACTTCTAATTAGTTGTGAAATATATTTTAACGAGTTTCTATCATTAGATAGATAAACTATTACATCGGTTTTTGTTTTTTTTGATATAATTTTTTTGATTAATTGAATATTTTCTAATAACATTTTTGGCGAAATTTTTAAAACAGGTACATTAAATCTATCTTTGATATATTTAACTTGCTTGGCTGTTATATCTTTTAAACTTCCTATAATACAAGCAACTTTACCCCGCGACTTCTGGTGCATATGTGAAGATACATTAGTGCGTGCCTTACTTTTGTTTTTAAAAATTTCTTTGGCCAAACGAGATGCCCCACAAACCATCTTAAAATTTTGGACAACACGACTAATGGTTTTTAAATTTTTATTATCTTTACAATCAAAAATAAGTATTTTATTCCCATCCAATCTTAATTTACTAATTTTATTTTTTACAAACTTAACACCTTTATTGATTGTATCTATATCTATAAGTGCACATTTATATTTTGATTGCTGACCTATTAAATCAATAAGTGATGAAGTTTTTACCGGATTAAGCATATCTAAAGCAAATTCAGAATCTTTCAATAATTTCTGGTTAACATAGTGATGGCCATAAACTGTGATTCTTTGCATTTCTGGAAAAGCAGGGATAAAAGGTATTACATCTAAACTTAATTCGTCTAGACACGCATCTATTTCATAACCAATGTTACCTCTTAATGTTGAATCTATTTTTTTATAATATTTTTGAATTTTATATCTTTGAATAACTTTCAACAATCCTCTTAATTTTTTATAGGCCATATCTGGACTAATTAGTCTGGATTCAGTATCTATGACAAGAATATTTACCCTCGCACCACCAGAGGGTGCAGGGTATACTTTTGAAGAAAAATATTTATATTCCTTATTAAATCTCTTGCATTTTTCAAATATCAAAGAACCACACGACAGTCCTAAATCATGCAATTGTAAACCAACATCATTAGCACCTGTTAAATCATCAGCTAAGATTATTACTTTCTTCATTTTAATAGATAAACCTTTACATTCTTTGGTTGAAAAGAAGACGATTCTTTATAAGTATCAAAACATAAATCTATCTTATTTCCTTTTATGGCACCACCAACATCTGCAGCTATGGCCAAACCATAACCATTAATGTATAACTTACTCTTAAGAGGAATTATCTTAGGGTCAACCGCAACCACTCCATATCCAGCCAGATAACCAATAGAAGTAAGTCCATCAGCATATGGTCCACAATCCTCAGGTCCTGGATAATATCCTGTGGCCCTCATGACAATAACTTTTGATGCTTTTACTTTTTTAGTCAACATATACATTCGTTTCTTAGAACTTAGACCGACCACAATTTTGCAATTTTTTGGTTTTTTATGGTTTGAAATGTTAAATATTTTTCTCCATATTTCCTTATGATCATGATATAAAACTTTTACTTCTTTTTCTATAAAACCATTTTCTCCTGATTCTAATTCTATGATTTCGTCCTTATTAAGATAAGAATCTTTTATCTTAATAGTTTCATATGGCAATATATCTCTTACCTTAATATTTTCTTCTTTTACTCTTATGACTTTAATGTTCATACCATCTGCAATTAAAGTGTTCAAACTAGGAGAGACAATATCAAAACTATTTAAATTAACATTTTTACTTTTTAAAACATCGCATACTGTCTGATTCCTCACTTCTGCTTCAATAATAGAATTATCCGCTATTATTTGAACCTTACCCTTAAATGGATTAAAATAAACACTTCCTGTTAGTAAAGTTAATACTAAAACTCCTAACAATATCAAAATTTTTTTCATAAATAAATAGCCTCCTTCAAGATTTTTCTTTTAATTCTGTTTGATTGAAAATAGGTATCTGCTTACATTCAAGTCCCTAGTGCAACGGTTTCAGTAAATACTTCTTTTGGTGTATGCCAATCAAGCACTTCTCTTGGACGATCGTTTAATAGATCTTCGACTTTCTTCAATCTATAAGATGAAATCTTTGAGAAATTT
>JBDRBU010000098.1:0-23279 GCA_043822305.1 Candidatus Firestoneibacteriota bacterium
ACTTTAATTTTACTTTTATCAAAATTAACCATTTGGTAACCTCCTTTAAAAGGTATAAACTTTTTCCTTTACATATAGGTTACCATATTATATACTATAGATAATAAAAAATATTACATTAAACTTGAGGAAGTCTCTAAAATATGAAAGCGTTTATATACATTAAAATCTTTTTAAGTCTTTCATTCCTTTTATTCAATTCCTTCGCAGAAGAATCTTCAAAAATTCCTATTGCTATAATGGAGTTTAATATTATAAGCGGAGATGCTACTGTTTCTGATTTAATATATAAAACTTTTTATAATGAAATGAAAAAATCTTCTCAATTTGAAATAATCGGAAAAGAAGAGATAGGATTTTTACTTAAACTTAAAAATTTTGAAAATCCAAAATGTAAAACAGATGAATGTTTGACTAAAATATGTGAATATTCAAAAGTGGATAAGATTATTATAGGTAATGTTACAAAAGTTTTAAATAAATTCGTTATTGAAATAAGAGTTTTTGATGCTTTGGCAAAGAAAATGGTTAGCACTGATTTTATCAGGGTTGGATCCGAAAAAGAATTAAATGATGCGATATCTACAAGTGCCTTAACTTTAAGTTCTAAACTAACTCAGTCTAAAAAAGGAGAGGTGTTAGAACAAAGTACATTAAAAAAGTATTATGAAAAGGTTGGAGAAAAGAAAGAAGATAAAGAATATAAACTTATGTTTGGTATTGGAGGTTCTGGTGGGTATAATTTATTATTAAATGGATATAGTAGTTATGGAAATAATAATATTACAGGAGCGGGTAATATAAAAATAAGATTATTGGATGATAAGGGAATTACGAATCTTATGTTTGGAGGAGCAGTTGAATTCTTTCCATTGGTAACGCCAGAGGGAACTTATGGAACTTCTGAAGATGTTTTTACTGTTAATTTGTTTTTTGATTATGGGTTTTTGCCAGGGGAGTTTATTAATCCATATTTAGGTGGTGGTATTGGTGGTTATTTTGATACTGTAAAGTTTGAGACACCCATGTCTGGAACGCTTTCTAATACATATTTTTCTTTTGGTTTAAATGCAAGAGCCGGTGCTGAAATTTCTATAATCAGCAACTTGTGTTTAGTGCCAGAAGTTAAAGCACATTTTATAATGGGTCCAAAATTTTTCTTTGCTATTAATGTAAGTTTTGGAGGAGGTGCAGTATTTTACTTTTAAAAGTTAATTTAAAATATGTATGTGTATTAGGTGTACTGTTGTTATTTTCCTGTACTTCAAAAAAAAGCGAACCAGTATTATTAGGACCTGGTGGTTCTGCTTCTTCTATTTCTACTGTTTGCACACAAGTTGAAAATTATTATTTTCCCGAGAGTAAAGCCTTTGTTTCTATATTAGACCAGGGTAGTGTAGCCGTAACTGATTTTGCTCTAGGAAATTTTAGTGTTGCTGAAAATGGAAAGCCAACTATTGTCACAGGTGTTAAAAGGGTTAATAATTTAGAAGAACCTTTATCAACTGCACTTGTTATAGATAGAAGTGGTAGTATGGGCACTACTGTAATGGAGGCCGCAAAAGATGCAGCAAAGACATATGTAAGTGCAATGGCATCTACTGATAGTGCAGCAGTTATTCTTTATGATGACCAGATAGAAGTAACACAATCTTGGACAAGCGATAAAAATGTTCTGATCTCTGCTATAGATACTGCTGTAGCAAGAGGAGGAACAGCAACTTATGATGCAATTTTAAGGGGTGTAGATGAATTAAAAAAACAAAGAGGCAGGAAAGTTGTGTTAGTACTTACTGATGGAGATGATAATGCAAGTTCAAATTCCAATGCAGATACTATAGTAAAAGTAAATAAAGGCGGAGTTTGTGCTTTCTGTATTGGTGTAGGAGGAGGGGTTGATATGACAAATTTAACTGCTATTGCTAATGGCACTGGTGGCCGTTCATACGAAGCACAAACTTCTGATTTAGCAGCACTATTTCAACAAGTTCTTTATCAATTAAATAATCAGGTTCAGATTAATTTTAGAAGTAGATTAGGTGATAATCCAAGAGAGTTAACAATTTATTTAAATTATGGAACTTTGTCAACAACTTTTAAGAAGACCTACGGTTTTTAATAATGAAAACTGAAGATAAAAATTTTTATCTGGGTATAATAAATGGTGCTCTTTATATTTTTGCCTGTGTATTTATAAGCGGTAATATTGTCATGCCAATCTTCCTCTTCAATTTCACCTCGTCAAAAGCATTGATTGGTCTTGCTTCTGCTATTCTTTCTATTGGATGGTATTTGCCGCAATTCTTTCAGGGTTATTATGCAGAGAAAAAGCCAACTAAAATGCCAATATATAAATTTACGGCCTGGATTAGAACAATTTCATTTGTATTGATAATATTTGCCATACTAATTTTTGCAAATATGGGAACTAATCTGGCGATAACTGTAATTTTAATTTTAATATTCATTTATTCATTTAGTGGTGGAATGGCTGGGATAGTATTTATGGATATAGCAGCCAAAACTGTTCCACCTCAAAGAAGAGGATATTATTTTGGTGGAAGATCGTTTTTTGGAGGATTACTCGCACTTGGCGGAAGTTTGATAGTGAGTTTCATACTTGGCCATAAAGAAAATTATCCGTTTCCATTTAATTTTGTAATATTATTTTCAATAGCATTCGTTTTATTATCATTATCGCTTTTCTCGTTTATGATGGTTAAAGAACCACCAAGTGAAGTTGTAAAAATAAGAAGTTTTAAAGAATACTATAAAGAAGCCATAGAAAGTTTAAAATCTAATTTTAATTACAGACGGCTAATAGTAACCAGGTATCTTTGTGGCGCAACTTCAATAGCCTTTCCCTTTTATGTGATTTATGGTTTAGAGGTTTTAAAATTTCCAGGTAGTATTATCGGAGCGTTTTTGCTATCTCAGGTTTTAGGAGGAATTATTTCTAATCTGTTCTGGGGCTATCTGGGCGAGAAGAAAGGCAATAAGTTAATACTACAGGTTTTTGCAATTTTAAGTCTGTCATCGCCAATAATTGCAATATTATCTTCATATTTTGAAGTTTGGAGAGGACTTTATATATTTGTATTTTTGTTTCTGGGATTTGCAGAAAGTGGTAGCTATGTAGGGTTTTATAATTTCTTGCTTGAAATATCTCCAGCCGAGAAACGACCTTCACAAGTAGGATTTATGCATACATTTATTTCTCCTGTTTTTCTTATTCCTGCTTTAGGTGGATTTTTATTAGATAAAATTCCAGGAAATTCCTATAATATTGTGTTTGTCTTAGCCTTCTTGTTTGGTCTTTTTGGATTACTTACCACTTTTAGATTAGTAGAACCCCGCACTCAAAAAGTGTCTTAATATTTTTTAATTCGCAATCAGCAATCCGTAATATTATTGCTGTACTTTTGAATGTGTTATTTCTTTTTGTGCTTGATATTTACCTTTTTTATCAGCGTAAGAAGTTTCGCAAATTTCGTCACTTTCCAAAAATATTATCTGACCAATTCCTTCATTTGCATATATTTTTACAGGTGAGTTAGAAGTATTTATTATTGATAATGTGGCCAACCCTTCCCATTCTGGTTCAAATGGAGTAACATTTACTATTATTCCACTTCTGGCATATGTAGATTTACCAGTACATATGGTTAAAATATTTCTTGGTATTTTAAAATATTCTACTGAACGACCTAAGATAAAAGAATTTTGTGGAATGATACAGTAATTTGATTTTTTTATTTTAAACATTTCTTTATTAAAATTCTTTGGGTCAATTAATTTAACTTTTTTGGGAACTCTAAACTCATCTGCAATTCTAAAATCATATCCATATGATGAAACACCAAAAGAGACAATACCTTTTCTGTCCTTCCTTTCCGCAAAAGGATTTATCATATCAAATTCTTTGGCCATCTTTTTTATCCACTTATCTGATTTAATCATATATTCATTATAATAAAATAATGTTTACTTGTAAACAATAATTTGATATGATTTAAGCAATGAAAAAAATAATAGCCATAACATGCATTTTGATTCTCCCGAGTTTACTTTTTGCATTAAACTGTGATATTTGCAAAAGACCCTCTTTTAATTTAATTCAAGCAGGAGATAAAAGATTATGTCCAACCTGTTATGGAAATATTCCAAGATGTGCTGGTTGTGGAGAACTTGTAATAAAACAAGGATGGAAATCAAAATCAGATGACAGGATATACTGTAATAAATGTTATAATTCTAAAGATGTTTGTGATGTATGTGGAGTTCCATTACCATCCGGTCAAGGAGTTGTTTTTGAAAAAAACCGCAAGATATGTGAAAAATGCAAGGTCACATCAATAATAGATTCAAAAGAAGCAGAGGAAATTTATAAATCAATAATTGAATTTGCTTCTAAAACATATAACATGAGATTAAAACATAACACACCTATAAAGATGATAAGTAGAGATGAGATGAAAAAATTAGCAGAAGGCAAGATAAAGAATGCTGATAGACTATTTGGTTTATTTAAAAAAGATAAAAAAGGTAATTTTGCTATCTATTTTTTGTTTGGAACACCAAGATATATTACAAGAGCTACAATAGCCCATGAGTTCGCACATGCCTGGCAGGAAGAAAATTGCGTAAAAGGTCAGTCGGAAATTGTTTCCGAAGGTTTTGCTGAATGGTTTGCTGCGAAAATTTTATATAATTTCAATGAAAGAGAAGGAGCAAAAATTGTTGAAACAAGACAAGATGTTTATGGTGATGGTTTTAGATATTTTGCGAATCTTGAAGAAAAATCAAACGCAGATTCCGTTATAAATCATGCAAAGTATATAAAAGATATTTGTAAAAAGAAATAATTTTTAATCCCCAAAACAAATTCCTAGATTTCTGCCGGTGATAATTTCATCTGAGTCAAGTGGAACTGATTTCATCTTTCCAACGGCTTCTTCAAGCGGGACTGTTGTTACATTTGGTGGTCTTAAACAAACCATAGTTCCGAATTTTTCTTCTTGAATGGCTCTAACTGCTGCTGCCCCAAATCTTGTGGCAAGAAGTCTGTCAAAAGTTGTTGGGTGACCACCTCTTTGAAGATGTCCTAAAACCAGACTCCTTGTTTCTTTTCCTGTTCTTTTATTTATTTCAGATGCTACCCATTCTGCAATTCCACCAAGTAAGACTTCTTGTCTCCCTGTAGTTTTCGCATCTTTGGTAAAAAGAATTCCTCCTTTTGGTTTTGCTCCTTCAGCCGCAACGATTATACAGAAATTCTTTTTTATTTTATACCTATCCATAACTTTTTTACATACTTTTTCTATATCAAAAGGTATCTCTGGAATAAGTATTACATCTGCTCCACCTGCAATTCCAGAATTAAGTGCAATCCAACCAGCATATCTTCCCATTACTTCTACGACCATAACTCTTTGATGGCTTTCTGCTGTTGAATGAAGTTTATCCAAGGCGTCTGTGGCCGTGCTTACGGCTGTGTCAAAGCCGAATGTAATAACTGTTGCCGATAAATCATTGTCAATAGTTTTAGGAACTCCAACTAATGGAATTCCTTTTTTACTAAGTTCCCAAGCAATGCCCAAGGTCCCATCTCCACCAATGCAAACAAGTGCGTCTAAATTAAGTTTTTTAAATCCTTTTACTACTTCGTTAGATCTATCTTTAACTATCGTTTTCTTTCCCTTTTTAATATAATATTTAAAAGGATTGCCTCTGTTAGTTGTCCCTAAGATTGTTCCACCTACATTAAGTATACCGGCTATATCATGAGAACGTAATTCTTTAGCATCTTTAGGATTAAGCAACCCTTCAAAGCCATCTTTTATTCCGACCACGGTCCAATCTAAAATTAAGGCACTTTTTACAACGGCTCTAATGACTGCATTTAATCCAGGACAATCTCCACCACCGGTTGAAACCCCAATTCTTTTAATTTTTTGTGACATAGCCACCTCCATTTACACTAAAATGTAAATAAATAATGTTATGACTTACTTTAATGTAAAATCAAATATATTAGGAATACTTGATTGCAAATTTAAGTATTTTTTCCATCCTTTCATTTTATGTATTTCGTCAAGTATTACTAAATCCGTATTCAAAGGCCAAAAACGATTACGGATAATCCTTGCATTCGTGATGTCATCATTATTTAAATAGACAGGTTTTAAATACACTCTTTGGATACTTTTTGCAAGAAAGGTTTTACCTACCTGCCGAGGTCCGGTAATAAACACCATTTTTTCTTCAAATCTTTTATGACTGAGTCGTTAATATATCTCTTCATGCGGTATATTATACAACATTTTGCATATTAGTCAAGACTTTTATGCAATATCTTGCCGATAAGTCGTAACCTTAAATCCATTGTGTTTGTAATTTGAGGGGAAGGGAATTATTTGCACAAAATATGCACAAACGAGATTTGTGAATGTTGATCTTCTCCCAAAAAAGTGGACACAAAGAAGAGAAGGTGGTATAATATAGGAAACCAGGCAAAGGGGGAGAGAGATGAAAAAGTTTATGATATTATCTTTTATTCTGTTGTTTGCAATTACTTTTGCAGCAGAAAAAAACAATACTTATTTGGGTTTTGATAAAATAAAACTGGGAATGTCTTATGAGCAAGTAGATAATATTATTAATACCGGGGATATTAAATATAAGGCATTTAAAGATAGTAAATTATATTTAAATCCTGAATATAAAAGACAGATTGAAGGAATTATTAGTTTTGTTACAACTTTTAGTAAAGATAAATATATTGGTAAGGTAATCACTTTAAATAAAATAGATTTTAATATAACATTTTTCTTTTGTAATAAAGTGCTATTTTGTTTGGTAATAGTATCTATGCCACACAAAGCAAATTATAACCAGTTTAGCGATATTATCAACATAATGGAATCATTTAACGGTAAACCTTATGAAAGACCAATGAAACCTGCGATAGATAATCCAGGACTATGTAATTGTAAATGGAAAAAAGGAGAGCAACGCATATCAATGGAATATGTGCATTTTATTGGCAATAATGCAAATAATATAAAAGATATATTTAAGGAAGAATTAATTTATATAAAAATTAGTGATTATAATTTAAAACCAAAAGGAATGTATCCTTTTTAAAATAAAAAGATAATATATAATGGAATTAATTAATTATCCAACAGATCAATCTTCTGTAAAGGGCAAGTGAAAAGTCCCATTTTTGGTAATCAAAATGACCCACCCCTTTGTAAAGTTACACAACACTACCACCCCAACCCACTTTAACAGGGGGATACCATCTACCTTCCCATTCCCAAATGTCAACTAATTTCTATTTACAAAAATACTTATAAATGCTATAATGTTTTTAAGTGGGGCTGTAGTTCAGTTGGGAGAACGTCTCCTCGGCAGGGAGAAGGTCAGGGGTTCAACTCCCCTCAGCTCCACCATATACCATTCACTTTGTTCAGGTATATGGCACGCCATAAACCATTCGTTTTGTGCCAAAAAATTAATTACGGATTACGAATTAAAAGGAGAAAAAGTAAAATGGAAAAAGTAAGATTTGGGGTGATTGGGTGTGGGGTTATAGCTCCATGGCATATAAATGGAATTTTAGGTTCTAAGGGTGCTGAATTAATAGCGGTTTCAGATAATGTTGCTGAAAAGGCGAAGAAAACAGGGGAAGAGTATAAAGTGGATTGGTATGATGATTATAAAAAGATGATAGAAAGAAAAGATATTGATGCTGTAACTATTGGGGTGCCTTCTGGACTTCATATGCAGATAGCCCTAGAGGCTATGCAAGCAGGTAAACATGTTTTAACTGAGAAACCTATTGAAGTTACTTTAGAAAAAATAGATAAGATGATAGAGACTTCTAAAAAAACAGGTAAAAAACTTGCTTGCGTATTTCAAGGTAGGTATTTTGAGAATGCGAAGAAAATAAAAGAGACGATAGAACAGGGTAAATTTGGGAAGGTGGTTCTGGGAGATATGTATAACAAATGGTACCGTTCACCAGAGTATTATAAAAGTTCAGGTTGGCGCGCAACATTGGAATTAGATGGTGGTGGTGCATTGATGAATCAGGCCATACATGGGATTGATTTGCTATTATATTACATGGGTGATGTTGCCTCAGTAAGTGCTTATGCTGCTACTTTAACCAGAGATATAAAAGTAGAAGATACAGCCGTGGCCGTATTAAGATTTAAAAGTGGTGCCTTAGGAGTTATAGAAGGGACGACTTCTATATATCCAGGATTTTCAAGAAAGATAGAGATTCTTGGCGAAAAAGGAAGTGTTGTGCTGGAGGATAATAACACTATAGTAAAATGGCAATTTGAAGGAGAGGAAGATTTAACATCTAAATTTGAAGATAGTACTAAAAGTGTAAAAGCAACAGCATCTGCTTCGGCAACGGCCATGACTTACATAGGTCATACAATGCAAATACAGGATTTTACTAATGCTATATTGCAGGGGAAACAACCAGAAGTAAATCCTGTTGACGCTAGAAAATCTGTTGAAATTATACTGGCGATATATAAATCTTCAAAGGAAAGAAAAGAAATAAAGTTAGGATAAGTCGGGCTTAAGGGACGAACCCGACATCGAAATTTCGTGTAAGAGAACTTAACCATAAAATATTATTTAGCAAACTGAAACTTGTAATTAAACAACCCCCTAACCCCCTTTATTAAGGGGGAATTAAAAAATAGAGGGCTTTCACTGAATACTTACAACTACAGGAGGATTAAATGAAAACTTGTTATTTGCTTCTGGTCACATATTTACTTATTTCTGGGTGTGCTTCGTTAAATCAAAGATTAGTTTCAACAGATCATAATGAACGTGTTTTAGCGTTGCAAGAAGCTTCTCAACTTGATAATAAATCAAAAGAGGAATTAGTTTTACAGGTTGCGGAATCTCTTAAAGATAATGATTTATCTGTTCGTTTAAAAGCAGCAGAGGTTCTTTTGGAAATAGGACTTCCATCAGTGCCAACTTTAATTTCTGTATTAAAAGAAAAAAATTTAGGTGTTAGAACAACTGTGGAAGAAACCTTGATTAAAATAGGTCAGCCGGCTGTTCCTCATTTAATCTTAGCACTTAAAAATGAAGATAAATTTGTTAGAGTTCATTCTGCATATATTTTAGGCGAAATAAAGCCCTCAGCAAAAGAAGTAGTTAGTGCGTTGATTCCTGCATTAAGTGATAGAGAAAAAGATGTAAGTGCTTCGGCTAGAGATGCGCTTATAAAAGTAGGTAGTATAAATATTCCTGAAATTGTGAATGCTTTAAAGAGCGAAAACGAGATAGTAAGATTTCAAGTAGTATATATACTTGGTAAGTTAAAGACTTCTGATAAAGAAGTTGTATCAATGCTTTTGGAGAGTTTAAAGGATAGGAGTTTAATAGTCCGTTCATGTGTTATGGAAACACTTGTAAAAATGGGAAAAGACAACGAGGAAATAATCGCAATTATTATGAAATCTTTTGATAATGAGGATATAAAAATATGTATAATGCAAATATTGGGAGAGATTGGACCCAAGGCTAAAGAAGTAGTTCCAAAATTATTAACAGAGTTAAAAAACAAAGACAAAGATATTCGTTTAAATTCAATAACTTCTCTTTCTAAAATAGAAAAAGCATCATCAGAAGTAGTTTTTGCTTTAATTTCTACATTAAATGATGTTGATCTGAATGTTAGAATATCTTCGGCTGATGCACTTTCTAATATGCAAGTTAACACGAAAGAGATTACATCTTCTTTAATAAACGTTTTTCGAGATGAATATAATTTTGTGCGTTCGGCTGCTGAAAAATCACTGATAAAGATAAGTCTGATTGATAAAGAAGTAGTTTCTAATTTAATTTTATCTGCTAAAGATAAGAATAAATATGTTCGTTTACATTCTGTTTCTGCTTTAGGAGGTTTAAATTTAAATTCAAAGGAGATTTTTTTTGCTATTGTCGAAAGGATTAAAGATGAAGATATTTATGTTAAAAATAGTGCCGTAGAAGCTTTAAGTAACATTCCTTATTTTTCCAAAGAATCCACACCATATTTAATCTTAGCCTTAAAAGATTTGCCTACGGCTATAAACGCTGCTTTTGCCCTTGAGAAATTAAGTTTCAGCCATAAAGAAATTATTCCTTCTATTGTTAAACTTTTAAGCGATAAGGATGCTTGGATAAAAGCAAAAGTTAAAAACATCCTGATGAAAATAGGAGAGAAAGGTATCTCTGCTTTAAAGGATGCTTTAAAAGATGAAGATAAAGAGATTCGTGCTTCTTCTGCTTTTATATTAGGGAAAATAGGAAAAACAGTTCCATCTATTCTAGAAGCCATTCCATCTTTAATTGAGGCTTTAAAGGATAAAGAAAAAGATGTTCGGCTAGCATCTGTTGTGGCCTTAGGAGATGTTGGAGATTCTTATACGGCCAAACAGATTATTCCGGAACTGATTGAAGTTTTAAAAGATAAAGACGAAGATATAAGATATTTTTCTGCAGAAGCCTTAGGTAGGTTAAGTCCGTTATTGGAAAAAGAAAAGAAAAAAGAGATTGCCTCATTCCTTATCTCTGCATTAAAGGATGAAAATAATAAGGTGCGTTTATCTGCAAAGAATTCATTAGTAAAATTAGGTTCCTCATCTATCCCTGTTTTAATTGAAGCCTTAAAAGATGAAGATATGTCAGTTCGTTCCTCGGCCGTTGATGCTTTGGAGAAAATAGGCACATCAGAAGCATCAGAAGCATTAAGGAATTATAAACATAAATGAAAATGAGGGGATAAAAAATATGTTTAAAATAGTCAGGAAGAAAATACTTTCGGAAACTACTAAACTCATTGAGATCGAAGCACCTTTGATTGCAAAATCTGCAAAAAGTGGTCAATTTGTAGTCTTAAGAATTTATGAAAAAGGAGAAAGAATCCCTTTAACCATGGCTGATAAAAATCCTACTAAAGGAACCATTACTATTGTCTTTCAGGAAGTTGGTAAATCTACCATACATCTGGGCACATTAAACGAAGGAGATGCTATTTTGGATTTACTCGGTCCACTTGGAAAGCCTACTGATTTTGGTCATGCTAAAAAAATAATATGCATTGGTGGTGGTGTTGGTATTGCGGAAATATATCCAGAAGTAAAAGAATTAAGAGAATCTGGAAAATATGTTATAACCATAATAGGCGCTAGAAATAAAGGACTTTTATTTTTTGAAAATGAATTAAAAGAAATTAGTCATGAGTTCTATATCACCACAGATGATGGCTCGTCTGGAAGAAAAGGATTTGTCTCTGATGTTTTAAGAGAACTTCTAACTAAAGATAAAGAAATTGATCTGGTCTTAGCCGTTGGCCCCATAATTATGATGAAAGTTATATCTAATCTTACAAAAGGATTTAATGTGAAGACTGTTGTTAGTTTAAATCCAGTTATGCTTGATGCCACAGGGATGTGTGGAGCATGCCGGGTAACTATAGATGGTAAAACAAAGTTTGCCTGTGTAGATGGTCCGTCATTTGACGGACATCTGGTTGATTTTGATGAGTTAACAAAAAGATTAAACCAGTTTAAAGAACAAGAAAAATTATCAAAAGAAAGATTTGAACATAAATGTAAGATTGGAGGATAAGACATGGCCGTTGAACCTAAAAAAACTGGAATGCCAAAACAAAAACCGGAAGAAAGAATTAAAAATTTCTTTGAGGTTGCCTTAGGTTATAGCGAGGAAATGGCTTTAAGAGAAGCAAAAAGATGTTTGCAATGTAAAAAACCAGTTTGCATTGATGGTTGTCCGGTTGAAATAGACATACCTGCCTTTATTAAATTAATAAAAGATAAAGATTATAATTCTGCCATAAAAAAGATAAAAGAGAAAAACAGTCTTCCGGCTATATGTGGTCGGGTATGTCCACAGGAAGAGCAATGTGAATTAAAATGTGTTTTAGGTAAAAAGATGGAACCAGTAGGAATAGGAAGGCTTGAGAGATTTGCGGCTGATTGGGAAAAGTCTTCTGGACTTATAGAATCTAACATAGTAGAAATTCCAAAAGAAAAAATTGCAAAAATAGCAGTCGTTGGAAGTGGCCCAGCAGGGTTAACATGCGCGGGAGATCTGGCAAAATATGGATATGATGTTACTATTTTTGAATCGTTACATCTGGCCGGTGGAGTTTTAAGATACGGGATTCCAGAGTTTCGTTTGCCAAAAGAAATTCTTGATATTGAGATAAACTACCTCATCAAACTTGGTGTCCAAATTATGACAAATGTTTTAATAGGGAAAACAATAACTATTCCCGAGCTTTTTAACGATGGTTTTAAGGCTGTTTTTATTGGAACTGGTGCGGGACTTCCAAGTTTTCTTGGAGTTCCCGGAGAAAATTTAAGCGGAGTTTATTCTGCAAATGAATATTTAACAAGAGTGAATTTAATGGAAGCATATAAGTTTCCGGAAACTGATACACCGGTTAAAATTGGCAAAAAGGTTGCGGTGGTGGGCGCAGGAAATGTGGCCATGGATTCTGCAAGAGTTTCTTTAAGACTCGGAGCAGAAGAGGTTTATATTGTCTATAGAAGGAGTGAGCAGGAAATGCCGGCCAGAAAAGAGGAGATAGAAAATGCGAAAGAAGAAGGAATAAAATTTCATCTTTTAACTAATCCCGTAGAGGTTATTGGAGATAGTGAAACAGGAAAAGTAAAAGCCATGAAATGTATAAAAAATAAATTAGGCGAGCCAGATTCATCAGGAAGAAGAAGGCCAGTTCCAATCCCAGATTCGGAATATGTAATGGAAATTGATACAATAATTTCTGCCATAGGGCAGGCACCAAATCCTTTAGTTCCGCAAAGTATGCCCGAGTTAAAATTAGGCAGTCATGGAAATATTATCACAGACGAAGTGACAGGGGAAACGAGTATGCCAAATGTTTATGCGGGTGGAGATATGGCCACAGGTGCGGCGACGGTTATTGCCGCCATGGGTGCGGGAAAAAGAGCAGCCAGAGCAATAAATGAAAAGTTAAAATAAAGCGTAATAGGTCAGTGAAAGGTGTATGGTTTGGTAGCCGCAGGCTTCAGCCTGCGAAAAATGTAATTTAAACAATAATTCCCGCAAGCTAAAGCTTGCGACTACATCTAAAAATAATTATTAAACTGTTGCCATATTATTTACTTGTAAAAAATAATTTTAAAGTGTATAATTTTTATAGGAGGCAAAATGAGTGAAAAAAAATTTTCCAAATCCGAAGCAATAAAAGTTGGATGGAATCTTATGAAGCCCAATCTGGGTTTTCTGGCCATTGTTTATTCGATTGTATTTGTGGTGACTGGTATTTTAGAAATAATAGTAGTTTTAACTCAAGGAAGTTATCCTTTAATTAGTTTTAACATTAACATTATAAGTTTTATTCTGTCAGTTTTCACAGGAATAGGAGCAACTAAGATTTATCTTAAACTTTACGATAAGCAAAAATCCCAACTAACCGACCTGTATGATTATTACTATTTGTTTTTTAAATATCTTGGTGGTTTTCTTCTTTGTGGTTTAATTGTTATTGGTGGTTTTATTTTATTGGTTATACCCGGGATTATTTTTATGATTAAATATCAATTTTTTACTTATTTAATAGTAGATAAAGAGATGGGCCCGGTAGAGGCAATTAAAAAAAGTGGAAAGATAACACAAGGATCTAAATGGAATTTGTTTTTATTCGGATTAGTACTTGTTGGAGTAAATTTATTAGGTGCTTTATGCCTTTTAGTCGGACTGATCGTAACTATACCCGTCACATGTCTTGCTTATACTTTTGTGTATCGTAAACTCCTTGAAAAATCCGAGGCAAAACCTGTAGATGTGCAATCTGTACATATAGAACCTCCAACACTATCTACCCCTGAAATAATTTGATATGGTAAAATTTTTTTTTGATAAGGAGATTATATGCCAGAACTCAGAAAGGACCCCGTTTCTAATAGATGGGTTATTATTTCTACAGAAAGAGTAAGAAAGCCATCTGATTTTTCTAAGTCAGTTAGTGCAGAAAGAAAACACGGTTTTTGTCCATTCTGTTATGGAAATGAAGACAAAACACCCCCAGAGATTTTCGCCTTAAGGAATCCACCTTCTTCTCCAAATACTTCTGGATGGCAGGTTAGGGTTGTTTCAAATAAATTCCCGGTTTTAAGAATCGAAGGAGGTTTAAATCGTCGCGGTGAAGGGATGTACGATGTAATGGATGGTGTAGGTGCACATGAAGTTATAATTGAAACTCCTGATCATGATAAAAGTATAACAGATTTGGATTATGAACAAATTCAAAAGGTTATAGGGGTATATAAAACAAGATCTCTTGATTTAAAAAATGACATTAGATTTGAGTATATACTTATCTTTAGAAATTATGGTGAGATGGCAGGTTCTTCTGTGGAACATCCTCACTCGCAGTTGATCGCCACTCCAATTATCCCGAAGAGAGTAGCTGAGGAGATAAACGGTGCGAAGTTTCATTATGAATATAAGGAAAGATGTGTTTTTTGTGATATAATAAGGCAGGAAATTAAAGATTCGGTTAGAGTTATTTTAGAGAATAAAAATTTTGTTTCATTTGCTCCATTTGCACCAAGATTTCCTTTTGAAACATGGATACTACCCAAAAGGCATAATGCAGATTTTTTAACAATTTCTGATGAAGAAGCATTTGACCTGGCAAAAATACTAAAAGATACATTACTTAAAATAAAGAAAGCTTTAAACGACCCACCTTATAATTATATTATTCATACTTCTCCCTTAAGAGAACAAGATGAAGATGGTCATTATATGCACTGGCATGTTGAGATTACTCCAAAACTAATCGAATTAGCAGGTTTTGAATTAGGTTCTGGATTTTACATTAATCCTACCCCGCCCGAGGAATCAGCCAAATACTTAAAGGAGATAGAAATTTGAAGAAGTTTTCAAAAGGGCAAACTTTAGTAGAGTATGTCTTAGTAGTTGCATTGGTAGTATCTTCTTTAAGTGGAGTATATTACATTTTTAAGACATCAATAATATCTTACTGGAAATTTTTATCAGCGATAATTTGTTCTCCGTTACCATAAAAAATTAAATATTAAAAAGGAGGTGAAAGTATTATGAAAAATCAAAAAGGTCAAACCACAACAGAATATATTTTGATTATAGCGCTAATTGTTGCTGTTGCGATCGCGGGATTTAGAGTTTTTGGTCCAGCAATAAGTACTTTATTTAAGACTACATCAGCTAAAGTAGTAACTGAAGCTAATGCTCCTATTCCATAAATTAAATTTCTAAACATGTGGAGGAATATATTGAAAGGGCAAGTATTAGTTGAGTCGGTTTTAGTTTTTCCGGTTTTAATTTTCTTTTTACTATGTATAATTCAGATAGGTATATTGTTTAATACATATTACATAGTAAACTATGCTTCGTTTTGTGCTGCAAGATCTGCTATTGTTCACACACAATTACCGGATCAACCTATTAGTTGTGCACAAAGTGCAGCCAGAGCGGTTTTGCTTTCTTTAAAAACAAAAGAAGCGCTGTTTTTGCCAATAGTAACTATGAAATTTTATGGTCTTGAGTTAGAAGTTACTGTAACATATCTATTGAAGCCGATTATTCCAATATTAGGAGGGATTTTGCCTTATATACCTGTAACTTCCTCCACAAGACTGCCAATAGAAAAATGAAAAAGCAAAAAGGTCAAATAGTGGTCTTTGTTTTACTATTTATTCCAGTTTTGTTAGTAATTTTAGCCTTTGTTTTAGCAACGGGCAAGATGGTTTATTATAGGATAAAACTTCAGAATGCAACTGATGCCGCAGCATATACTGCTGCCTTATGGCAGGCAAGGGGTTTAAATGGGATAGCAGATTTAAACTGGGCATTAGTTGCTGCCGCAGGTGGTGATATGGCTAAATTCCTTCTACTTGATTTTGATTTTGAATTAGTTCGGATAATTCAAAAAGTACAGGATGGAGCCAAAAAAAGTTTTCCAGGTTTGGCTGGACTTGCCGCCGGGATGAATTTTTCTTCAAATATAGATAAATCTATATTTGAACCATTACCACCTAGAATAGGAATGTTTTCTTTGAGGGTAAGAAGGCATAACATGCATTTGCTTAAAATAGAAATACCAACATTTATGGAAAAAGACTCGCCAATGTTTTGGGTAAAACAGAATGAAACCGGACCCTTTATTAGATTCATGTCGCATAGAAAAGATGAAGGAATTCCATTTGGAGGATGTATTTTAAATTTAGGAATTCCAATAATGACGGCTATATCTCAGGCGATGCCTTATAGAGAAAATGATGAATATTTAGATATAGGATACCTAGGAGGTTTATGGGACCCAAATTTTTATGCAAAATTAACACCAATAAGTGGAAAAATTCCATGGTTGAATGGAATAATTTTTCATTAAAGAATCGTGGTCAAGCATTAGTAGAATTTGTTATGATGGTTCCTATTTTACTAATTTTCTGGATAGGTTTTGTTAATTTATCATCTATGTATGTTGTAAAACAAAAATTAGCAGTTGCGTCCAGGTATGGTGCCTGGCTGGCTAAAGAAGACATTCCAGATGAATTAGTAAAAGCAGAAATGACAGAATACTTGTCAAAGAACAAATTTATAAATCCTGCTTTATTGTCTATTGATAGTGGAATTGAAAAAATAAGAGTTTTTTATAAAACAACACAAAGTGGTATTACTGCTTCTTATTATTTTTATTTATTCCCTGAATATTTTCCTCCATATGAGATTAAAGAAAAATTTGTGATAAGCGGTGATAGTTGGCGAATAAAAGATATTACTGGAAGGATAAAACATTATGGGGAAAAAATAGAAAAAGGAGATTGGAAGTTTGAGATTTCTAAACCTTAAAATTTTTGCAATAAATTTAATACTCTGTTTTAATTTATTTGCCTTAGTCTATGAAGATATTCCAAAGGGAGTAGATTTTAAGTTTTTAAATCAGGTTGATTTAATAGTAAATGGTAACGATGCAAAAGGCAAAGTATTTTATTCAAAAGATTCCTCAAAGGAAATTTTAAATTTTTATAAAGAAAGATTTAAAAAAGATGGATATAAAGAGATTCAATCAAAGATGTTTAATGATAAATATGGAATGGCTTCTTTTGAGAAAGGAATTTTAAAAAATACTATTCAAGTTTTACCTCAAAAGGAAGGAAATATTGTTTTAAGGTATGAAATAGAAGAAAAAGTAAAAAATAAAGAAAAAGAATTAAAAGATGTTCCAAAACCCATTGGTGGAATAACAGAATTATGTATTGAAAGAGTGTCTGGAGAAGAAAAGTCCATAACATTATTTTATAAGATTAAAGATTCAAAATATGGTTTAGAAAATTTTTATATTAATGGAATGCGAAAATTTGGATGGGCGTTTTTACCAAATAAAGAAAAAGAAGAAGATATTTCTTTGGTTTTTACTAAATTAAATAATTGGTGTTTAATTAATATAACAAATGGATATGTAGTTGTAATGTATTATTATAGCTAGGAATTTCCAAAGGAGGGTAGATGTATGAGAAAAATGTTGTGTGTAATAGTTTGTTTGTTTTGGGTCAGTATAGGTTTTAGTGCCGTTCCGCAGTTGATAAACTATTCGGGTAAATTAACCGACAAGAATGGTAACCCAATAACTGGAACGAAAACTATAGTGTTTTCTATGTATGATACAGAAGCATCTGTTCAGACAAGGTGGACAGGAACATATCCTGTTACTGTAACAAAGGGTGTATTTAATGTTTTACTTGGCTCTGGTACTTATCCATTTCAATCAGATTTAGATTTTAGTATTAATTACTGGCTAGAAATGAAAGTAGAAAGTGAAACACTTTCCCCAAGACAAAGAATTACAAGTGTAGCATATGCCATGAGGTCAGAATATTCAAACAGAGCAGAAGTTGTAAACACACCAATGGTTTATATGGGTTGTGGAGATATTGATAGCAATGTTTCAGAAAAATGTTATATCCATTTAGAAAAAGTTCCCAAGACAATAAAAATGTATTTATGGGGAGAAAAGTTTAACACACAGTATTATACGGAACTTGGTGCGCATGTTCATACTGGAGATGGAACTACAAGTGGACAAAATCAGAATCATGTTCATGTACATACACATAATATTATACTTTCACCGGTATATGGGGCCACTTCGATTCATGGTGATACAAATACTGGAGGATCAACAGGAGGTTTAATAACTACTGAATCTTCTTCCGTTGCTAATGTAGATCATACCCATTCTTTCTATTTTACTATAGGTTCTACTGGAGTAAATGCAGGTTCAGTTTCTACTGTTCAAAAAACATATCTAAATGATATGAAAGTGTATCTTGATGGAGAGAATCTTTCTAATGAAATTACTTCCACTTTGTTATCCTTATCAGGATTGTCAAAATTAGGTATGGGAACTGGGACACCAGAAGATATTTTAAATACAAATGGAACGGGTTCTATGAATATTACAAGTTTACAAGGTTTGGCTACGACAGGTCAACATTATTTTGTTTTTAAGCAGTCGGGTACAAATACTGGTGGAAGAATAAGATATAATATTTATGTCTACTATTAAAGATATAAACATCATTATTGCTGTTTATAATCAGTTGGATTATACTATGCAATGTTTTAACTATCTTAGAAATTATACAGATTTACCTTATCAACTCATCATCATTGACAATGGCTCAACCGATGGAACTGCGGATTATCTTAAGAAAGTTGATGCTCGGGTGATTACAAATAAAGAGAATCTTGGATGTGCTTATGCCTGGAATCAGGGAATTAAAGTAAGCCAGAGTGGTTATAAAGTGATTATGAATAACGACATTTTGGTTACACCTTATTGGTTGGGGCGACTGGTAAAATTTATGGAGAAAAGTAGATATGGTATAGTCGGTCCAGCAATAAGAGAGGGGGTATTGGATTATAACCTGATTGAATATGCCGATTCCTTTTCCAAAAGATGTAAAAAAGCAAAGAGGCATGAGGTCTTTGCTGCTTGTATGCTTATCAAATCTGAGGTTTTTGAAAGAGTTGGTTTTTTTGACGAACAGTTTATTATAGGAACTTTTGAAGATATGGACTTTCTCTGGCGGTGTCAGGAAAAAGGAATAAAGACAGCCACTACTGGTTCTGTTCTTGTCCATCATTTTAGCCAGATTACTCAAAAATTTTTGAGGCCAAAAGGAGATTTTGAATATCATCTGGAGAATGAAAAGAAATTCATCAACAAGTGGGGGCGAAGTCCAGAAGGGAATTGGTGGCAAAGAAGGTTAAATGTTCTAAAAAGAAATGTTCAAAAAATATACGAAAAACTTATTTATGGATATAATCTGATTGAAAGAATAAAATAACAGTAATTTTAAAAAGTTAAAAATATACAAAAAGAGTATTGGAGAAAACTCTAATGACTGAATATTTCAGCAAGAAAAAAAATATAGTGTTGTTGCTTGTATTTTTACTAATTTTGTTTTTCTGTGGCTTATATTTGTTTGTTAAACCCGGAGTATTCAATTTCAAATTTATTTTGTATTCTTTTGGTTTTTATGCATTATTTACATATCTTGGTTTGGGTTTAAGCATTATATTCTCTCCAAAAATTTTAAAAAAGTATTTGTTATTTTTATCGCCGGTTATAGGTTATTGTTTTTTAACTCTTGCCGGATGGTTTTTATATAATACAAAGTTTAATGGCACAAATGAGTACTATATGTACATATTGCTATTATCATTATTGTTTTTGGTAATTGCTATCTTTGTTAAGGTTAATAAAAAGAATGAAAGTATAGAGGAATACTACAATAAAGAGTTGTTAATCCCATCCTTTATTGCTATTTTAGTATTTTTCATTCTGTCATTTCCATCCGTCAAGGAATGTTACCTTACAAGTATAAGTTATGGTAATTGTGATATTGTAAATTATGCCAGATTTTCAAGAGGAATGCAGGAATTAAATATAAGTGCAATAAATTCAACCAATTATTTTGCTGATTTGTGGCTGCCGCAAAAAACCATATTTGGGTCTTATTTAAATACGGCTTTTTTTAGTTCGGTTTTTAAACTGGAACCTTTTCAGGTGCAAAATATAAGCGTTAATATGTTTTTTATTTTCTCTGTTTTCTTACTATATGTTGTGCTGAGGAAAAATTTTAAATATGATGCTTTTCCATCCTCGGTAATTACTTTACTATATGGTTTAAGTTCTATTATGTACTGTGTTGTGTACAATGGATTTGAAGCACAGATAATAGCTACCAGTTTAATGTTATTCTTTGTTTTAATTAATACAATTACTATTAGACTAAAAAAGTTTTATGAAATGTTGTTTTTTTTACCATTCTTGGTAATGGTTAATTGGGGATTTTCCTTAACTTATCCTCATATGTTTTTTATTACCGGTTGTTTGATTGTTTTTTATTCAATCGTTTTTTCTTTATATGAAAGATCATTTAAGACATTTTTAAGATGGTTCTCTTTTTATTTGGTTAGTATAGTTATTGTTTTTTTACTTTCGCCATTTAGATTTATTACTGTTTTAGAGTATACTTTATTTACTAAAAATGTTCTATGTGGTTGGTTCATCTCCTGGATTTCAATTGACACGGCACTTGGTTTTGTGCCCGGCAAATTCAGATTATCTAGCCCTTTGGTTATTATGGTTGTCTTAACGGGTATTTTATTAATACCTGTTATTCACGGACTTGTAAATATTTTTAAAAAGAACAAGGAAATATTCATAATATCCATTTTTTTTATTGTAATAATTATTTTCGGTACTTTAGTGTTAGCAACCAAATCAGACCCCGTAGAACATGGTTTTGGCGGATATAAGCAATTTAAATTTATAACATTTTTCCTGCCATTACTTTTAGCTTCCTTGTTAATTATTTTTAAGGACAAATACAATAAAATCGCTTTTTATACAATGGTTGGTTTAATCTTTATTAATTCTCTTTGTGTCAGCAGTAACTCAATTTATATGTTTAAACATCATCTTGTTGTTAGTGAAGATATGGCAGATTTACAAAAACTCGAAAAGGATAAAAATGTCAACTCAGTTAATATTCCAGGCGGGAATGTCTGGTGGGATATAATGTGGGAGGGATATTTTTTAATGAATAAGAAAGTATATTTTGCTCAATCAACATATTATCCTGAGGCACCTATTTTGAAAGGTGAATGGAATTTAAATAGAGGAAGTCCAGTAAGAGTTACAGATAAAAATGATACTATATTACCAGTTAATTCCACTTATTATTTGACAAAGAAAAGCGATATTATTCGGTAATGTCAAAAATTTTTGAGACCCAAAGGAGATTTTGAATATCATCAGGAGAATAAAAAACTTATTTATGGACATAATCTGATTGAAAGAGTAAAATGATTGTATTTAAAAAAGTTAAAAATTATTTTTTAGGAGGATAATTTATGTTGAAAAAAATAAAAAGTGGGTGGTTTAATAAAATTATACAATTTCTCCAAGGGCAAATTCAAGGAGGTAAGATTGAATGGAAATTATTAAAAGTAAAATAATATTTAGTTTTAAAGAAGCAAAGTTATATTTGTTAATTTTGATTTTGTTTTCTTCCGTTGTTTTTTTTGCAAATCTTTGGGAAGGAGACTTAGGATTAGATTCGTGTGCATACGCAACTATATCAAGGACTATTTTAAGGACAAATGATTGGGTTGTACCGCATTATGAATATTCAGATCAATTAGCAGATTGTTTTTTGCACCCACCTATGTTTTATTGGATGACAGCAATCAGTTTTAAGATATTTGGTATCAATGAATTTGCAGCCCGGTTTGTTTCTGCTTTTCTGGGATTCTTAACAGTAATATTAGTATATTTTCTTACATTTATTATTTCTAGAAATCATAAAACTGCTTTTTTATCAGGATTTGTTTTAGCAACCACTCAGCCATTTCTTGAATTAGGTAGAAAATGTCAATTAGATGTCCCTTTGGCTTTTTTCATGACTGGGGCAATACTATTTTTTGTTTTAGCCATAAATAAAAATAAAAAGTATTATATTCTTTATGGAATATTTACAGGTCTTTCGATACTAACAAAGGGTATTCCTGCTCTTGCAGTTGTTGCAGTTTCATTTTTATATCTAATATTTGCAAAAAAATTCAAAGAGTTAATTAACGGGTGGTTTATTTTAGGGAATATAATTATTCTTCTTGTTATAGGCAGTTGGATTACACCTTTAATAAATGTTGGGAAATTTAATGATTTTTATATTAATTACATTTGCGGACAAATATTGGTGAATTTTACCCACGGGGAAAGACAAACCACAGGCATAATAAATAAAGTTTGTGGAATGTTCTGGTATATTAAAGAATTAAGTAGACATTATTGGCCTTGGATACCATTTTTGATTTACTCTTTATATGTGTACATAAAAAAAATGAAAGCAACCCATAATATGCTGCTGTTATTTGTTTTATGGATGGCTATAATACTTCTTGGTTTTAGTGCAGGGCAAACTAAATATTTTAGATATATGGCTCCCATATATCCTTCTTTTGCGGTATTTATTGGATTAGTTTACGGGGAAATAATCACCAATAAAATTTTTAAAAAGGTTTTAATATTTGCTATATGCCTTGCTTTGGTATCATTAATTGCAACTTCAACTTTTCCTTTATATTTCGGAAAAATAAATTCCCCGGATAAAACAGAAATTAAAAAAATGACCCCATATATTAGAAATCTTGTTAAAAAAGAAGATACTATATTGAATTACAGGGCAGACTATTGGGGGATATTAGCAGATTTTTCTTTTTATGTGGACAGAAGAATTAGCCGTCCGTATCAAGATGAGAATGAATTTATTAAGGATTTAGAGCAAAAGAAGGTCTTCGCTTTTATTGATAAAACAATATATAATGATATTTCAGCAAATATAAAAGAAAGGTGTCAAATAATCTTGCAAACCGAAAATTCCTATTTTTTAATCTCAAAAGAAAACTTTAAAACTTTGAAAGAAAATCTATATCCGATTTATATTTATTAATTTTTTAAATTTGAAGTTGTTAAAACTAGTTATAGAGGCTGTCCCAAAACTATGATTTAGAGGATAAAAAATAAATTTATTTACAGAAAAATTAAAAAGATATACAAAAATGAAATGATATATGGTATAATAAAGTTTGATGAAAGGAATAAAAGGAAATTCAGGAGG
>JBDRBU010000099.1:0-9113 GCA_043822305.1 Candidatus Firestoneibacteriota bacterium
ACGAATCTGAATACAATATTAAAGGTAATTTGTTTTCATGTGGAGAGATAACCGGTTTTGATTCATGTGAACACTTTCAACACGAAGATTTCCCTCAGTTTTAGTTTATAAAAAACATTATTCGTTTATCTCTTCTTCCTAGCACTGTCCCAATAAGGACTTTTACACTTGGGGCAGACGCGAGGGTCTTCTTTCTTGTTCTTTCCAATCGAGCTGCTGCACTAACCTGTTAAATATCTTTTCTTTTAATTAAGATTATGGGAAAAGAAAAGCGAATTGAAGACCGAAAAAAAGGAAAATATAAATTACTGCATCATACAATAGATGTTAGTGGCAGTCCTCCCGGAAAAACAGCTTTTGGTTTATTTAGCATTAATAGAAATTTTATGAATAAATTTTATAAAGATTTCAAAGCCGAATTCCCTTCATACACAAGCAAAAGAATTAAAGCATCTCGTCTAAAAGAAGACGAACTTAAACCAATAATAGAATTTATGAATTCTAATGATATTCAAATGCGTGTTGCTCGCCTTGAAAATAAGGATTGGTTAAAATATGAGAAAATATACAAGCATCGTAAAAAATATTTCAAAGAGAGAATGTACGGATTGTTTTATTCCATCCTTTTAAAGACGTGTTCCGTTAAGTATTACCCATATCCTGTAACCTTGTGTAAGGAGAGGTACCTATACAGGCCAGAGGTTGCAATCAACATATGCAAAGAAATTTCTAATTATAGTAATTATGATTTTAGTTTATCTTTTGGTGACAGGAAAGTTAATACTGAATTAAGGTTCGCTGATTTTGTTGCAGGCGCTGCTTTCAAGCTAAACAAAAATTTTCTGAACAAACTCGAAAACTTTCATTTTATAGATATCAAATTGCATCCAGCGCACTGCCTAAAAGTTTTTGGTCACTACGAAAAATAAACAATAGCGAATATCATTCAAATGTAAGAGCCCCAAGGAATTATGGAGTTCATCTTACACCGTCAATTCATAGGAGGTGATGCGATGGCTTATAACCATAATCACCTAATTATAATAAGCGAATATTGATTTAAATACTTATTTTTTCCCCTTTTTGACCAATATCTTCCCCTTCTCAGCCTCGAGTTTGAAGTCATCATTTTCGTCAAAGCCAGCCTCATTGAAAAGCTCATTTGAGATGGGAATAGTGTATCTATAATATTTTTTACCTTTTTTGCTCTTTCTTATCATAAGTTTTATGACTTTTACCATAAATAGAGTATGTTAACCGAAAGCTTTATATTTATGTATGTTAACATACTATTATGTATTATCTCTTGGGAAATCCAGTAATTTGCCTCTTGGTGGCGGTTGTTGTATTTGGAGCATTTTATGTGTGGATTTGTTGGCCTAGGAATTAGATTTAAAGATTGGAAATAATGTGGTAATATGGGAAAATTGAATATGATTGATCTTTTTTGTGGTGATTGGGGGTTTTTTGAATATTATGGATATACAAATAAAAGATGATTTAATAAAGGAAAGACTTGAAAATATCTTTTCAAAAAAAGAAATCGAATCAATAGAACTATCAAATATTAGTACTGAAAAGGATATTTTAAGTTCTATTTTTGAAAAATTTTCGAAAAACAAAAAAAAGTATGCTCAGTTTTATACGCATCAAGAGTTAGTAAATTTTATACTCGACAACATAGAAATTGATGAAAATAGTAGGATATTAGATCCTGCGTGTGGTGCTGGTGCCTTTCTTTTGGGTGTGTTGAAAAGAAATAATCAAAATATAAAGAACGTCTATGGAATAGATATTGATCCGTTGGCGTTAAAAATTTGTAAGATAAACATTGAAATCAACAATAAATTGGATATAAAAAATTTGATAAATAAGAATTCATTAAAAGATATTAACCTTAAAAAGGATTTTGATAATAAGCACTTTGATATAATTTTAGGAAATCCACCATTTAAAAATCTAAAGAGAGATAACAAGGATTATTCTTTAAATGATTATATTTTTAAAAAAGTATTGAATGGTGTTGCTAACTCAGCTAGTCTTATGATGGTTAAATCATTTGAACTACTTAAAGATGGAGGGGTTCTAGCATTTGTTTTACCTAAAAATATAATAAGAGTCAGTTCTTTTCATAAATTGAGAAATTTTATAATAAATAATTTTAAAATAAAGATTATATTGGATCTAAATCACCATTTTAAAGATGTTAGAGGCGATCAGATAATTATGATACTACAAAAAGAAAAAATAAAAGAAAAAAGATTAAATAATGATGTTTTAATAATTCCTTATGAAAGGGATAGAGTTTTTAATAAGGCTAATTCTTATAAATTTAAACAGAAGGAATTTATAAAATATTCATTTTTTCCAATTTTTTCTAATAAAGATATTATTAGTTTATCCAACAAATTTTTACAGATTAAAGATAAATTAATAGATTATGGTGAAATATTCAGAGGTATATCAATTCATCCGATCCATCAATCATTAAGTAGTGAAATGTGTAGAGATTTTACTAATATTTGTTTTAGAGGAAAATCAATTCAAAGGTTTGGAATAAAGTATCCTCTCTATTTAAATACTTCTGTTTTAGGAAACAATGAATTAGGAAAAATAGGAAAGTTAAAAAGTGACAAAATAGTCTTACAGAACATATTTTCTAAAGAGGGAGGAATATTTGCGACGCTGAGTTTAGAGAATGAAATATCTATAGACACTGTTACTAATATTATTCTTTATGATAAATCACTTTCGAAATATTTTGTTGGACTACTTAATTCAAGATTAGTAAATTTCTTTATGATATTTGTTATATATTTAAACTCGAATTTTACAATGCACACTGATAAAGCATATATAGGAAAAATACCAATAATCATTCCAGATCAAAGAACTTTAAATGAGATTGACGAGTTGGTTGATAAATTACTTTCTATCAAAGACAAATATTCAGATAGTTTTTTCTATTTTTATAATAAATTAAATCAGTATTTATATAAAACATATAATTTAAATGATGACGAAATAAATAATATAGAAAATTCATTAAAAGATGTTATGAGTAAAAAACATTGGAAGAAAGGGTGAGAGTAATGGCAGAAAGAATGAATAATTTAAATGGTAAGGAATGGTTACAAGAATCATTTTCAATTTGGAGAGATATTAGGAAAAGTAGCGAAGAAAGAAAAATAAAACACCCTGCAATGTTTCCTGTGCAATTATGTGAAAAATTGATAAAGATATACACAAAGAATGATGGTGATATTATCTTAGATCCTTTTATGGGAATCGGATCAACATTAGTTGCTGCAAAGAATCTCAATAAAAAAGGAATTGGAATAGATTTAAATCCAGAATTTTTTAAAATAACGAAACAAAGAATTAGTCAACAACAAACAACACTTACCAATAATCCATCTATATTATTCAAATCAGAATTATATTTAGGAGATGCTAAAGAAGAATTGAAAAAAATACCAGATGAATCAATTGATCTTTGTATAAATTCTCCACCTTATTGGGATATATTAAATAGAAAAAGAACTGTTGATAAAAAGAACACGAGAAATTATAGTAAATTAAAAGAAGATGTAGGAAACATTTCAGAGTATAAAGATTTTTTAAAAGAATTAAAAAACATATATTCTGAGGTTTATAGAACACTTAAAGTCGATAAAAGATGTTGTGTAATAGTAATGGATATTAGAAAAAAAAGTAAGTTTTATCCCTTACATATAGATATAACTAGGATAATGGAAGAAATTGGTTTTGAATTGGAAGAATTTGTTATATGGGATCGACAGCATGAATATAATAACATGAAAACTCTGGGTTATCCATGGGTTTTTAGATTTAACAAAGTTCACGAGTTTGTTTGTATTTTTTGGAAGAGAACTAAGAAATAATCAATTTTGAATTTATTCTTTCATTGAATGTTATTTAAGTTATATACTTCCTTTTTTCTATTGGAAAAACAGATAAGGTGTCTACCTTATTATTTTTAGTGTCCCAACCAAAAACAATTATGGACTTATCTTTATCATAATCTAAAAGATTCTTCTGAATAATATCATTAATTAATAGTAGATTTACTTCTCCAGGTAATCCTTTTGTAGAAACAATAAAAGCTATTTCAGGTTTTGCTAAATCACTATAACAGTGCATTTCTCCAATATCTTTTAGACTTATGGTACTCATGTTCATATTTAAGAAAACTAATTCTACTTTCCCTGTCTGTTTGTTTATTAATATCCCTAATATATCCGGTTTAAATTCTAGTGAAGAATAATGGGGTACTCTTTTTATTTCTTCAATTGATATTTTCGATAGATTTGTTTCAGGTACTATTACTTTTAGTGAATATTTTTTAGAATATCTATCTTTAAGATATTTTAATAACCATTCAACTATTTTTTTTTGAAATTCTTTTTTATCCATTAAAACTCCAATAATTCACATTTATTATTTTTCCAAACACCTATTTTTATTCTCTTATATCCTTCATAATTTAATAAAGAATGATTTGCTTTTAATATTTTAATTAAATTAATTGAAGGTTGTTTAGGAGATAATATTATAGCTACTTCAGGCAAAGCAACTAGACAATAACCTAATAACTGGCCTATATCTTTAAGAGTTAATTCTCCTATTTTCACTTCTACAAAACCAATTTTACTATTAGAAAAGAAACCAACGATATCTGGTTTTATTTTAAATTTATCACAGAAATCAAATTCTTTATGTAAATCATTTTGAATAACAAATTTATCTAAATAATATGCAGACGTGTCATGAACTTTAACTCCTCTAAAACCTTTATACTCTAAATAATCCTTAAACCATATAGAAATTGGTTGATATAATTGTTGTTCAGGGTTAGTTTTCTTTTTTTTGTCTAATTTAATTTCTTTTTTATTAAATTCGTTATTGTTTTTTTCTATTATTTTATTGGTTAATTCTTTTCTTATTTTATGGAATTTTTCATTTATCAATTTACCATCCATTTCGCTATCTTTGCCAGTCAAGTAACAAATTTCTTTATTTTTACACTTTGAAATATTTTTATTGGAAAATGTACACCCAATATTATTACACACCTGCCAATAAGAATCATGATGTTTTCGAATTTGGTTAGGGATCCTTTTATCCTTTTCCCCAAAATGATATGGTTTTAATTTTCCCTTTCCTATAGATTTTGGAGGATTACAATCATCGTTGTTGTCAAAACTTACCCTTTTATTGTGGTTTTTTAACTCATCGAACATTTCCTGTTTGTGTTTAACTCTTATTTTAAATTGTTCATAATATTCTGGGAAAAATTTAACCTGATGCTCTCTACTCCAACTCATGTGATTTGAATTGTAATAATCTTCCATCTTCGAATCTCTAATATTAGGATGTCCCCAATCAATGGTGTGTATTGGAAGAGAAAATTCACTTTTAAGAAAATTACATATTAAAACAGGCATTTTCCAATTTCGAACTATTTGAAAATATGCTCTCATTCTCCCATTACCATTCCTACCTTCTCTGTTCAACCAACCACCAGAATTAAAAAAACCAGCAGTATCTAAAAAACCGTTTATAAACTCTATCTTATTTTCTTTAGAACTAGAATAAATTTCTTTAGGAATTTTAAAAGAATCAAAACTTGTACTTCCAATAAATAATTTCTTTAACATATCGAAATTTTGAGGGTTGTGTTTAAAGGTTATTATCAAAAAAGTCATATGATCGTTGCCAACAACTTCAAAATCAGATTTGAATCTACTTTTTAGGAATGGGATTATTGTATTTTTAATAGAAAATAGTGTAGATTCTTTTTGTTCATATGTCATTTTCTCAGATTTATTTACCTTAAAATTACATGATTTACAAAAAAGATCACCTTCATCATTGTTCAGTTTCTTTGTTGTGGCTAAGTCCCCACATTTTGGACAATGAGCTATTCCTTGAATTTCCTTGTTTTTATGAGCAAATTCTATAATAACCTTTTTATCTCTAGTAAATAAATGTCCTCTACCACACATCAATCCAATTAGATAAGCTTCTCTATCATCCATATATTTATAAAATTAACTTTATTTAAATATAAAAACAAAACATTGATGTAGATATATTATTAAAATAGTAGAAAGGAATTAAATATTATGCCCTCTTCAGAAACCTTAACTAACTGTCCATTCTGCAGCAAGATGACAATAACTATATTACACATACCATTAGTCATAAATAAATTTGTTAATAGAGGCAGATCTGGTGGAACAAGGACTAGAAAAAACGAAGAAAAATATAATGTTCTTTCAGGATGTGAAGAGTGTGGTAAATCCAAAAAAGAGGTTGAAAAAGAGTTAAACGAGGGCAAACAAATCCCCCACGAAGAAAAACTCAAACGCGCAAAGGAGAGTGGAATGCCAACTATATTAGAAACTCCCGTTCCTGACAAGGATGAGTGGGATGAGGAGTGATTTTTCAAAAACCGAAGTGATATACATGCTCGAAAATGAAATTCAAATACGCCCAGAATTTATCAAGAAGGCGAAGGAATATGCTGATGCATCTCTTAATCACACATTCGACAGATTCAAATACGATGACGAAACCAGACATAAAAAAATATTTATAGGAAAAATTGGAGAACACTGTATCATCTTTTTTTTGCGAAAAGAGGGCATAAATGTTATTGAAGATAAAACCACAGCAGAAGAAATGGATGCATATGATCTTAAAGTTGGAGACAAAACGATAGATGTAAAGACCTGCGAAGGCAAATCCAACTATATCAGACTATTTGTTGTAAAGGATAAGTTTGATACTTATAAAAAACATGATTTTTATATTGGTATAAAGTTAAACGAAGAATTGACATTAGCTACTATACACGGTTTTGCAACCAAAGAAGATATAGAAAAGGCTCCCATACAGAATTTTGGATTCAAGGATAATCATTGGCTGTATCTAAAGGATTTGCGACCTATTACAGAATTACTTAAATTGCTTTTATAAATCTGGTTTTCCCAATATTTTTTATATGCAATACTTAACTTTAGAATGCCCCTTCTGTAAAAAGGGTAAAATAGAAATTATTTATTTTCCACCTACAGTAAAGTTTGTAAAAGGCTCTTGGGGTGGAGGCAAATCAGAAGGTAAAATGTCAAGCGACTCCACAATAATAAAAACAGAAAAATGTCCTGATTGTGGTGCATCCAAGAAGGACATAAAAAAGGCCCTTAACCACGGAAAACAAATCCCCCACGAAGAAAAACTCAAACGCGCAAAAGAGGGTGGAATGCCAACATCAATAGAGACACCTATTACCGATAAAGCCGAGTATGATGATGATTACATGCAACGATAGAAACCCCAACTCCCGATAGGGATGAGTGGGATTATGAATAGAAATAAACACTCTTTCTCTCTTCTACGAAAGCTTTAATTCTCTCTTTTACTCTGGAATATGTCTCCTTTAAACCTTCATCATCGGTATTCCTTTTAGAATATTTTATCTGATCAAAGACATTTTCTAGAAAGGAATCCCAGCTCATGACTATAACGTTTTCTCTTTTGTAGTTTCTTTTGAAGGATTTCCTTACGTTTTCGCTTTCTTCTGATAAGTATTCGTCTGAAAATGAACCAATTTCGCTAAAGATATCACTATTTCCACTTTTTTTAACAAGAGCAGAAGATCCTTCCTTGTTAGTAATTGTTATATAAAAAAAATCCTTATTAGGATTCTGTTTTAGTCCGGCCACAAACTGCGTGCTAAGCTGTTTTTCTTGAAATGATCCTTTATTTGAAGAAAGGTTCTTGAATTCAAAGAAAATAAGATTTTTATCAGATTCTATGAAAATATCAGGCCTAACCATTATTCTTCCTTTTTGAGATTCTAAATGAAACATCGGCGTAACTTCTACTCTTTCAATTTTAAATTCTTTTGTTTTAATTCCAATTTTCTTTAGAAAAGGTACTAAGAACGAATTAAGAGGTAATCTATATAATTCGTTCCAGATAACTCCATAAAAATATGGCTCACTTCGTAAAAATCCTCTTTGTTTTCTAAAAGCAGGTGGTCCAGTTATACATTCGTCTGCCATTTCGTAAATGACATTAAACTCCACACCGGTCGGTTTTCCGTTTTTGAGGTATTTGTCTTCCATATCTTAGAATTTAATTTTATGTTTAAATAGAATTCTCAAGTAACCTAACCCATTCATCTCGTTTCTTTGATAAAACCGGATATAATGATGAAAGACCATCCCATTTTTTGTATGTTGTTATTTCATCTAATGGTATAGGATCTGGTTTACCTTGTTCTTTTGTTTTATTATTTATTGATAGATTACATTTCCAACACGATGTAACAAAATTATCCAAACTGTCTTCTCCACCCTTTGATTTTGGATGAACATGATCAACACTCGCCCATCCCCACTGAAATACAGGAATAATTTCTCCTTCTTTCCCGTTTGGGTGATAGTAACAATGATCAGGACTTAATTCGTTGAAAAGTTTCAATGTTGGTGCAAAGAAAACAGGAGTGTTACAATATCTACAAATCCAATGATCACGATTCCATACTTCAATTCTTGTTTTATTTGAAATACTCATTTAACCATCTCCCTCAACTTATCCACTATCCAAATCATCCCCTCAGTATCTAGGCAGCAGTATTTTTCCAAGTCAGAACGTACTTTCTTCTTCTCTGCTGCAGCAACATCGCCATAGTTTACCTTTGTAAACGAATTGCTCGCTGTCATTCCATCTCCTATATCCATATCAGAATATCCTTTACCTGTCATTGCAGGCAATACGAACTTAAGTGATGCACTGCCCTGTTGATCTGGGTGGTAACAATGGAACGCATTAAATGGTTTAATCAAATCTTCGATTCTTTTCAGAGATAACTCTATAGATTTTCTATGCTTTGGTAGAGCTTCTGCAAGCTCGTTGAGAACACCCTTCTCAAATGCTTCATAGTAGACTATGACACTACCCTTCTCTCCTAGAGCATCCATCAGTTCTTTGGTAAAATTGGGTCTTGGGTCTAGCTTCCCTTGGTGTAAAAACGAAATATGCTTGGGTTTGCCTCCAGGTTTGTCAACTATATGCACTGA
>JBDRBU010000100.1:0-61259 GCA_043822305.1 Candidatus Firestoneibacteriota bacterium
GATCCTGAGGAATTCAAAAAAGAATATGGATTGTTACAACAAGTAGAAAAAAACAAATCGGTACAAAAAGGAGAATAAAATCTGTGAAACATTATATTCTATTAGCATTTTTATTCAAAAAACCTTATGGCAAAATTTCAATATAAAAAACAAACTATTGACAAAATAAGAATTTTAGTGTATAATCTAAAATAAATTAAATTAAAAGGAGGTGTTTAAATGGCTAAGACAGATATAGTAGTAAAAATTGCTGATATTGCTAAGATCAACAAGGCAGAAGCAGGAAGGGCCCTGGATGGTTTGGTTTCGTATATAATTGCTGAGCTAAGGGCTGGGCAGAAAGTCAAGGTTGCAGGTTTGGGAACATTTGTAGTCAGGGATAGGGCAGCAAGAAAGGCAAGGAATCCGAAGACAGGCGCAATAGTTGATGTTCCTGCAAAGAAAACAGTAAAGCTCAGAGTAAGTAAGTCTTTGAAACAGTCAGTACTGTAAAAGTTTTTGAAGGATTTTGTTTTAAGAAGGCCCCTGACAATGGGGCCTTCTTTCTATAGTGGTCACTTAATTTCAGACCACAATATATAGGGGTCAGAAACGATTAAAGGAAGTCCCCATGGGACGCCCCCGACTCCATTTATAAAACACGCAGGCTAAAGCCTGCGACTACATAAATACAAACATGCGATACAAAAAGCCTTACAAAACTATAGTTTTATTTTTAATTTTTCTTTTTGGATGTGCATCTATTCAAAAAGTGAATGAAGTAAAGGAAATAAAAGAAGTAAAATGGCCATCATATGAGGCTTTTTTACATTATAGTAAAGGAATACTTTTAAGTAGAAACTGGCTTTTTGATGAAGCCATAGAAGAGTATAAAAAGGCATCGGAATGCGACCCTGATTCGTTAGTCATACAAGAGGTTTTAGCCAAAGAATATTTAAAAATCGGCAAGACAGAAGAAGCAACAAAAACTTATAAAAAGATTGCTGGGGTTAAAGGTGATATTGATCTAAGATTGGATGTCGTTAGATTATACGTTAATCAAGACAGATTGGATGAGGCCATAAAAGAGTGTAACAATATTTTGTCATTATCGCCGAACAATATAGACGCATGCTTTTATCTTGGTAATATATACTATAAACAGGGTAAGTACGATGAATCTATTGATTTATATAAAAAAGTAGTATCGGCTGACCCTAAATCGGAATCTGCTTATTTTAATTTAGGGTTAGTTTTTAGTAAAAAAGGAAATTATGCTCAGGCCGAAGAATATTACTTAAAATCTATAGAAATTGATCCGGAATATACTTCACCAATTTATGCTCTTGCCCTTTTATATCAAATTCAAAATAAGCTGGATCTATCTCTAGTTCAATATAACAGATTATTAGAGATAACTCCAAATGATAGTAGAGTTTATGTTAATCTGGGTTTAATCTATAGTCAACAAAAAAAATATGATAGGGCCATAGAATGTTTTAAAAAAGCAGCTGAATTAGAACCATTAGATACAGAGAATCTGTATAGATTATCTTTGATTTATTATCAGGAAAAGAAATTTAAAGAATCAAAAGATCTGATTAATAGATTATTAGAAATAGAACCAAATAATTATGAGGCTTATCGTCTGAAAGGTATTATTTCCTTAGAAGAGGGGAATTTAAATGATGCAACTTTTTATTTTGAAAAATTGGTTGAATTAAACAAAAAAGATGTTTCTGGTTATTTGTATCTTGCATCTATTTGTGGTAAAAAAAAGCAATATGAGGATGTTGTTAAAATATTAGAAAAAGCAGTTTTAACTTTTACTGATAATAATGAAATTAAACTTTATCTTGGAGAAGCATATTTGGAAGTTAAGAGATACAAAGATGCGGAGAGAGTATACACAGAACTTCTTAAATCCAATCCGGAAAATGAAAAGGTTTATTATTATCTGGGTGCTCTTTATGAAAGGGAAAGTAAAGTAGAAGAATCTGTTAAATCTTTTAAAAAAGTTATTGAGTTAAATCCTAAAAATGCCGATGCGTATAATTATATTGGTTATCTGTACGCTGATAAAAATGTTAATTTAGATGAAGCATTGGAATTAATCAGGAAGGCACTTGAGTTTGAACCTACCAATGGGGCGTATGTGGATAGTTTAGGGTGGGTATATTTTAGAAAAGGTATGCTTGATGAAGCGCTTAAAGAGTTAGAGAAGGCCTGCAAATTACTGAAAGATAAAGGAATAGAAGATGCTACGGTATATGAACATCTGGGCGATATTTATATTAAAAAAGGCATGATAGAGAAAGCAAAAGAGATGTATAATAAGTCGGTTGATTTAAATAAAGAAAACAAAAATGTAAGGGAAAAGATTAATGATATTGAGAAAGTTACTCGTTGAAAATTCCGCTCCACGGAACTCCGTAGGATGGATCTTCACCTTAGGTTGTGTGTTGTTAATAGCAGGTTGTGCTATTAAACCTCGTGGGGAGATAACAGTTTCTTCTCTTAAATCAGAAATTTTTATTAATTTTTCGGGCGATAATTATAAATTTAAAAAGAAAGCATTAATAGCTGTTAAGTCCCCAGATAAAATTAGATTTGAAATTAAAGGATTTTGGAACGAGCCGTTTTTTATATTTGTGTATAATAATAGAAATACTAAGATTTATTTTGTAGGAGAAAATGCTTGTTATGATGGTGAAATTTTTGAAAAAGATTTTAATCCCGTAGAATTATTTTTTGGTATTAACCTGGAAAATACGGGTATAAAAGTTAATTATTCAAACTATGAAATAATTAGCGGGATAAATTTACCGTTAAAAATAGAAGGTGTTTTTAACAATAATAAAATCCAGTTTAAATACATTAACCCACTTCTCAATATAGATATTTCAGATAAAATGTTTGAATTTGTTGCACCCGCATCGGCTAAAATAATTTCCAAAGAAGATATGGTTAATATAATAAAGAAATGGTCAAGATAATTTTAAAGTCCTTTGCTAAAGTAAACTTGTTTTTGGAAGTCCTTAATAAGAGAAATGATGGTTATCATAACATTAGAACTGTTTATCAAACTATAAATTTGGCAGATGATATTTGCCTAGAAAAACTCGATAAGAAAATAATTATAAAATGTGATAATGCAAAAGTTCCTTCCGGCAACAAAAACATTGTTTATAAAGCCGTAAGGAAAATTTTAAATTATAAAGGTATTACCAGCGGTGTAAAGATTGTCATAAGAAAAAGAATTCCAGTTGCTTCTGGTCTGGGAGGAGGCAGTAGTAATGCAGCCGTTGTCTTAAATGGTATGAATAAATTATATGGGCTTAATTTATCGTTTCAAGAGCTTTCCAAGATAGCAGAAGCATTGGGTTGCGATGTACCTTTCTTTCTTAAAGGAGGAACAGCATTAGGTGAAGGCAGGGGGGAGATACTTACTTATCTTACGCCTATTAAAAATCTTTATTTTGTCTTGGTTAAGGATGGTCATAAGTCATCAACTAAAAAAGTTTATGAAAATTTTAAAATTAAGTTGACAAAAGGAAATATATTTGATAAAAGAATAAGAAGGTTTTTAAAAGGAGGTGATGTTTTAAAAATTTTACATAATGATTTAGAAGATGCTGCCGGTGATATATCTTCTAAAGTTGCTGAGATTAAAAGCAGATTAAGAGGATGTGGTTCATCAGGAAGTTTGATGTCTGGAAGTGGACCAACAGTTTTTGGCTTAAGCAGCACAAAGCAAGATGCATATAAAATCTATGATAAGATAAAAAATGAATATGACTGGGTGTGTATTTCAAAGTCAATAAGGGGGTAAAATCAGATGGAAATTACAGAGGTTAGAGTACACTTGAGGAATGAAGAAAAACTTAAAGCATATGCTACAATCACTTTTGATAAGTGCTTTGTCGTTAGAGATTTGAAAATAATTCAGGGTAACAACGGTATGTTTGTGGCTATGCCCAGTAGAAAAAGACCTGATGGAACATATAAAGATATAGCCCATCCTTTAGATAATGATACGAGAAAAATGATTGAAAGTAAAATCCTGGAGGCTTATAAAGTAGAATTGGTTAAACTTCAAGATCAAGTTAATAAGGTTGATGAAGCAACTGTTATTAGGACACAGGATATAAGCGAGAAGTTGTCTGATATCGAAAAATCAATAGAAAATAAAATATCTGGATAGATTATCGTCCCATATGAAATGGGACGCTACTATTCTTTTCTTTAAATAAAATAAATAATAATCCTAAGAAGAGTATGAAATGTCCAATAAACATTCCAGAATAACTTTGTAATTCTTTGTTTAAACCGGTACAAGTAAATAAGGCCGAGATAACCAAGATATATTTAAGTATTTTTTGATTAGTTTTATCAATACCTTTTGAGAAAATGTAATTTACTGAAACATAGTATGCAAATAGCACACTAACATAGTGATTAAGCCAGGAAGATGGTGATATAAATAAAATCAGTAAAAAGACTATAGCAAATTCGAATTTTAATAGGGTTGGATTCTTTTTAAAACTGTTTGTAAAGGCTAAGGCACATACTGTAAGTAATGAAATTTTTATTATGGTTGAGATGTTCTTAGCTTGATTAATTGTTAAAAATGCAGGGTCAATAAAATTATGGAATTTACCAAGTAGTTTATCTGCGTAAGTTATTTTCCCGAAATCAGAGAAATGTCTAACGATGAAACCATCTAAAGATTGATTAGAGTGTCCGTAGTATACTGTTTCTCTAATATATATATCATTTTTAAAGAATGGCAAAAACACTTGATGGACAAAGTCTTTTAAAAATATAAGGTTTTTATCAAGACCATAATAACAGGATGGAATGATTAAGAAGAATAAAATTAAGCCAATAATGGTACCAGGTAATATTTTAAAGTTTCTTTTATATAGAAAATAAAGTAATAATAATAACGGGGTTACTTTTATTGAAATTGCAAAACTTAAGCATAAACCACTTAAAAAATCGTCCCACGGGGACTTCCTTCGGTCGTCCTTTTGTATAAAGAAATACAAACTTAAGACGCTAAAGAAGAAAACCAAAATATTGCTTTGGCCTAACCACAGGTTGTCTGAAATGATGACCAGAGCCACTATGAAAACAGGTATTATAAATTTATTTTCTGAAAAGTTTATATTATTTAGTACATTTATATTGTTTTCTTCTTTATAATTCAGGATTCTTTTTATTAGTATTACTGTTATGGTTAAAAGGGATATATTAAAAATATCCCAGAGGAGTAAGGCTACTTTACTTGTAAATTGTGCAAAAAAAGACATAACACAGTAAAAGAAAGGTGGATAAGAGAAAGCTATATATTTATTGTAAAGGTCATCGTTTGCATACAGAATTTTTCTTGTAATCATCCAAAAAGGATAAAAATCAACAGAATGTCGGGTTAAGGTGTAGATTAAGATTATTGAAAAGTAAATACCAAAATAAAGTGTACTTTTCTTTTTGAGAAGTTCTTTGAAATCTTTTAGCATATATTGATTATACAAAAAAATAATTAACTTGACAATAGAAAAAAAATAATATATTATATATGTAAATAAAATTCCGTGAAACCTTGAATATATAATGTATTAACCATTCCATAAACAAAACAGTCAAAAAATTTCAAGATTTTAAATTCTTAATATTAAAAAATTATTATAAATGAATTTCAGTATCAGGAGGTAAGCAAGATGGATATAGTAGAATTAAAGAAAAAGAAAATATCGGAATTAGTAGAAATAGCGCATAGTATGAATACGGAAGGAGCCAGAGGGTTGAAAAAACAGGATTTGATATTTAAGATACTACAGGTTCAGGCAGAGAAAGAAGGTTTGTCATTTAAGGATGGTGTTTTAGAAATTTTACCAGATGGTTTTGGGTTTTTAAGGTCATCAAACTATAATTATTTACCAAGCCCAGATGATATTTATGTTTCGCCATCTCAGATAAGAAAATTTGATTTAAAAACAGGTGATGTTGTTTCAGGGCAGGCCAGGCCGCCAAAAGATGCTGAAAGATATTTTGCATTACTTAAAATAGAGGCAGTTAATTCTGAATCACCTGAAATAGCGAAAACAAGAATACTTTTTGATAATTTAACTCCACTATATCCAAGTAGAAAAATAAAACTAGAAGGAGACTCTCAGGAAGTTTCTATGAGGATTATGGATTTAATCACTCCTCTTGGAAAAGGGCAGAGAGGATTAATAGTTTCACCACCTAAAGCAGGCAAAACAATATTACTTCAAAAGATAGCGAATAGCATTATAGCTAATCATCCTGAAATTATACTGATAATACTTTTGATTGATGAGCGGCCAGAAGAGGTTACAGACATGCAAAGGTCGGTTAAAGCAGAAGTAATAAGTTCTACATTTGATGAGTCAGCAGAAAGACATGTTCAGGTATCGGAGATGGTCTTAGAAAAAGCAAAGAGATTAGTCGAGTATAAAAATGATGTTGTTATACTACTTGATAGTATAACAAGATTAGGAAGGGCATACAACTCTATTGTTCCTCCAAGCGGTAAGGTATTATCAGGTGGTGTTGATTCAAATGCGTTAAAAGGGCCAAAGAGATTCTTTGGTGCCGCCAGAGATATTGAAGAAGGTGGTAGTTTGACAATCATTGCTACGGCTTTAATTGAAACAGGTAGTCGTATGGATGAAGTTATATTTGAGGAGTTTAAGGGTACGGGCAATATGGAAATAGTTCTTGATAGAAGATTGGTGGATAGAAGGATATTTCCGGCTATAGATGTTAACAAATCTGGAACAAGAAAAGAGGAGTTACTTCTTACTGATGGTGATTTACAGAAAGTTTGGTTATTGAGAAGAGTTTGGAATACTATGTCATCTGAAGAAGCCATGACACGTTTATTAGATAAACTTAAAAAGACAAAAGGTAATAAAGAGTTTTTATCGGGTATAAAAGACATAAATTAAAAAATGGTTCGCAAGCTCACCAGGCTGAGCGAAATCAGGAGGAGAACTATATGAAAGAGAAAATACATCCAGAGTACAAGGAAACTACAATAACCTGTACATGTGGGAATGTGGTTAAAACGAAATCAACAAAGCAAGATATAAAGGTTGAGATTTGTTCAAAATGTCATCCGTTTTATACTGGCCAGCAGAAACTTGTAGATACTGCCGGAAGAGTAGAAAAGTTTAAAAAGAGATTGAAAGGAGTGAAGAAAGTAAAAAAAGAAGAAAAAGAAAAAAAGTAAAAAAAGTGTAAAAGTTTACTGAAGTCTGTCAACTACGAGATTGTCATGGTCGCCTCAGTCGACCTCGCATGATACAATGGGTATAAATAAAATATGACTGTTATTGAAAAATTGCAGAAGATAGAAGAGAAATATAACAATTTAACAAATCTATTATCTGATCCTAATGTTTTAAGTGATAAGACTAATTATCAGAAGATTGTTAGGGAGATTTCATCTTATAGTACTTTGGTCCAGAAATTCTCTGAGTATAAGAAGGTATTAGATGATTTAAGGAGTGCTAAAGAACTTTTAAATGGTGATGATTCTGAAATGATTTTGTTAGCCAAAACGGAAATAGAAAACTTAGAACTTAAAAAGAATAATTTGGTGAAAGAAATTGAAATACTTATGTTACCAAAAGATCCTAACGATGATAAAAATATTATAGTGGAAATACGTGCCGGCACAGGTGGGGAAGAAGCATCATTATTTGCTGCAGATTTATTTAGAATGTATAGTCGATATGCTGAATCATTAAAATGGAAGGTCGAAATTATCAGTTCAAATCCAACAGGTCTGGGAGGTTTTAAGGAAATAATATTCTCCATAGAAGGTAAGGGAGCATATAGCAAGTTGAAACATGAGAGTGGAGTACATAGAGTTCAAAGAATTCCTGTTACAGAAAGTTCGGGTAGAATTCATACTTCTACTTCCACTGTAGCCGTTTTACCGGAAGCAGAAGATATTGAAGTTGAGATAAAACCTGATGATTTAAAAATAGATGTTTTTTGCTCTTCAGGAGCTGGGGGACAAAGTGTAAACACTACATATTCAGCAGTTAGAATTACGCATATCCCAACAGGGATTGTTGTCTCATGCCAGGATGAAAGGTCCCAGTTTAAAAATAAAGGGAAAGCATTAAAAGTTCTTAAGGCAAAATTACTTAATTTAAGTATTATGGAACAACAAAAAAAAATATCTAAAGAGAGAAATATGCAGATTGGTTCAGCAGAAAGAAGTGAAAAAATAAAGACATATAACTTTCCTCAAAACAGGGTAACAGACCATAGAATAGGTTTATCTTTATACAACTTATCCAATATACTCGATGGAGAATTGGAACCTCTTTTAAAGCAAACAATTACAGATAAAGAGGAGCAATAAATGACCCGAATAGAGTTATTGAATTTTGGAACAAATATACTTAATAGGTTTAAGATCAAAGAATCAAGACTTGACTCAGAATTAATTTTATGTAAAGCCTTAAGTTTAAAAAAATTACAGCTATATATGAGTTTTAAAAAGTTAGTAAGTCTATATGAGTTTTTAATTTTTGGTAATTACTTAAGAAGACGAATAAAATTTGAGCCAATTTCTTATATTTTAGGATATAAGGAATTTATTGGATACATTTTTAAAGTAGATAAAAGAGCTTTAATACCAAGGCCAGAAACAGAGATATTAGTTGAGAGCTGCCTAAGTTTAATAAAATCCAATCCTAAGGAGTATAAAATAGTTGATGTGGGAACAGGTTGTGGTAATATGGCCATTAGTCTGGCCAAGAACTTAAATAATGTTAAGATTTATGCAACTGATATTTCGTTGGAAACATTGGAGTTAGCCAGAGAGAATGCTAAGTTGAATAATGTTAACGAGAAAATAGTTTTTTTATGCGGTAATTTATTAGAACCACTTCATAAGAAAGAAAAATTTAATTTTATAATTTCAAATCCTCCCTATATAAAGGCAGAAGAGATAAACAATTTGCCTCGTGAGGTGAGAAAATTTGAACCAAATATTGCGTTAAATGGAGGGAATGACGGTTTAAAATTTTACAAAGAAATAATAAGAACCGCTTTAAAGTTACTTGAGGATGGAGGATATTTAGCTTTTGAAATAGGATTTGCTCAAATTGATAAAGTTAAAAAACTGTTTGATAAAAGCGGCCAATTTACAATTATAAATGTTATAAAAGATTATTCAGGTATTGATAGAGTTATAATAGCTGAAAGAAAGTGGAGGAAGTAAAGAAAGTAAGGAAAGTGAAGTAAGAAAAGAAAAAATATGGATAAAATAATAATTGAAGGTGGGAAAAAGTTAAAAGGGAGTGTTTCAATATCAGGGTCTAAAAATGCAGCCTTACCCATTATTGCCTCTACATTGCTGGTAGATAAGGAATGTGTTATAGACAATGTACCATTTTTAAAAGATGTTGGGGTGATGAATAAACTTATAAATATTTTAGGCGGAAAAGTTGAATTTAAAAAAAACAGATTGTATGTTAATAACAAAAACATAAATAAGTTTAAAGCGCCATATGAGTTAGTAAAGACTATGAGAGCTGGAGTATATGTGATGGGAGCGCTTCTGGGGAGGTATAAAAGATTTGAAGTAGCATTACCTGGCGGATGTGTTATAGGTGAAAGACCAATAAATCTTCATATTAATGGATTTAAAAAATTAGGGGCAAAGATAAGCGTAGAACATGGTTATGTAAAAGCAATCGCGAAGAAATTACATGGTGCTGAGATTTATTTGGATGTTGTCAGTGTAGGTGCCACTGTTAATATGATGATGGCCAGTGTTTTAGCCGAAGGAAGAACTGTTATAAAAAATGCTGCGCGCGAACCGCACATAATTGATCTGGGAAATTTTTTAAATAAAATTGGTGCAAGGATAGGTGGGCTTGGAACAGGAGAAATAGTAGTTGAAGGTGTAAAAGAATTACATGGTGGAAGATATGAGATTGTTCCAGATTATATAGAAGCCGGTACCTTTATGGTTGCCGCGGGTATAACGAATGGCCATATTACATTAAAGAATGCTCCAACCTGTCAATTGGGGGCTATTGAAGATAAGTTAAAAAAGGCTGGTTTGTTGATAGATAAAAGAGAAAATGAAATTACTATTTGTGGAGGTAATATTCCAAAACCGGTTGATATTGAAACACTTCCTTATCCTGGCTTTCCAACTGATATGCAGGCCCAGTGGACGGCATTTATGAGTGTGAGTCATGGAACTAGTGTTATAAAAGAAACTATCTGGCCAAAAAGATTTATGCATGTGTTAGAACTAAATAGAATGGGAGCAGATATTTCTATAAAGGGAAATACGGCCATTATTAAAGGTGTGAAAAATTTAAGTGGTGCTCAAGTGATGGTTTCTGATTTAAGAGCAGGTGCATCATTAATTTTAGCCGGATTAAGAGCAACCGGGAAAACAGAAATTTCAAGGGTTTATCATCTTGATAGAGGATATGAAAAAATAGAAGATAAATTAGAAAAACTTGGTGCCAGAATTAAAAGGGTGAAGGGTTAAAATATATGAGAATAATAAAATCATGGAGTTCGGAAGGGAAAAAATGTTTAGATAAAATATTAAATCAAGAGATTTGTGAAGACAGAAAAGTTTATGAAGGGACGAAAAAAATAATAAATGATGTAGTAAAAAATAAAGACAAAGCAGTTTTTAAATACTGCGAAATGTTTGATGGTGTTAAGACTAATAAACAAAATGTAAGAGTAAGTAGTCATGAGATAAAAATTGCGAGAACATTAGTCTCGAAAGATTTTTTAAAAGCATTAAGTGCTGCCAAACAGAATATTACAAAATTTCATGAGAAACAATTAAGAAAACAATATAGCGTAGGTTATCTTAAAGCAAAATATATTCCCATAGATTCTGTTGGTATATATGTGCCGGGCGGGAAGGCAGTTTATCCATCTACATTACTGATGACGGGTATACCAGCTAAAATAGCAGGCGTTAAGAGAATTGTTATATGTACACCTTCACAAAAAGATTTAAGAGTTAATCCCAATGTATTGGTTTCAGCAGATTTAGTGGGTATTAATGAAATATATAAAATCGGTGGTGTTCAAGCCATCGCCGCCATGGCCTATGGCACAGAAACGGTTAAGCCCGTGGATAAGATTGTAGGACCTGGGAATATATATGTAACGATGGCTAAAAAAATAGTTTTTGGAAAAGTTGGTATAGAATCTTTAGCCGGACCGTCGGAGATTCTAATTATAGCCGATAAGTATGCAAATGCGGATTTTATAGCAGCCGACTTGCTTTCACAGGCAGAACACGATGAGAATGCAAGTTGTTTACTTGTAACGGATTCTTTAATTTTGGGATGTAAGGTTTTAAAAAGTGTAGATGAACAAAAAAAGTATTTAAGAAGAAAAAAAATCATTGGAAAATCCTTATTAAAAAGTTATATAATAGTAGTCAGAGATTTTGATGAAGCAGTTAGAATATGCAATATAAAGGCACCAGAACATTTGCAAGTAATGGTGAGGAAACCTTCTCTCATCGTAAGTAAAATAAGAAATGCGGGGAGTATATTCATAGGGGAATATTCACCCGTCGTAACGGGCGATTACATCGCCGGAGTTAATCATGTTTTACCTACTTTAAGGGGAGCAAGATTTAGTTCTTCTCTGGGTGTAGATGATTTTGTTAAAAGAGTAAATTATGTATATTATTCAAAAGATGCATTAAGTAATGTGTCCAAAGATATTTTAGAGTGGACAAAAGTTGAAGGGTTAGATGCACATGGTAAAAGTGTAACGGTTAGGATTAAAAGATGAGTGGTATATGAATCAGGATTATCCTTATGCCCCATAATCGTCGCTGTCCCTAATATTGACAAACCATAAAAAATGATGTATACTACAAATAGTTAATGTTGTAATTATGCAAGGGGAGAAGAAAAATGGGAAAAGAAATAATATTCATAGTCGAGGAATCTCAGGAAGGCGGATATGAGGCAAGGGCATTAGGATATTCGATATTTACAGAATCTGAAACGATGAATGAATTAAAAGAATCGGTTAAAGATGCCGTAAAATGTCATTTTGAAGAAGCAGAAACACCAGGTATTATCAGATTACACATGGTAAAAGACGAGGTATTGACAGCGTGAAGATTCCAAGGGATTTGAGCGCTGATGAACTGATAAAGATTCTTTGGAACTCTGAATGGTGTTTTGTCTGATATAGCGGTTCATCTTGAAAAAGAAAAACAAGTTTTAATAAAAGAATTATTTGAATAAGGGTATTGGTGGTGTCAAAAGTAATATGAAAGAATTTTTCATAAATACTAATAAATAAAGGCTAAATCTCTTCCATGAGTGGGGAGGGAGCATAGAAAGGGTAAATCTGGAAATAATCTAAGCAAAGTAAGAGGTCAATGGTAGTTATTGGTAATCGCATTATTGGTAGTCGCAGTCTTTAGCCTGCGTTAGTTTTTGTTGTAAACATTGAAATATCCATGTATGAAATCAAAGAGAAAAAGCACTGATTATCATTAGATAATTACAGATGAAAAATTTAACAAAGCATATAGCATATATTTTGGAGAACCCGGTGAGGGAAGGATTGGTAGTAAATACCGCAGGCTAAAGCCTGCGACTACCAAAAAACACTACCAGAAAACATTACCAAAAAACATTATAGAAACATTAATATGTCAAACTTTTTGACAATACCAAGGTATTTTAGAGGAGAAAATATGAAAAAAAATAGAAAAATTAAAAACAAAAGAATAACCAAAGAGACAAATGTCTCCATAAATCTTAATTTAGATGGTAGGGGTACTTACAAAATAAAAACAGGGATAGATTTTTTTGACCATATACTTTCGCAGGTTGCAAAGCATGGAGCATTGGATTTAGAGATTAAAGCCAAAGGTGATAAAATGCCTGATTTACATCATATGGTTGAAGATGTTGGGATAGTATTTGGAGAATCACTTAAAAAAGCATTATCTAATAAAACAGGCATAAAAAGATTCGGATTTGCGTCAGCTACCATGGATGAATCTTTGGTTAATGTCTCTCTTGATCTTAGTGGAAGATCATATTTGGTATTTGATTTACCATTGAACAAGAAAAAAGTAGGGAATTTTGATGAGGATTTAATAGAAGAATTTTTTAGAGCATTTGTGAATAGTTCATCTATAACATTACATATACATAAAGTATGTGGAAAAAACCCACATCATTTGATAGAATCAACATTTAAATCATTTGGAGTAGCATTGAAAGATGCTGTCATGATAATTAATAAAAAAATCCCTTCAACAAAAGGTAGTTTATGAAAAAATTAAAAATATATCTTGATACTTCTGTGATAAATTTTTTGTTTGCTGATGATGCGTCAGAAAAAAGAGATATTACTAATTGTTAAACTGAAAACAAAATGGGGGGTTAATAATATCAATAAGATAGAAGGATATAATGAAATTGAACTTATAAGTCCTGAGGAGGCGATTGAAAATGAAGATTGAAGAACCAAAAGCAATGGCAGAAATACACGAAATTAGGAAGAATATTTATGAGGAAACAAAAAATATGACCGCCAGAGAAAAATTGGAATGGGTTCATAAAGAATCTGAAAAGGCTAAGAATAAATATGGAATCCGGTTGTCAGAAATGGGCAAATATTAACATTCCAGCGGGGTTATATAAAAAAATAGTAGTTTTTCTGTTCAACAAAAGGAAGTTTATGAAAAATGACTTTATGGCTATAGTTGATTATGGTCTGGGAAATTTAATGAGTGTCAGTAAAGCATTTGCAAGGTTTTATAAAAATGTGCATATTACCAGCAGTAAGAAAAAAATTTTAGAGGCAAAAGCAATAGTTCTGCCTGGTGTAGGATCTTTTAGAGATGCTATTAGAAATATTGAGAAGTTAGGGTTAATAAAGCCAATTATTTCCTCAATAAATTCGGGTAAACCTTTTTTTGGAATATGTCTGGGTTTACAACTTCTTTTTAGTCAAAGTGAAGAAAATGGCACATCATATGGTTTAAATATAATAAAAGGAGTGGTAAGAAAATTTCCAGCAAAGATTAATTTAAAGATTCCGCATATTGGCTGGAATAGAATAAATATGAAAAAGTCAAATTCTCTTTTTAATAACATTCCTAACGGTTCATATGTGTATTTTGTTCATTCGTATTATGGGGACCCAGATATAAAAGATTTGGTAGCATCGGATACATTATATGGAATTAGATTTCCATCCACTCTAATTAAAGACAATATTTTTGCCATGCAGTTTCATCCAGAGAAAAGCCAAAAGGTAGGATTGACTATTATAAAAAATTTCTTGAATATAATAAATAAATGCTAATAATCCCTGCAATCGACATAAGAAAAAGAAGATGCATAAGATTAGCCCAAGGTAATTTAAGAGATGAGACTGTTTTTTCTGAACAGCCAATTTCTGTTGCAAAGCTATGGCAGTTGAAAGGAGCAAAATGGATTCATATTGTTGATATAGACGGAGCCATAACAGGAATTCCTAAAAATTTAGATATAGTATTTAAAATTGTTAAAACTTTAAAGATTCCGGTGCAATTTGGTGGGGGAGTTAGAGATTTGGATATTTTAGATAAAATATTAGATGGTGGAGTAGAAAGAGTTGTTCTCAGTACCTCAGTAGTTTCATCTTTAGATTTTCTAAAAGAAGCATATGGAAAGTATAAAAACAAAATCATAGTAGGAATAGATTCAAGGAAAGGTATGGTGGCCATAAAAGGCTGGAAAGAAACGACAAATAAAAAGGCATTAACTTTAGCAAAAGAAGTAGAAGATATAGGCATAAAGACTGTAATGTTTACTGATATTGAAAAAGATGGAATGCTTTCTGGTCCGAATTTTAAAAGTATAAAAGAAATCGCAAAGTCAGTAAACATTGGAGTTATTGCTGCCGGTGGAATTTCAACCATGGCCGATGTTGAAAATCTCCTGGCCATGGAAAAATACGGTGTTACTGGAATGATTATTGGAAAAGCTTTATATACAGGGAAGTTAGAACTTGAAAAGGTGATTAAATTAGCAAAAGATTACTCACCGGAAAATAGAAGATTAAAGAAGAAGAGAAAGAAATCAAAGAGAAAGAAATCAAAGTGAAGAAAAAAACAAGTTTTTTAGCAAAAAGGATTATTCCGTGTCTTGATGTTAAAGATGGAATGGTTGTTAAAGGTATTAAGTTTTTAAACTTAAGAAAAGCAGGAAATCCTGTTAAGGCTGCTTATATTTACGACAAACAAGGTGCAGATGAATTGGTCTTTCTTGATATTACCGCTTCTCATGAGGAAAGAAACATAATTATTAATGTAGTTAAAAAGACTGCAGAAAAATTATTTATTCCCTTAACTGTTGGTGGTGGGATTAGAAATTTAAAAGATATTAGAGATTTGCTTAAGGCTGGTGCCGATAAAATATCAATTAATACAGCAGCCGTAAAAAATCCGGATTTGATAAAAAGAGCATCAAAATTATTTGGTAGTCAATGTATAGTTGTGGCTTTAGATGCTAAAAGAATTAGTAAAAGGAAATGGGAAGTTTACATCAATGGAGGCAGGACAAGAACAGGAATTGATGCCGTTAAATGGGCTAATAAGGTTGAAAGACTTGGTGCCGGAGAAATTTTGCTTACAAGTATGGATGCGGACGGTACTAAGTCGGGTTATGATCTTGAATTAACAAGATCTATTTCTGATGCGTCTCATATTCCAGTTATAGCCTCAGGTGGTGCAGGGAGTTTAAGACATCTTTACGATGTGTTAACCAAGGGTAAAGCAGATGCTGTTTTAGCGGCATCTATCTTCCATTATAAAAAATATTCTATTAAAAAAGTTAAAAATTATTTAAAAAAGAGAGGAATAGTCGTCAGAATATGATTAAAATAAAATTTGATAAAAATGGGCTTATCTCGGTTATTATTCAAGATTACAAAAATAAAGATGTTCTAATGCTGGCTTATATGAATAAGAAGGCATTTGATTTAACATTAAAAACAAGGAAAGTTCATTTTTACAGTCGTCGTAGAAAGAAAATATGGCTTAAGGGAGAGATCTCAAAACATTTTCAGGTTGTGAAGGGTATATATTTTGATTGTGATGCTGATGCTATTTTAATTATGGTGAGACAAGAGGGAGAAGCTGCATGTCACACTGGTTATAGAAGTTGTTTTTATAGAAAGATTGGAAATAATAAAAAAATAGTAATTATCGTCCAAAAAGTTTTTAACCCCAGAGAGGTTTATAAGTGAACATACGGCCATCTTTTCAAGAGTTTAAAAAATATTCAAACCGTAATAATCTAATCCCTGTTTATACTGAAATATTTGCTGATATGGAAACACCAGTTTCAGCATATAAAAAATTAGAAGATGAATTTTCTTTTTTATTAGAGAGTGTTGAAGGTGGTGAGAGGATTGCCAGATATTCTTTTCTGGGAACAAAGCCCTCGTTTTTATTTAAAGCAAAAGGAAAAAAAGTAGAAATTATAAAAGATGGCTTGATAGAGAATTATATTTCAAAAGATAACCCTCTTGAAGTTTTAAAAGATGTGATGCGAAGATATAAAACTGTTAAATTAAGTGGATTGCCCCCATTTATTGGCGGTGCCGTTGGTTATATGAGTTATGATCTGGTAAGATTTTTTGAAAAGTTACCCTCAAAAAATAAGGACGATTTAAACATTCCGGATATTTTTTTATTATTTACAGATACAATACTAATATTTGACCATGTTAAACATACTATTAAAATTATTTCGAATGTGAGTGTTCAAAAGGATATAAAAAAAAAGTTATGAAAATGCAATAAGAAAAATAAAAGAAGTGGTGACTAAACTAAAAAAACCGGTGAACCTAATTAGAGAATTTTCCGAAGACAAATATCCTGTAAAATTAAAATCAAATCTTACTAAATCTGATTTTAAAAAAATGGTATTAAACGCAAAAGAATACATAAAGGCGGGTGATATTATACAAACCGTTCTATCACAGAGATTGTCATTAAAGTCAAATCTTGATGCTTTTAATATCTATCGTGCTTTAAGGGTTGTAAATCCCTCTCCTTATATGTATTATCTGAAATTCGGGGATTTAAAAATCATAGGAGCATCCCCCGAGTTATTTGTAAGAGTTGAGGATGATCTGGCCACAATTAGACCAATTGCCGGGACCAGAAAAAGGGGTAAAGATCAAAATGAAGATGAAAAATTAGCGAAAGATTTGTTGAATGACCCAAAGGAAAGGGCAGAACATATAATGTTAGTTGATTTAGCCAGAAATGATTTAGGCCGGGTTTGTAAATTCGGAACAGTAACGGTTAATGAATTAATGGCCATAGAAAAGTATTCACATGTTATGCATATCGTCTCAGATGTTTCAGGAAAACTTTTAAACGGAGTAGATATTTTCGATGTGATCAGGGCATCTTTTCCAGCAGGAACAGTTAGTGGTGCTCCTAAAATAAGAGCCATGGAAATTATTGAAGAATTAGAGAATGTTAGAAGAGGACCATATGCAGGGCTAATTGGATATTTTAGTTTTTCGGGTAATTTGGATTCTTGTATAACTATAAGGACAATTATTGCCAATAAAAATAATATATATATTCAAGCCGGTGCCGGTATAGTTGCAGACTCTAAACCAGAGAAGGAATATTATGAAACTTTAAACAAAGCAAAAGCATTAATATCCGCTATAGAATTGGCCAAGAGAGGTTTTAAATGATACTTGTTATAGATAATTATGATTCTTTTACATATAATTTAGTTCAGTATCTGGGTGAATTGGGCGAGAAATTATGTGTGTTTAGAAATGATAGAATAACACCGAATGAGATTAAAAAGTTAAAACCCGATAAAATAGTTATATCGCCTGGTCCCAAAACCCCAAAAGAAGCAGGAATTTCTAATGATATTATTTCTGAATTTGCAGGAAAAATTCCAATACTAGGAGTTTGTTTGGGACATCAGTGCCTAGGCTATGTTTTTGGAGGCAGGGTAGTTAGAGCAAAGAAACTTATGCATGGTAAGACTTCTATGATTTATCATGATGGTAAAACAATCTTCACAAATTTGCCAAATCCATTTTCTGCAACAAGATATCATTCATTAATAGTTGAGAAAAAATCATTACCTTCTATTTTGGAAATCAGTGCCTGGACGAAAGAAGGCGAGATAATGGGGCTAAGACATAAAAAATTTAAAGTAGAAGGAGTTCAATTCCACCCAGAATCAATTTTAACAAAAGTTGGAAAGGATTTATTGAAAAATTTTTTGTAAAAAAGGGGTCAGAGTTAGTAAATTCTTACTGAAGACCGTTAGGAGAGCATAATAATGGTTGACAAAAAAGAATATATTCAGTTTTTGAATGATTTAAAAAGCAAAATAAGGCAAGCTCAATATCAGGCATATAGAGCAGTTAATAAAGAACTTATCAGTCTTTACTGTGATATAGGTAAGTCTATTGTTGAAAAGCAGGAGAAATTAGGCTGGGGACAAAAAATAATCCAGCAACTTGCTGAAGATTTACAAAAAGAGTTTCCTGAACAAAAAGGATTCTCGGCTCCGAATCTATGGTTTATGAGAAAAATCTATCTTATTTATAGGAACAATGCAAAACTCTTACAACTTGTTAGAGAAATACCGTGGGGTCAGAATATAGCCATTCTCACAAAAGCAAAGAATGATTATGATCGAGAATATTATTTGCGGATGACTGTTAGAAATTCCTGGAGTAGAAGTATTTTAATTCATCAAATAGAAACAAAATCCTTTGAACGATTTTTGACAGACAAGAAAAGTTATAATTTTGATAAGACATTGCCGGTTAAGATGCTGAATAAAGTAGAACCTGTCATAAAAGATACCTATATGCTTGATTTTCTTGAAATATCTGAAGATATTAAAGAAAAGGAATTAGAGAGGAAACTTTTAGAAAATATTAAAAGTTTCCTATTAGAACTTGGTATTGGATTCACTTTTATTGGTAACCAACATAAAATTGTGCTTGGCGAAAATGAATATTTCATTGATTTACTATTTTATCATCGTCACTTGAGATGCTTGATTGCTATTGATTTAAAAATAGGCAAATTTATTCCAGAATATGCAGGGAAGATGAATTTTTATCTCAATCTTCTTGATGATAAAGTTAAATTGCAAGATGAGAATCCATCTATAGGACTTATTTTGTGCAAAGAGAAAGATAATATTGTAGTTGAATATGTCTTAAGAAATATAAAAAAACCTGTAGGTGTGGTAAAGTATTATTTAACAAGAAAGTTACCTGCTAAATTATTAAAACAATTACCATCTCCATCTGCCATAGAAGATAAACTTAAAGAATTAAAGGAGTTGCATTATGATTAAAGAAGCCATAGCAAAACTTGTTGAAAGAAAAAATTTAAGTATAGAAGAAGCAAAGTCTGTTATGAAAGAAATAATGAGCGGGGAAACTACACCTGCTTTAATATCAGCCTACTTAGTTAGTTTAAGGATGAAAGGAGAAACAGTAGAGGAAATAACTGGTTCAGCAGAAGTGATGAGAGAAAATGCAACTTTAATTCAGACCAAACATAGTTTAATTGTTGATACCTGTGGAACAGGTGGGGATAAGAGTGATACATTTAATGTATCTACTGTCTCTGCTTTTGTTGTTGCTGGAGCAGGAATACCCATAGCCAAGCATGGTAATAGAGCCGTGTCAAGTAAATGTGGGAGTGCTGATCTTGTCGAAGCATTAGGTGTAAAGTTGGAAATACCCGTTGAGAAAATAGAAAAATGTCTTAATGAGATTGGCCTATCATACTTGTTTGCTCCATTACTACATTCCTCAATGAAATATGCTACTCCTATTAGAAGGGAAATAGGTATTAGGACTATATTTAATATATTAGGTCCACTTGCAAATCCAGCAAAAGTTAAGGCACAGGTTATAGGGGTTTATGCTCCACATTTAGTTGAACTAATAATAAATGTTCTAAAAAATTTAGGGCATAGCCACGCTTTTGTAGTTCATGGAGCAGATGGATTAGATGAAATATCAATCACTGGAGATACTAAAGTTGCTGAGTTAAAAGAAGGTAAGATTTTAGTTTACTACATTCAACCAGAAGATTTTGGTATAAAGTCGAGAAAACTTGACGAGATAAAAGGCGGGACGAAAGAAGACAATGTAAAGATTGCCTTAGATGTGTTAAATGGAGAAAAAGGAGCATGCCGGGATATGGTGGTTTTGAACTCTTCGGCCGGGATTGTAGCCGGGGGTAAGGCAAATACTTTATGGGAAGGGATAAAGTTAGCCGAAGAATCAATTGATTCAAAATCCGCATTAAAAAAATTGGAATTATTAAGAGAGTATACTCATAGTTAATGAAAGACATTTTAAATAAAATAATTGAAAACAAAAAAAAAGAAGTTGCAAAGAGCAAGAAAAGTCTTTGTATCAAAATACTAAAAGAAAAAGTATATACCTTGCCACCATCTAAATTTAAAAAATCTTTATCTTCTCACTTCTCAATAATCGCAGAAGTTAAAAAAGCATCTCCATCAAAAGGTATAATGAGGAAAGATTTTAATCCTGTCCAGATTGCAAAGATTTACGAGAAAGGCAAAGCAGATGCTATTTCTGTATTAACTGATAACAAGTATTTTAAGGGGAATTTATCATATTTAAAAAGGATAAAAAATATGGTGTCTGTCCCTATTTTAAGGAAAGATTTTATTATAGATGAATATCAGATATACGAGTCCAGATATTATGGTGCAGATGCCGTATTACTTATAGTCTCTATTTTAACAGAAAATAAATTAAGGTATTTTATTAAATTAGCCAAAAAAATAAATATGGATTGTTTGGTTGAAGTCCATAGTCAGAAGGAAATAAAAACAGCACTTAAATGTAATGCTGATATTATTGGAATTAATAATAGGGATTTAAGAACATTTAAAACGGATTTAAAAACAACAGAGAGATTAATAAGGTATATGCCGGATAATAAAATAGTTATAAGTGAGAGTGGAATTAAAACAAAAGAGGATATAAAATATTTGAAAAGTTTGGGTGTGGATGGAGTACTTATTGGTGAAACATTCATGAGAAGTAAAAATATAACAAGTACTTTAAAAAAATTCTCAATAGAAAGGAAAAATATATGATTAAATATGGTCTATGTAGCGAGATATTTAAAGAATGGGAGTGGGAGAAAACCTGTAAATATGTATCAAAAATTGGTTATCATGGAATTGAAATAGCTCCATTTGTATTTGCAGAGTCAGTTACTCAAATAGACTCTAAAAAGCGGAAAGAAATAAAAGATATATCTAAGAAATATAATTTGGAAATAACTGGATTACATTGGCTACTTACTAGTCCTAAAGGATTATATATAACTACAATAGATTCTGATTTAAGAGAAAAGACAAAAAATTATTTTTTTGAATTAATAAAGTTTTGTAGTGATTTAGGTGGAAGAATAATGGTTATAGGTTCACCCAAGCAAAGAAATATACCAGAAGATATGACATATGAGGAAGCATGGAAAATCTCAAAAGATTTCTTTAACGATTGCTCTAAGATAGCAAAAAAAGAAAGTGTTTATCTTTGTCTTGAACCTTTACCGATTGATGAGACAAACATATTCACTACAGTTGAAGAGGTTGTTAAGTTTGTAAAAGAGATAAATCATCCTAATTTTAAAATGATAGTTGATGTGAAGTCAATGTCTGCTGAAGGTAAGCCGATATCTGCTTTGATAAAATCCGCAAAAGATTTTGTTTTACATATTCATGCTAATGATTCGAATAGAAGAGGCCCAGGTTTTGGGAATACTGATTTTATACCTATAGCCAAGGCATTAAAAGACATTAATTACAATGGTTATTTATCAGTAGAAGTTTTTGATTTTACACCTAACCCCGAGACAATTGCTGAAAAAAGTTTAGAATATTTGAAAAGTATATGGAAAAAGTAGATATATGTTTTTAAAAGATACCTATATAAAAATCATTATTATAGTAACAGTTTTTGTTATTTTGATAATGGGCGGTATCCATCTTTATCTAAGGAATAACCCAACATTACCTCTTAGTAGCAGGCCTTATTTGATTAAAAAGGTTATTGATGGAGATACGCTAATCATTGAAAATGGTGAGAGAATAAGACTAATTGGAATTGATGCACCTGAAACGCATCATCCAGTGATTTCAGCACAGAGATTTGGACAGGAATCAGCAGATTTTTTAAAAAAGATGGTAGAAAACCATAAATGTATGTTAGAGTATGAACCAGATAGAGTAAGAGATTCTTATGAAAGAATTCTTGCTTATGTGTATGTAAATGGAAATTTAATAAATGCCGAGATGATAAAAATGGGATATGCATATGTATACACAAGGTTTCCATTTAAAAAGATGGAAGAATTTATAGTTTTAGAGAAACAAGCAAGAGATAAGAAAATAGGATTATGGGAAAAATAATGGATTTAGATGAGGGAGCGAAACTTAAAAGGTTTATAATAAGAGTAGTGGTTACCACTTTAGCCATACTTATAATTCTATTTTTTGTTAAGATTTGGTTTTTTAATAATAAAGCTAAAACTCCTGATTTCAAGCAACAGGCACCAATATCTATTTCTCTTAATGATGTTACTAAATATTATGGTAAATATGTAATAGTAGAAGGAAAGATTACCAAAACATATAATTCTGGAAAAGCATGTTTTCTTAATTTTAATGTAAATTATAGGCGATATTTAACAGCAGTGATTTTTGCTTCATCTTTTTCGCAATTTCCTCCTAATCCAGAGAATTATTATTTAAATAAAACAGTTAAAGTTGTTGGTACCATAAAAGAGTATCAAGGAAGTCCCGAGATAATTTTAAATAATAAAGAGCAAATTGAAGAGGGACAGACACCATATTAATATTGACATAAAGATGAAGGGATGATAAAATAACATATGCCAAGAATAGCGAGAGTAGTAGGAGAAGGATTACCACACCATATAACCCAACGTGGAAATTACAGGCAAAAAGTATTAGAAAAGAGGGAGGATTTTGAAAAATATTTGTCACTTCTGGAAGAACAAAGCAGAAAATATGAAACCAGGATTATTTCATATTGCATAATGAATAATCATGTGCATTTTATAGCAATACCTGAAAAATCAGATTCGTTAGCGAACACATTCAAATATGTGCATATGAAGTATTCGCAGTATGTGAATAAGAAAAAAGGAATGTCAGGGCATTTATGGCAGAGCAGGTTTTTTTCGAGCGTAATTGACAAAGATTATCTATCGGTGGCCATGAGATATGTAGAAAGGAACCCGGTAAGAGCAAAAATGGTAAAGAGAGCCGTAGAGTGGGAGTGGTCAAGTGCTATCCAACATTGTGGATACAAAAGCAAAAGCATGATGGTTGAAAATATAACAAGTTTAACAGGGATGAGAGAAACAGAGTGGGAGAAATATCTCGAAGAGAAAGAAGATTCTGAAGTATTGGAAAAGCTAAGGAAAAATACAAGTACAGGACGGCCAATAGGAAATGAGGGATTTGTGGATATGCTAGAGAAGAAGTTAAAACGAGTATTAAAGATAAAGCCTGCCGGCAGGCTGTTAAAGAAGAGATAATTAATATGGTGTCTGTCCCCTTAATTAAAATATGTGGAATAACCAATATAGATGATGCTCTTATTTCGGTTGATTATGGGGCAGATGTTTTGGGTTTTATCTTTGCGAAAAGTTTAAGACAGATCACTCCTCAAAATGCAAGAAAGATAATAAAAAAATTACCACCATTTATTGGAAAAGTGGGAGTTTTTGTAAATGAATCCCCTCATTATATTCGAAAAATTGTCCAGGAATGCGGATTAACCGAAGTTCAGTTACATGGTGAAGAGATACCAGAATTATGTGGAGAGTTGTGTCCTTTAACCGTAATAAAAGCAATAAGAGTAAAAGATGAAAATGATATAAAAATACTAAGTGCTTATACTTCAGTTTCTGCTTTTCTTTTAGATTCGTTTGTTTTTGATAAAAAAGGTGGAACCGGAAAGAAATTTGATTGGAAATTAGCAATATCTGCAAAGAAATATGGTAAGCCAATAATACTTTCAGGTGGTTTAACCCCCGACAATGTTCTTACGGCCATTAAACTTGTCCAACCATATGCAGTAGATGTTTGTAGTGGTGTTGAGACAAAAGCAGGTAAAAAAGATAAGAAAAAAATAAAGGAGTTTATAAATAAAGCGAGAAAATATGCTACCAAATAAAAAAGGTTATTTTGGAAAATATGGCGGGATTTTTGTTCCCGAGACACTTATCCCAGCCTTAAAAGAATTGGAATATGAGTATCTTAAGGCCAAGAGAGATAAAAAGTTTCAGAAAGAGTTTAAATACTATCTTACTCATTATGCTGGTCGTCCAACTCCTTTATACTTTGCGGAAAAGTTAACAAAAAAATTAGGCGGAGTGAAAATTTATCTTAAAAGAGAAGATTTGCTTCATACGGGTGCTCATAAGATAAATAATACTATTGGCCAAATTTTACTCGCTATAAGAATGGGCAAGAAAAGAGTTATAGCCGAAACCGGTGCAGGACAGCATGGTGTGGCTACGGCGACTGTGGCGGCTAAATTTGGACTTAAGTGTGATATTTATATGGGGGAAGAAGATTGTAAGAGGCAGTCTTTAAATGTTTACAGGATGAAATTACTTGGTGCAAAAGTTATACCGGTTAGTTCGGGTACCAAAACATTAAAAGATGCTTTAAATGAGGCCTTAAGAGACTGGGTGACAAATGTAAAAACCACATATTATCTTCTGGGTAGTGTAGCCGGACCACATCCTTATCCAATGATTGTCCGAGATTTTCAGTCAATAATTGGCAAAGAAGCATTAAAACAGATATTAAGTTTAGAAGGTAAACTTCCAAATTATTTAATTGCATGTGTTGGCGGAGGAAGTAATTCAATAGGTTTATTCTATGTATTTTATAAATATAAAAAAGTTAAATTTATTGGTGTCGAAGGTGGAGGATTGGGTATTCACACAAAAAAACATGCGGCAACTTTAACAGCAGGTAGCCCCGGTATCTTACATGGTTCATTTTCATATTTATTGCAAGATAAATATGGGCAGGTTTCTTCTACTCATTCTGTTGCTGCTGGTTTGGATTATCCTGGTGTTGGTCCTGAGCATAGTTTTTATAAAGATACTGGTCGGGCTATTTATTTATCTACTACAGATAAAGAAGCATTGGACGCATTTCATTTACTTTCAGAAATTGAAGGAATCATTCCCGCCTTAGAGTCCGCCCATGCTTTAGCCTATTTAATAAAACATAAAAATAAATTCAAAAAAAAATGATATAGTTATTGTTAATTTATCCGGCAGAGGAGACAAAGATGTTGGGGGATTATTGTCGTAAATCAGGTAAAAAAGTATTTATCGTTTATATAACCTGTGGTTATCCTGATTTAAAAACAACAGAAAATCTAATTTTAGAGTTCTCGAAAATAGGTGTTGATGTTATTGAACTTGGAATACCTTTCTCTGACCCTATAGCCGATGGGCCAACTATTCAAAAAGCTGGCAATATAGCCTTAAGTAATAATGTTAACTTATATAAAGTATTTAAAATGGTAAAAAGAATTAGGAGTAGAGTTAAATCGGGTCTGGCTATTATGAGTTATTACAATATTATATACCAATATGGATTAAAAAGATTTGTTATTGATTGTAAAAAGTATGGTGTTGATGGTATAATTGTACCAGATTTGATACCGGAAGAAGGTAAATATTTAATAAAATTAAGCAAAGAGTATAATGTTAATTTAGTATTTTTATTAGCACCAACAAGTAGTTTAAATAGGATAAAGTTAGTCTCAAAACATAGTAGTGGATTTATATACTGTGTTTCATTAACAGGTGTTACGGGAGAAAGAAGTAGAATTCCTGATATTAAAGATTATATTAATAAAATAAAAAGATATACTCATAAACCTATTGCCGTTGGATTTGGTATTTCTAAAAGTTCTCAAATCAGAGAGATTTTAAAGTCCGCTGATGGTGTAATAATAGGCAGTGCCATAATTAAAAAAATGTCAGAAAATATTAAGAGTAAAAATTTGGTTAAAAATGTAGTTAAGTTTGTTAATAAATTAAAAAAGGAGAGTGTCAAATGTCAAGTGCTGACCCCGAAAGTAAAGAATTAAAAGAAACTGTTTCAATGTTGCAAAATTTCATTAGTATCATGGATTTGAAATTAAATATTTTTCAATTTATAGGTAAAATATCAACTTCTTCATTTGATTTAGATAAGATGTTGGATTCTATTATGGATATGATCATGGCTACTATGAAAGTTGATGCAGGTTCTTTATTACTTTTGAACGAAGACACAGATTTATTAGAATTCAAAGTTGCTAAAGGGGAAAAAGGAGAAGATGTAAAAAAGTATAAATTTGCTTTGGGAGAGGGTGTCGTAGGCTGGGTTACTCAAACGGGGAAATCACAAGTAGTTCCTGATGTCTTAAAAGATGATCATTTTAAAAGAGATGTGGCTGAAGAAATAAAGTTCCCCATAGAAAACATTTTATGTGTCCCTTTAAAAATTCAGGAAAAAGTAATAGGTGTTATTGAAATAATGAACAAGTTTAACAAAAAAAGATTTATAAAAGAAGATTTGGATTTACTTGAGTCTCTGGCCGGACAAATCTCTCTTATTATTCAGAATGCTAAATTGTTCCATGATTCTCAGCGAAAGATAGAAGTGCTTTCTACATTAATAAAAGTAAGCGCAATAATTAATTCCACTTTAAACCTTAATAAATTGTTAAATGAGGTTATGGAATCTGCCACCCAACTACTTTTCGCTGAGACAAGTTCAATATTTCTAATTGACCAGGAGAAACAAGAATTGTATTTTGAAGTTGTAACCGGCAAAACAAAAGAAAGGGTTTCTCAAATTAGAATACCAATTTCAGAAGGGGTAGCCGGTTGGGTGGCAAGAACAGGCAAATCAATTTTAGTTCCAGATGTAACAAAAGATACCAGATTTTATAATAAAGTAGATGAAAAATCTAGTTTTAAGACAAAATCAATAATTGCTGTTCCCTTAAAAGTTAAAGAGAAAATTATAGGCGTTATTGAAGTTTTAAACAAAAAGGATGGTTCTCTCTTTTATCCATATGAATTAGAACTACTTGAATCTTTATCTGACCAATCTGCAGTAGCCATAGATAACGCTATGGTCCATAAAGAGTTGCAAGAGTTATTTTTAAACACAATTACCTCCTTAGCCAGAGCCATAGAATCCAAGGATGCGTATACAGGTGGTCATATAGATAGAATAGAAAACTTTAGTCTGGCTATTGCTAATGAGTTAGATTTAACGATAGATGATAAAGAGAGAATAAGATGGGCCGCCCTATTTCATGATTTAGGTAAAATAGGTATAGATGAAGCAATTTTAAGAAAACCAGGAAAACTAACTAATGAGGAATATGAAGAGATAAAGAAACATCCACAACTTGGTGCGGATATTTTGAAACCAATAAAACAATTTAGCCATATTATCCCGGGTATTTTACATCATCAGGAAAGATGGGATGGTAAAGGATATCCTAATGGATTTAAAGGAGAAGCAATATCAATAGATGGAAGAATTATTGCCGTAGCAGATACTTTTGATGCGATGACATCTGACAGACCTTATAGAAAAGGATTACCAAAAGAAATGGCTATAGGAGAAATAAAAAAATGTGCAGGAACTCAGTTCGACCCAAAAGTTGTTGAATCGTTTTTGAAATGTTGTGAAAAAAGAACAGTAGTTACAGAAAATGAGATGAAAGAAAAACAAGATAAGTAATATGTTGAATCCTTACTGAATACCGTTATGGTGATTTGTCATTACGAAAGCAATAATGTAATACCATCGAGGTATTTTGAAGGGATGAGATTGCCGCGGTCGCCTTAAGCGACCTCGCCATGACAAATGACAAAGCAATGACAAAATAAAAGTTATTCCAACCAAAATAGTCAATGAAACATACAGAATTTGTTCACTTACATAACCATACTGAATACAGTTTGTTAGATGGTGCCTCAATGTTAAAGCCATTGATGGAGGCTGCAAGTAAATTAAGAATGCCGGCCTTAGCCATTACTGACCACGGTAATATGTTTGGTGTTATTGAGTTTTATAATCTTGCTTTAAAATATGGAATAAAACCAATAATAGGATGTGAGGTTTATATTGCTCCCTCTTCAAGGTTTGAAAAATCATCAGCTCACGGTATAGGGGAAGCTTCTTTTCATTTAGTGTTATTATGCAAGGATGAAATTGGATATAGAAATTTAATTAAGTTAGTCAGTCTGGGCTATATAGAAGGATTTTACTATAGACCTCGAATTGATAAAGAAATACTGTCTCAATATTCAGAAGGTTTGATAGGTATGAGTTCTTGTTTGAAAGGAGAAATCCCCCAGCTAATCTTAAAAGGTAAATATGATGAGGCAAAAGAAGTTATATACAAGTTTAAAAATATTTTTGGTGAAGGTAATTTTTACTTAGAACTTGAGGATCATAATATACCAGACCAATATAAAGTTAATGAAAAGTTGGTAGAATATTCTAAAGAATTAAATGTTCCTGTCGTGGCAACCAATGACTGTCACTATATAAATAAAAATGACGCAAAAATTCATGATATTTTACTTTGTGTTCAAACTAAAAAGACATTAAATGATGCAGATAGAATGAGGTTTTCAACAGACGAGTTTTATTTAAAATCCGAAGAAGAGATGCAGAAAATATTCGGATTTGTTCCGGAATCAATTAAAAACACAATGGAGATTGCATCGAAATGTAATTTAATGTTGAAATTTGATAATCTTATTTTGCCTGATTACAAGATTCCAGATGGTGATCATGATTTAAATGAGTACTTAAACAAACTTACACAGCATGGGGTGAAAAGTCGTTTTGGAGAGAGTCCGGAACAGGAAGTTATTGATAGAGTAAAACATGAATTAGATATAATAAAAAAATTAAATTTTGCTGGATATTTTTTAATAGTCTGGGATATTATTAAATATGCTAAGGAGAAGAATATAATGGTTGGTTGTGGAAGAGGTTCTGTTGCTGGAAGTATGGTAGCCTATTGTCTGGGGATAACAGAGATAAATTCTTTAAATTATGGTTTATTTTTTGAAAGATTTTTAAATCCAGATAGAATTAGTCCTCCGGATATAGATGTTGATTTTGAAGATGGCCGAAGAGATGAGATTATAGAATATGTTACTTCTAAGTATGGTAAAGACAATGTGGCACAGATAATTACATTTGGAACATTAAAAAGGAAAGCAGCCGTTAAGGCGGTTGGTAGAGTGTTAGGAATGAATTTTCAGGATGTTAATAAACTTACAAAGATGATACCTAATAGAATACAAAGTGACGAGGATGAAGAGGATAAATTAACATTAAAAGAAGTTGTAAAAAAAATTAAAGAATTAAATAATTTTGTTAATAAGGACGAGTCCATTAAAACTTTAATTGATTATGCTGCTAATTTAGAAGGAATAAAAAGTAATGTATCAACTCATGCCGCCGGTGTGGTTATAGCCAGAGATTCTTTAATCAACCATCTTCCACTTTATAAAGAGTCAAAAGAACATTCGGTTGTTATTACTCAGTTTGAAAAAGATTGTATAGAAAAGATTGGATTACTTAAAATGGATTTTCTTGCCTTAAAAACGCTTACGGTTATGAAAGAAACGATGGAGAATATTTTAAGGAGTTACAATATAAAGATAGAGATAAATAAAATACCCATTGATGATGAAAAGACTTATAATTTATTATGCGAAGCAAAGTCCGACGGGGTTTTTCAATTAGAAAGTGAGGGAATGAAAGATTTGCTCAGGAAATTTAAACCTAAATCCGTAAAAGATATAATGGCTGTAATTGCACTCTACAGGCCTGGTCCTATGCATTTTTTAGATGAATTTGTAAAGAGGAGACACGGGTTAATTCCTATTAAGTATGAGCATTCTGATTTAGAGGAGATATTAAAAGAAACATATGGAATTATGCTCTATCAAGAACAAGTTATGCAAATTGCAGTCCGACTTGCAGGATTCTCTATGTCTCAAGCAGATGTTTTAAGAAAAGCTATGTCAAAAAAGAATCCAGAAGTTATGGAAAAACAAAGACTCTCATTTTTAAAAGGTACAAGAGAAAAAGGAATTTCTTCTTTGAAAGCAGAGAAAATTTTTGATGATATGGCCAGATTTGCTGGTTACGGATTTAATAAATCTCATTCAGCTTCTTACGCCTTACTTGCTTATCAGACTGCTTATTTAAAGGCACATTTTCCCTTAGAGTATTATGCGGCACTTTTAACTTCGGGAATTGGAGATAATGAAAAAATATCTTCTTATATAAAAGAATGCAGAAAAGCAGGAATAGAAATTCATCCTCCAGATGTAAATAAATGTTTTACTAGTTTTACAGTTATTGATAAAAAAATTTATTTCGGGTTATCGGCCATAAAAAATATTGGAAAATCCGCCAGTGATTCTATTGTAGAAGGTAGAGAAAAAGGAGAATATTCTTCTTTATTGGATTTTTGTGATAAAGTTGATTTAAGATTGGTCAATAAGGAAGTTGTAGAGAGTTTAATAAAATGCGGAGCATTCGATTCCTTGAAGATTAAAAGGTTACAACTTACGAGTATAATTGATGAAACTATTGAGAAAGCACAGAAAATTCAGGAGATGAAATTATCTGGACAGGAATTTCTTTTTGATAATTTATTAGAGGCGGAAAAGAAAAATTTTAGTGATGAAGAATATCTCGAAGACAAGTTACTTGGTTTTGAAAAAGAACTTTTGGGAGTTTATTTATCAGGGCATCCTTTAGTTAAATACGAAGAGCAAATAAAACGATTTACAACAGTTGATAGTTTAAATATAAGAAATTTAAGTGATGGAAGTGAAGTGACCATAGGCGGTATTATAAATAAAGTTAATCGTAAAACAACAAAAAAAAATGAAGGGATGGCCATAGTATCTTTGGAAGATTTAATGGGCGTGGTCGAGGTTATAATCTTTCCAACGCTCTATAAGGATATTGGAAATAAGATATTTGAAGAATCTATGGTGATTATAAAAGGTAAGGTTGATTTTGAAGAAACAATAGGAGATGAAACAGAAACCAATAAAATTAAGATTAGAGCAGAAGAAGTAATATTTTTAGAAGAAGCAGATGAAAAATTAAGCAAGAAAGTTCATATAAAACTCTTTATACCTGGTTTAGAAGAATCAGCATTGGTAGAGTTAAAGCAGAATTTGTTGAAATTTAAAAATAATGGGACCTGCCAGGTTTTTTTACATTTTTTTAAGTCAGCAGATGAGGAAGTTTCTATAGTTGAAACACAGATTAAAGTTTTACCTTCAAAGGAACTGTCTAATTATGTGGAAAGCACTTTTGGAGAAGGTAGTATTTGGTTTGGTGAGTGAAAAATGGAAAATAAAAAACAAAAAGTTATAACAGAGATATTTAGAATTTGTAAAGAAAAAAACCATTTTGTCTTTCATAATGATTTAGTAAAAAAGGTAAGCAAGAAATATAAATTTGGGAATCCTTTTGATGTTACAAAACTTGATACATTAGATAAATTCCCTGAAATTTTGATTAAAAACAACTACTTTATTCTTCATCAAGGTAAAGGAGAACATAAATTTATTAAAGGTATTGAAAAAGCATTCCATAAGTTTGAAAAAATACCAGCAGAGAATATAATTAATAAAGAATATAAAAAAAGTATTTTAAATGAATATGACACTAGTGAATCAAATATGCTTTCCGTTGGAAGTAATTTAAAAATATTTCATCAGTTTTTATATGAATCTGATGAAATAATACCAAAAATTTATTTTCCAAGAAGAACAAAAACAAGTTTTGAATATTATTTTGATAAAGAAAAAGTTGTAATGAAAAATATACAGATGGAAATAGATTTGACTATGGAATATAATGGTATGGTTACTGTTTTTGAAGGTAAAAATGGATTACCAGAAAATTTTGCTATTTATCAATTATTTCATCCTTTTAAATATTTTTCTAATATAAAAAAAGAAAATAAATTACCAATAGAAAACATTACAGCTTGTTATGTTTTACGATTCAAAGAAAACAATAATTCTATTTTGAAACTTTATAATTATACATTTGAAGATGAAAATAATATTTGTTCAATAAAATTATTAAAAAAAGTCCAATATAATCTCATTGGTAGGTAATAAAATGATGAAATTTCTAAATAAAGTATTTTTAATGGATATAATGAAACTTTTGAAGGAATTACCAGATAAAAGTGTTGATATGGTTTATGGAGATCCTGATTATAATGTTGGGATAAAATATGGTGATAAATCGTATACCAAAAATTTTGACGAATATATTGAATGGTATATTGAATTGGCAAGAGAATCTTTAAGGGTTTTAAAAGATACAGGAAATATGTTTTTAATTAATTATCCTAAACAGAACGCATATCTAAGAGTTAAATTTTTAGATGAAATATGTTATGAGGTTTTGGATTATGCTTGGGTGTACAATACTAATGTGGGGCATAGTCCCAATAGATTTACAACTGCACATAGAAGTATTTTGCATTGTCGTAAGACAAAAAATAACAATTTCTATAAAAACAATGTAGCAGTTCCATATCAAAATCCAACAGATAAAAGAATATTAGGGAACATAACTAATGGTTCAAAAGGAAGAATGCCTTACGATTGGTTTTATTTTAATCTAGTAAAAAATGTAAGTCAAGAAAAAACATTTCATGCTTGTCAAATACCTCAAAAACTTTCTGAAATGTTGATAAAAAGTTGTACTATAAAAGATGATGTAGTTTTAATTCTTTTTGGTGGTAGTGGTTCAGAAGTTGAAGTATGTAAAATATTAAAAAGGCAATATATATCTTCTGAGATTGATGAAAAGTATTACAAAATGATATTAGATAGATTAAATAATGGTAGGATAAATGAAACATATAAACTAAAGTTTAAAAAATATGATACAAAGAATATGTCAGCACAACTTGCATTATTAGAAAAACAAAATGTTTACCTTTCAAATAATAAAAGGTCCAAATAAATTGTTAAGGAGTTTTATTATGATAGAAAAAGCAAAAGTAAAAGATGGATTGGAGATTCAGAAATTAATAAATATTTATGCTAAAGAAGGCAAGATGTTAGAACGTGCAATTTTAGAGATTTACGAGAGTATAAGAGATTTTTTTGTTTATAAAAAATCGGGCAAGATAATAGGTGTTGCTGCCTTAACTATATGCTGGTCGGATTTAGCGGAAATCAGGTCATTAGCCGTTGTAAAATCTGAATCAAATAAAGGTCTAGGAGAAAAATTAGTTAAAGAATGTCTGAATGAGGCAAAAAAATTAGGCATCAAAAAAGTTTTTGTTTTAACTTACATACCTGAATATTTTTATGAATTTGGGTTTAAAAAAGTTGACCGGAATGATTTACCTCATAAAATTTGGAAGGACTGTGTTAAATGTTCTAAGTTTCCGGATTGTGGCGAAGTTCCAATGGTTAAGGAGATTAGATGAAAATTCTAATTGTTGGAAGTGGAGGAAGAGAGCATGCTCTAGTTTATAAATTGAGCAAAAGTCCAAAGACAAAAAAAATTTATTGTGCACCTGGTAATGCAGGAATTTCCGAGATGGCAGAATGTGTCCATATTAAAGTAGACGATATAAATGGATTGGTTAAATTTGCAGAAGAAAATAAGATTGATTTAACAGTAGTGGGTCCAGAACTTCCACTTTCATTAGGGATAGTAGATGTTTTTGAAAAAGAAGGTTTATTGATATTTGGTCCATCACGAGAAGCATCTCTTTTAGAATCTTCTAAATCATTTGCTAAAGATTTTATGAAAAGATTTAGTATTCCCACAGGTAGTTATGAAATATTTTATGAAAAAGATGAAGCAATTGATTATATTAAAAAAGGCAAGTTTCCAGTTGTAATAAAAGCAGATGGTCTCGCTTCTGGCAAAGGTGTTATTATTGTAAAAACTATTGAAGAAGCAAATCAAGCCCTAGAAGAAATTTTAGTTAAAAAGGTTTTTGGTAATGCCGGCCATAAAATTGTAATAGAAGAATTTTTAGAAGGTGAAGAGGTTACATTTTTAGCATTTGTTGATGGGAAAACATTTATACCCATGGTATCTTCTCAGGACCATAAAAGAGTATTTGATAATGATGAAGGTCCAAATACAGGAGGCATGGGAGCATATTCACCAGTATCTGTCTTGAAAAAACAGATAGAAGATGATATAATAAATAAAATACTTTATCAGACTGTTTTTGGTATGAGCAGTCTGGGTAAAGAATACAAAGGCGTTTTATATCTGGGTTTAATGTTAACTAAAGAAGGTCCTAAACTATTGGAGTATAACTGTCGGTTTGGTGACCCTGAAACTCAGGTTGTTTTACCAAGGTTAAAGTCTGATTTAGTTGATGTAATTATGGCTACTTCTACATGTAAGTTAAATGAGATAAATGTAATATGGGATGAAAAACCTGCTGTATGTGTTGTTCTTGCTTCAGGTGGATATCCGGGTAAATATGAAAATGGTAAGGAAATAAAAGGTTTGGATGAAGTTAAAAAACTAAAAGATATTTTTGTATTTCATTCTGGCACGGCAAGAAAAGATGGCAAGATAGTAACTAACGGAGGCAGAGTTTTAGGTGTAACTGGTATAGGTGATAATTTAAGGCAGACAGTGGATAAAGTATATTCTGCCATTGATAAAATCCATTTTGACGGAAGGCATTATAGAAAAGATATAGCCAAAAAAGCGTTTAGGTAAAACAGCTACTATTTTTATGAATGTCAAATATCAAGGGCTGACCCCAACAAGGAGGGATGATGACTATAGAGTACAAATTAACAAGAGAAGCAATGGGTGAAACACTTGTTAAGTTAGGAAAAATAAATAAAAATATTGTAGTTTTAGATGCAGATTTATCAAAATCTACAATGACCAATAAATTTGCAAAAGAATTTCCTGATAGATTTTTTGATATGGGTATAGCCGAACAGGATATGATAACAACCTCAGCCGGTTTAGCCTTAACAGGAAAAATCCCATTTTGTGCTACATATGGAGTATTTTTACCAGGTAGATGCTGGGATCAGGTAAGAATATCTGTCTGTTATTCAAATTTAAATGTAAAATTATGTTGCGCCCATGGTGGTGTATCTGTTGGGGCTGATGGTGCCACTCACCAGGCGTTGGAAGATGTAGCCTTGCTGAGGTGCTTACCAAATATGGTAATTATTATGCCTGCGGATGCAATTGAAATGGTAAAATGTGTTGAAGCAGTAGCAAAGTATGTAGGCCCAGTAGCCATAAGATTTGGACGAGAAAAAGTTCCAATAATTACTAAGCCAGAGGATGTATTTGAAATTGGCAAGGCAAATCTTATAAGAGAGGGTTCTGATGTAACTATAATTGGTTCAGGAGGATTAATTCTTTATGAGTGTCTGTTAGCCGCAGAAGAGCTTGCCAAAAAGAAAATATCAGTTAGAATAATAAATATGCATACTATAAAGCCTATAGATGAAAGTGCAATTATTAAAGCAGCAAAGGAAACAGGAGCAATCGTTACCGCAGAAGAACATCAGGTTATGGGAGGATTAGGTTCTGCTATAGCCGAAGTAGTTGTTAAAAATACGACGGTGCCTATGGAGTTTATCGGGATTCAGGATAGATTTGGCGAGTCTGGAACTCCCAGAGAGCTATTTGATGAGTTTGAACTAAGTGCGAAGTTTATACAGCAAGCGGTGGAAAAAGTATTAAAGAGGAAAAATAGAAATGATCGTCCCATATAAAATGGGACGCTACAAAAAATTAAGGAGAATATGAAAAGAGTACTTATTGTGATATGTTTTATACAGGTATTTTTAACTTTTAAAATAATAGTCGCTGTCCCCTTTTTTGCTAGTCCACCGGCACCTGGAGTAAAAGTTGATAAAATACCAAAAGATGGTGTGCATAAATTACCTGATGTATCTTATTTAAGAGCAATGGGTACTCCGGCAAGTGAAATAGCAAAGGCAATTGGGACAACTGGGACAAAAACACTTGTGGTAATATTTGTTAATTTTTCAGGTACGACATTTGGAGGAGAGGAGATAGCAAGTTATACAACTCTCTCAACTGGTTATTTAGATAGATTAAAAGCATATATTACCGAAATATCATATGGAACATTAACGCTAATTATTACAGTAAAAGATAATAGTGGTGCAGGATATAGTCTTTCAAATTCAATGTTATACTATGGTTCAAATAATGAAGCAAAAACTGCTGATGGAACATTATTTAACGATGCATTAGTTGCCGCAGGTGTTAATGGTGGCTATGATGCGGTTATGGTCGTTCATGCTGGTACCGGTCAAGAATCAGAAGATGTAAATAGTAATATCTGGTCAATGTTTGTTGATTGGGGTTCTTTGAAACGAGGGTTTAGGGAAGGAACTACAGTTCCAGCTAAAGAATTAGGTTCATTAAAACCTTATGGAGTTTTATGCCATGAATTTGGTCATCAGTTAGGGCTTCCAGACTTGTATAACACAGACACAGGTTCATCAAATGTGGGCAAATGGGATTTAATGGATTATGGGGCGTGGGTAAATAATGGGGATTCACCACCACATCCGTCTACCTGGTGTAAAGCATTTTTAAGTTGGGTTAGTCCAACATTAGTTAATAAGGCGTCAGATTTAAATATAAATTATTTTGAAGGAAATTCTCCTTCTACATTTAAGATTCCAATTCTTGGAAGTTCTACTGAGTATTTTCTAATTGAATATAGAAAACAGACAGGCTTTGATACTAATTTACCTGGTCAAGGTGTTTTAATCTGGCATATCGATGACACAGTAGGAGATATTGCACTAAATAATATTAATAATGATTCCAATCATTTAAGAGTAGCATTAAAAGAAGCAGATATGGATAAGGATGCTGGAAGCAATAAAGGAGAGGGGACAGACACATATCCAACAGGTTCTAATATTTTTACTAATCCTTATAGTAATGGTTATTCTAATATATCAAGCAGTATAACTATATTTGATTTTTCTGGATTAGGTTCTGATACAATGACAGCAAAACTCTCTATGATATCTGCCACTACTAATTTAGTGTTAAAAAATGCGCTTAATTTTCCTAATCCGGTAAAAAATGTTGCAAGGACTACAATAAGAGTTAGTTTTAGTAGACCCTTCACTACGGGTAATTTGAAGTTGTATAATTTGGCTGGTGAGTTGATATTAGATAATTCTTTAACCAGTTCAGAATTTAATACCCAGGCCTCACAAGATAATAGTGAATGGATATATGATTATGTATGGGATTTGAAAAACTCTAATGGAAGTTTAGTCGGAAGTGGTTTATATTTTTATGTGGTAACAGCAGAGATTGGAAGTGAAAAGCAGGTTAAAACAGGAAAGTTGGCGATAATAAGATGATATATAAAGCGGTTAGAGGAACTAAAGATATTCTGCCTGATGATACAGGAAAATGGCAATATATAATTAAAATTGCCAGAGAAACATTTGATAGGTATGGTTATTCTGAAATAATAATACCTACTTTTGAATCTACTGAGTTATTTACAAGAGGTATAGGAGGGACTACAGATATTGTTACAAAAGAGATGTATAGTTTTACTGATAAGAAAGGTAGAAGTATTACTTTAAGACCAGAAGGAACTGCTGGTGTGATTAGAGCATATTTAGAGAATGGACTTTGTACTAAATCTTCTCTAATAAAACTTTATTATATAGGTCCAATGTTTAGATATGAGCGTCCACAATCAGGAAGATACAGGGAACACTGGCAGATTGGTGTTGAAGCAATTGGCTCGGATAACCCTGCTTTAGATGGAGAAGTAATAAATTATGTGATTGATTTGTTGAAAAAATTAGGTATTACTGATTTAAAAACCCAGTTGAATTCAATAGGATGTTTAGAATGCAGACCAAAATATATTCATATTTTAAAGGAGTTTCTTAAAGGGAAAATAAGTGGTTTATGTGAAGTGTGTGTAGAAAGGATTGAAAAAAATCCATTAAGAATACTTGATTGCAAAGGAGAGACTTGCAAAAGTATTTTTAAAGATAAAGAAGCACCAAAAGTATTGGATTTTTTATGTGAACCTTGTAATGTCCACTTTAATCTGGTTAAAGAATATTTGGAATTATTACACATAAAATATGAAATAAATAACTATCTTGTTAGAGGTTTTGATTATTATACAAAGACAGTTTTTGAGATTGTTTCAGATAAATTAGGCGCACAAAATTCGATAGTTGGTGGAGGAAGATATAATAATTTAGTAGAAGAACTTGGCGGTAGCCCAACTCCAGCCGTTGGTTTTGCTCTGGGTATTGAAAGGTTATTGTTAAGTTTAGATTCTCTGGGAGTGAATATTCCTTGCGAACATAAATTGGATATATTTATAGTGTATTTGGGGAAAGAAGCATTAAAAAAATCTTTAGAGATTTCTTCTATTCTAAGAAATGCAGGTTATAAAGTAATTAGTGTATTTGAAGATAAAAGTTTAAAGAGTCAGTTAAAAATAGCCAATCAGTATAATGCGGAAAAAGTAATAATTGTAGGAGATAATGAATTAAAACAAGGTATTGTTATTTTAAAGAATATGAAAGATGGTAGTCAAAAAAATATTAAAATAGAAAATATATTAGAAGGAGTTAAAAGTATATGATGAGAACACATTACTGTGCAGAACCAAATTTAGAATTTTTAGATAAAGAAGTAGTGCTATGTGGCTGGGTTAATTCAAGAAGGGACCACGGTAGTTTAATTTTTATTGATTTAAGGGATAGAACAGGCGTAATTCAAATTGTTGTTAATCCAGAGATAAGTGAAGCATCTCATAAAATTGCACAGGATATAAAAGACGAGTATGTTTTACTTGTAAAAGGTAAAGTTTCGAAGAGACCATCCGGGACTGAAAACGAAAATTTAAAAACAGGAGATATTGAAATAATAATTACTGAAATTGAAATACTAAATTCGTCTAAGGTTCTTCCTTTCCAGATTAAAGATGATATAGATGTAGCAGAAGAGATTAGATTTAAATATAGATATTTAGACTTAAGAAGGCCAAAGATTTTTAATATTTTTTCAATGAGGAATAAAATTTCTTTTTTAATCAGGGAATTTTTTGATAAACATGGATTTTTAGAAGTAGAAACGCCTTTATTGATTAAAAGTACCCCAGAAGGAGCAAGGGATTATTTAGTTCCAAGCAGAATAAACATTGGAGAGTTTTACGCATTACCACAGTCACCTCAGATGTTAAAGCAAGTCTTAATGGTTTCTGGTTTTGATAGGTATTTTCAATTAGCAAAATGTTTTAGAGATGAGGATTTAAGAGCGGAAAGACAACCTGAGTTTACTCAAATAGATATTGAAATGTCATTTATTGATGAGACAGATATTTTAAAATTGATAGAAGAGATGATAGTTCATGTATTTAAAATCTCTTTAAATATTGATATTAAAATACCGTTTCCAAAAATAACTTATAATGAAGCAATGTTAACATATGGCTCTGATAAGCCGGATTTAAGGTACAAAATGGAATTAGTGGATATAACTGAAAAAGTATCTACCACAGAATACAAGATATTTGCAAATGTTATAAAAAATGGTGGAGTAATAAGAGGTTTAAATGTTAAGAATTGCAGTAATTTTTCAAGACAGGAAATTGATGAATTAATTAATTTTGTGAAAAATTTTGGTGCAAAAGGAATTACCTGGTTTAAAGTTGTTAGTGATGAATTAGAATCCCCTGTGGCTAAGTTTTTTGATAATGAAGATTTAAAAAATATTAAGGATGCATTTTCCGCAGTAAATGATGATTTAATCTTAATCATAGGCGATTCCTTGCAAATTGTGACCCAGAGTCTTGATTTTTTAAGAAGACATCTTGCTAATAAATTAAATTTAATACCCAAGGATACTTTTGTTTTTGAATGGCTAATTGATTTTCCACTTTTTAAATGGAATGAAGAAGAAAAGAGGTTTGAACCAGAACATCATCCATTTACTTCGCCAAAATTCACTGATATTGAATATTTAGATAAAGACCTTTCAAAAGTTAAAGCAAGAGCATATGATTTAGTCTTAAATGGAGTTGAAATTGGTGGTGGAAGTATAAGAATTCATAAAAGAGATATTCAGGAAAAGATTTTTAAAGCGATTGGAATAAGTAAGGATGAAGCAAAAGAGAAATTTGGATTTTTATTGGAGGCCTTTGAGTATGGAACACCACCTCATGGCGGGATAGCCTTAGGATTGGATAGACTAATTAAATTAATGTTAAATGAAGATTCAATTAGAGATGTTATTATTTTCCCTAAAACTCAAAAAGCGCAGTGTTTATTAACTTCCGCACCATCAAAGGTTGATGAAAAACAACTAAGAGAACTTCACCTAAAAGTTAATTTACCACCAAAAGATATTGCAAAATGAGGCAATAATTTATAGATTTTTACATAAAAAAATGGTATGATTTCATAAAGGAGGTGATTAAATATTAAATATGTGGAAAGTAAATACCGCAGGCTAAATCTTGCGACTACCCAGACCAAAATAAAAGGAGGATATTTATTATGAGATACATTAAATTTATTTTATGTATAGTTTTAGTGGTATTTTTCTGTTCAAAGGCAATAGCCGTTTCATTTTCAGAGTTTCAAAATTATCTCTCTGAGACATATCTAAAGCCGTTCTCTAAGGATTTAGGGGCAATACTTGGTGGCGGTTTTTATACAGGTTCAAACTGTGGATTTCCCGGATTTGATGTAAGTGCCAAATTTATTCTGATAGATAAACCTATAGCCGAAGATAGAATTTTACCTCAAAATCAGTCTTTTGGTTTACCATATATTCAAGCAGAAGTTGGATTGCCATTGGGTCTGGGTGTCATGGCCAGAGGTTTTTCGTTTAGTGTTGATGCCAAGAGTTTTTCAGTTATTGGAGCTGGTTTAAAATATAAATTTTTAGAAGATGTAGTGGCTATACCAGCCGTCTCAGGATTTGTGACATATAATTTTGTGGCAGGGTTTCCAGACTTTGATGCAAGTACCTTTAGTCTGAATGTTTTAGTAAGTAAAGGTTTTTCACCATTACCGCTATCAGTTTATGCTGTAGGTGGTTTAGATTTTACTAATATTACTTCTAAGATTGCTGGTTTTTTAGATGTAAAAGGTTCTGACAGTGGATACAGAATAAATACAGGAGTAAGGTTTAGTCCATTCCCATTATTTTATGTTGTTGGAGATATAGGGTTTGTAAATGGTTCTACTAATTATAATGCAGGAGCAGGTATTAGTTTTTGATATGAAGCATTTTAATAAGATAACTTTTGATGATAAAAAAGAAATAATAAACATCTTTGGAAATAATGATGAACATTTAAGAGTGATCGAGGAAGAATTTCCCATAAAACTTATGGCCAGAGGAGACACTCTTAGTCTAAATGGGCAGAAAAAAGATGTTAAGGTAGTTCTAAAAATATTTAATGATTTAAAAGCATTAGCTCGTAAGAGTGAGCACATTCAAAGCGAAGATGTCCGAAGATTGGTATCTTTATATAAAGAAAACAGTGGCGATGGCAGTGGTTTAGACAGCATGATATCTGATGAATATACTATACCGATTCCTTCTAAGAAAAGATTCATTTATCCCAAGACAATCGGACAAAAAGAATATATTCATTCTATAAAAAATTATAATATGGTCTTGGCCATAGGTCCTGCTGGCACAGGGAAAACTTACCTGGCTGTGGCCATGGCTATTGCCAGTTATGAGAGTGGAGAAGTTAGTAGAATAATTTTAACAAGACCAGCCGTAGAAGCAGGTGAAAAGTTAGGATTTTTACCAGGAACCTTTCAGGAGAAGGTTCATCCATATTTAAGACCATTGTATGATGCTATTTATGATATGATGGAAATAGATAGATTTCAAGAGTTGTTATCAAAAGATGTTATTGAAGTTGCTCCACTGGCCTATATGAGAGGAAGAACTTTAAACGATGCTTTTATGATCTTAGATGAAGCACAGAATACTACACCCGAGCAAATTAAAATGTTTTTGACGAGATTGGGATTTGGTTCAAGAGTAATAATAACAGGTGATATAACCCAGATTGATTTACCTAAGGAGAAGATATCTGGTTTAGTGCATGTCCAATCAGTCTTAAAAGATGTAAAGGGTATAAAATTTGTATATTTAACTAAAAAAGATGCAGTCCGACATGAATTAGTCACAAGAATTATAGGGGCATATGAAAAAGAGGAAAATCGTAATAAAAAAAAGGGGTAATAACTTAATAACAGTAAAGTATGTTAATATCTCTTCTTTGAAAATTTGTGCGAAATGGATTAAAAAATTAGTTGAAACAATTTTAAAAAAAGAAAATAAAAATAATTTAGAAATCAATGTTATTATAACTAATGATAAGTATATAAAGAAAATTAATAAAGAATATAGATATAAAAATCAGTCGACTGATGTGATCTCGTTTTCTTATAATAGTTTTTTTCCTGGTAGAAAATTAATCTTGTTTGGTGATATAATAATTTCGTTAGATACGGCGAAGAAACAAGCATTAGAATATGGACATAGTTTAGAAAAAGAAACTGCTATTTTGCTTATACATGGGTTGTATCATCTGATGGGATATAACCATTATAGAAAGAAAGAGTATAGATTAATGAAACAGAAAGAAGAAAATGCGATTAAAATGTCAAAAATTTGTTAGGAGGAGGTGATAAAAATGGAAGAAAAAGAAATTGGTCGTATAACGCATTACTTCAAAAATATTGGTGTGTCAGCAATTGAAATCACAAAAGATGGTTTGTCGGTAGGTGATGAGATTAAGATTAAAGGGACTACTACTGATTTTATACAAAAAGTTGAAGCAATGCAAATTGAACATAATATAATACAGTCTGCAAAAAAAGGCGATGTTATAGGAATAAAAGTTAAAGACAGAGTTAGACCGCATGATAAGGTTTATAAGATAATTCAAAATTGAATAAGCTGGCTCCATTAGATGACAACCCCCTAACCCCCTTTATTAAGGGGGAATTATTTTTTTAAAAGGAGATAATGAACATATTTACATTGGTCGTTCAAATTTTTGTTTTAATTCTTTTGTTTTTTCTGGGAGCTTTTTTTTCAGGAGTTGAAACTGCATTAATTGCTATTAGTAGAACGAAAACAAAAATTCTCATCACCAAATATCCAAACAAGGAAAGATTTTTAAAAATTTGGTTTGAAACCCCGAACGAAGTTTTAACTACTTTATTAGTTGGTGTAAATACTGTGGCCGTAGCTGCAGCAACTTTAAGTGCTAGTATGGCAAATAGTTTCGCAGAATATTTTACTACTAGTAAAATTATACTAACATTTATAAGTGGATTTGTGGTTGCAATGGTAATTATTTTTTTTGGAGAAGTAGCACCTAAGATTTTTGCAATGCATAATGTTGAGAAAACAGTTTTGTATACTATAAAACCCTTGTATTATTTAAACAAGATTATTATTCCTTTTACGAATTTTTTTACAAAACTTGCTGTTTTTGTTATTAAACTTTTTGGTGGAAAATTTTTAGAACCTTCTCCACTAATAACCCGTGAAGAGATAAAATCAATGATAAAATTAGGTGGTGAGGTAGGGGCAATAAAAGATGATGAAGGTACTTTACTTCATAATGTTTTTAAATTTAATGAAAAATTTGTTAGAGATGAAATGATACCGTTAGATAAGGTCTCGTGTATTAACATTGACGATAGCGTTAATAATATTTTAAGATTAGCCACAGAAGAAGATTATACAAGAATGCCAGTATACAAGGGGAGTAAAAGTAATATTATAGGCATAATTCATACTAAAGAACTTTTAAATATTTTGGCTAACAAGAAGTTGTTTATTTTGATAGATTTGTTAAGGACACCTTATTTTGTTAGTGAAGATAAAAAGATATCCGAATTATTGTCTGAATTAAAAGAAAAAAGATTGCATATGGCTATTGTAAAAAACAAGGATAATCAGGTTGTAGGGCTGATAACCTTAGAAGATTTGATTCAAGAGATAGTAGGATATATTGGAGATGAGTATGGCAGTAGAAATTAATGGTCTGACAAAGTTAACGGGAGTTTTTGGATATCCAATTAGTCATAGTTTATCTCCTCAAATGCATAATGCAGCATTTGAATATAAGAGATTAAATTATGTTTATGTGCCATTTGAAGTACACCCAAAGAATTTGAAAAATGTTTTAAAAAATTTGAGTAGTTCAGGAATAGTTGGAATTAATCTTACGATTCCTCATAAAGAGATTGCGTATTCTTGTGTGGATGTTCTTTCAAAAGAAGCGAAACTAACTAAAGCAGTAAATACAATAAGTGTCAGGAGAAATAAACTATATGGTTTTAATACAGATGTCGAAGGTTTTTTGAAGAGTTTGAAATTAGATGGCCATATTAATCCAAAAGGCAAAAATGTTTTAATTCTGGGTGCTGGTGGAGCAGCAAAAGGAGTAGCGTTTTCGCTTTTATCTGCTGGGATAAGGTCATTAATTATTGCAAACAGAACTTATAAAAGAGCAGAAAATTTAGTAAAGGAGATAAATAATCTCTCAAGAATTGATTCACTTGCAATTCCTTTAAAAGAAGATTACATAAAAGAAATTATAGGTGATATAGATATACTTATTAATACCACTTCGGTTGGACTATATAAAAATGATAAATCTTTACCCACGCACCACCAGAGGGTGCGGGGTTTACTTTCTCATAAATCCTTGCATTCTAAATTGTTAGTTTATGACTTGATTTATAATCCAGTTGAGACTCCTTTAATGAAAGAAGCAAAGATAGTGGGAGCAAAAACTTTAAATGGTTTAGGTATGTTGCTTTATCAAGGTGCTTTGTCCTGGGAGATCTGGACAGGAAAATCCGCACCAGTTGAAATAATGAAGGATGCTTTATTAAAAGCAATTAAAAATGTTAAATAAAAAATTGAATAGAAAAGAGTTTATAAAAAAGACCTTAAAAATTGCCACTCTTTTATATGTTGAGGGTATATTTCACGACAAATTAAGCGTTAATAAATTATTTGCGGAGGAAAAACCATTTGATTTAGCTGTGGTTAGAAATTCTAATCCCGAAAGTTTAGTTAATGAAGCAATTAAAACGCTGGGAGGTATAGAAAGATTTGTTAAAAAAGGTGATATTGTTTTAGTCAAGCCGAATATTGGTTGGAATAAAGCACCAAAATATGCTGCTACTACCAATCCAGATGTAGTTAGTACAGTGATAAAATTATGTTATAAGGCAGGCGCTAAAAAAGTTAAAGTCTTTGATAGAACTTGTGATAATGCAAAAATGTGTTATAAAAATAGTGGAATAGAAAAAGCAACTAGAGATGCGGGTGGAGAAATACTATTTGTGGAAGAAAGAAATAAAAAAAAATGGTCAAAGATAAAATTAGATGGGATTGATTTAAAAAATTGGCCAGTTTATGATGAATTACTTAACTCAGATTCAATCATAAATGTTCCTATAGCCAAACATCATGGTTCTTCAACACTAACATTGGGTATGAAAAACTGGATGGGTGTTGTAGGAGGGAATCGTGGTGCTTTTCATTTAAATTTACATCAGCGTATAGCGGATATTTCTACTTTTATAAAACCAAAACTTATTATTGTTGATGCCGTAAGGATTTTAACAGCCCATGGCCCAAAAGGTGGTAATTTAGCCGATGTTAAAAATATGGATACGATCATGGCCGGGGTAGATCAAGTGGCCGTAGATTCTTGTGCCAGCACTTTGTTCGGAATGAAAGGGGAAGATATCGATCATATCAAAATTGCATATGAAATGAAAATAGGAGAAATAAACTTATCTAAGCTGAAGATTAAAGAAATGGATTTGGCCTGGAGATGACAATAAGAAAAATTTCGCAAATAATTTTTTTACTAATATATATAATTTTATTTTTATTAACAGATTTTATTTCCTCAAATACCATAAAATATCCTGTAAATATCTTTCTAAGAATAGACCCATTAATAGCCATAACTGAATTTTTTTTATTTAAAACAGTTATTGGTTTATTGATCCCAGCATTTGTCACAATTCTTTTAACAATAATTCTTGGCAGATTTTTCTGTGGCTGGGTTTGTCCTTTAGGAACAATCTTTGATATAACTGGAGTTTCAAGAAATATCTTTTTTAAAAAAGACATTTTGAAACTTGATTTATATAGTGAGAGATTAGGAAATATATTTAAAAAAAGTCTTAAGTACTACTTTTTAGTTCTACTATTAATAGCTGCTATCTTTTCAGTTCAACTTATTGGTTTTTTTGACCCGATATCTCTTTTAACAAGAACATTAACTATAAGCATATATCCTACCCTTAAATTTTTTAGACTAAATTTTATTACCTTTTTAATCTTTCTTTTAATTATTGGACTTTCAATTATTAAGACAAGATTGTGGTGCGTTAGTTTATGTCCACTGGGAGCATTACTTGGCGTTATTTCTAAGTTTGCATTATTAAAAAGAAATGTAAATAAAAAATGCGTAAGCTGTAAAAAATGTCAGAAGGTATGCGGTCTGGAAACTATTGACGAAAAGTTTAAAAGTAAAAAATCCGAGTGTAATTTTTGCTTAAATTGTTCTAATGTTTGTTCAAAAGAGGCTATAGAATTTAATTTTAATATACCAAAACCTTTTATAGAGGATGAAGATTTAAATTTATCAAGAAGATATTTCATAACAAGTGTTATGGGTGGAATAATTTTATCTCCTTTAATTAAATTGAACTATAATTCGAAATCTAATTATGATAAACTACTCAGGCCACCAGGAGCATTACCGGAGGAAGAATTTTTGGATAGATGCGTCCGATGCGGTCAATGTCTGAAGGTTTGTCCTACAAATATAATACAACCAGCTTTTCTTGAAGTTGGTCTTGAAAGTTTTTATTCGCCAATAATGGCTCCCAGAATCGGATATTGTGATTATGAATGTAGTTTGTGTGGCCAGGTTTGTCCAACCGGTGCCATTCCTAATATTCCCTTAGAAGAAAAACAAAGAAAGGTAATGGGTACAGCAGTTTTTAATAAAAACAGATGTTTGCCCTGGTATAAGAATGTTAACTGCCTTGTGTGTGAGGAACATTGTCCAATTCCAAGTAAAGCCATCAGGTTTAATGAAAAAGAGGTGATGGATTTTGATGGTCAGAGGAAATTAATTAAGTTTCCATATGTGGTAGAATATTTATGTCTGGGTTGTGGTCTGTGTGAATATAAATGTCCAGTATCAGGGGATGCTGGAATTACTGTTAGGAAGGCCAAAATGGATATCTGGGAGTAAGGTTATGAAAGAAGCATTGTACTACGAGAAATTAGAAGATAAAAAAGTTTATTGTTCCCTCTGCCCAAAGGAATGTAAAATTTTAGAGGGTAAAACTGGTTTTTGTCAGGTCCGATTAAACAAAGATGGAGATTTATATTCTACCATCTATGAAGAAGTAACATCTCTTGGGGTTGACCCTGTTGAAAAAAAACCATTATACCATTTTTATCCTGGGTCATATATATTGTCAGTAGGAACTAATGGTTGCAATCTGGGATGTGATTTTTGTCAGAATTGGGAAATATCCCAGGTTAGTAATTCGGGTAGAGAAAAAATAACTTCTGATCAATTGTTAGAAATGGCAGAAAAAGAAAACTCAATAGGAATTGCTTATACTTACAATGAACCGTTTATATGGTTTGAGTTCGTGCTTGAAACGGCTATAAAAATAAAAAACAAAGGATTAAAAAATGTTCTTGTTACAAATGGTTTTGTGAATGAAAAGCCGTTACTTGAAATTCTTCCTTATATAGATGCAATGAATATAGATCTTAAGTCTTTTAACGGAGATTTTTATAAAAAAATATGCAAGGGAGATTTAGAGAAAGTTAAAAGAACAATAGAAATTTCAGCAAAAAAGTGCCATATTGAACTTACAAATCTTATTGTCCCGACTTTAAATGATTCCAAGGAGGAAATCACTAATTTAGTAGATTGGATAGCCGGTCTAAGTCCGGATATACCTTTGCACTTTTCTAAGTATTCTCCAAGGTATAAGATGGATATACCAGAGACACCAGTAAATACTTTAAATGGAGCATATGAAATAGCGAAAAAAAAGTTAAAATATGTTTATCTGGGTAATATTTATTCAATAGAAGGAAATATAACATACTGCCCTGATTGTAAAAAAGATATTATAGTTCGAAGAGGGTATAATATTGCAAAATGTGAAATAAACAACGGCAAATGTAGATTTTGTAATACGGACATAAGGGGAGTGTTTTAAGTCATTTATTTGGTTGATTATTTATATAATTTTTGGTATTCTATTATAAGGCGGCATAGCCAAGTGGTAAGGCAGCGGTCTGCAAAACCGTTATTCCTCGGTTCAAGTCCGAGTGCCGCCTCCAAAAAAGTAAAGAAAGTAGAAAAAGTGAAAAAAGTAAAAATTTTAAGGAGGATAAAAGTGAAAAAAATTGTAATAATTATAGTTTCTTTGTTTATGTTTAATTTTTCATACGGAGAGATAATAGTTAAAAAAGGAGAATCTGCACCAAATTTTTCATTGTTTCCTTTAAAAGGTAAAAAAATATCTCTTAAGGAATTTAAGGATAAAAAAGTTGTTTTAATAAATGTGTTTTCAATAACTTGTCTACCCTGTAAAGAAGAATTACCTGGTCTTATTAAAGCAAGTAGTGAATATAAGGAAAATCTTCAAATAATAGGAATTACTTTGGACAAAAAAAAGGATGAAGTAGAACGATTTGCAAAAGAAAACAAAATAAATTTTCCTGTATGTTTAGATTACACCAAGGAATTTTTAAATAAATATTTAAAAGGAAAATTTGATATTCCAATCAGTATTTTTGTTGGATTGGATGGTAATATTACAGAAATTCACCAATATGTAAACGAAAAAACATTAAGAAAAATTTTAGAAGATTTGATAAAAAAATGACGAAAAAAAGTAAAAATAATAGTTTTTTGATGGTATTGTGTGTTATTTTGATTACGGGAATTATCTTATTGCTTATTGAATTACAAAGGAAAGATAAACAGATGGTTTATCTGGCCAGTGAGATAAACGAACTTAAAAATAGTGTGACTAATGTAAGTAAGTTAGATATGAATAAAATCAAAAAGACAGTAGAAGGAAATTTGGATAAAATTGTTGATAAAAAGCCTGCTAATGGTTGTAACTGGTTTTTAGATGAAGTAAAATTTATTGAAAATGATACAGTTAAGATAAAATATGAAGATGGACATACTTTGAATAGTGAAACTTTTAAAATAACGAATCCAGATGATTATAAAACATGGATTAAAGTTGATAATTTAGGGAAGTAACCCTCGCACCTTCTGGTGCGTGAAAGGAAAAATTATGGATATGTCCCAAAGCAATAAAAAGATCAGGGTCATAGGTAATATAGAATCGGTACTACAAGAAGCGATTAAGGATTTAAATGCAGAGAGTGGCTCACTTATGATCGTAGATAGTAGGTCAGACGAATTATTTATAAAAGCATATTATTCGCAAATACCTGACAAGGGGCTTACTTCCGATATAGTTAATAAGACAAGAATTAAAATTGGACAAAGTATCTCTGGATTTGTAGCGAAAACACAAAAACCTTTACTTATAAATGATATAAAAGATATTTTATCTCTTCATCCAAATATTAGTAAAAATACTAATTCAAGGAAATACAGGACATCTATAGTGATTCCGGTCATAAATAAGAATAATAGAACAACGGCGGTCTTAAATATAAATAATAAATTAAATTCTCAACTTTTTTCTCAAAAGGATTTTAATTTCGCAATTTTACTTGCTGAGTATTGTGGGGCCGTACTTAAATTAGAAAGAAAGAATATAGAGTTGATGACTGTAAATGAAATTATAAGGGAAATAAATAAAACAAATGATTTAAATATTATATTTAAAATGATAGTGAATAAGGGCAAAGAATTGCTTTTCTGTAGAAATGTTTCTATAATGATAATTGAGAATGATTTTCTTATTGTTAAAGAAAGCACAAATAAGAGGATTATTGGACAGAAAAGAAAATTTGGTGTTGGAGTTTCAGGCTGGGTTTGGAAGACAGGAGAACCAATATTTATTAAAAAGTTAGACGAAAGTAAAAAAGATACAAGATTTCAGTTACTTAATAAGCCAGGTTCATTTATTGTTGCCCCGTTGAATTTAAAATATGAAACTCCTTTTGCTTTAAATGTTGCCTTGAAAGGTGCGGCCACAATCGGTGTTTTAAATTTTTCTGATAAAATAGACGGTAGTTCGTTTGATGATGAAGATTTAGATGTTGTAATTAATTATGCAAATCTTACGGCCATAGCCATAGAAAAAGTAAGGTTCTTCGTCGAAACAAAAAAGGCATACTTGTCTACCGTAGAAGCTTTATCATCAGCGATTGATATTAATGACAAGGATTCATATGAACATTTAAGAAGAGTTGTTAAATATTCGTTATTAATTGCTAAGAGTATAGATTTAAGTGCTATAGAAAAAGAAAATTTACATTTTGCGGCACTACTTCATGATATAGGCAAGATAGGCATAGCAGAACATATACTAAGTAAATCAAGTGAATTGACTCCAGATGAGTATGAAAAGATGAAAAAACATGTAGAAAAAGGCGTGAAGATATTAGCCAATGTTCCGTTTTTATATAATGCTGCTTTAATAGTTAAACATCATCATGAACGTTTTGATGGAGAAGGTTATCCGGATAGATTAAAGGGAGAAAAGATACCAATAGGGGCAAGGATACTTACAATTACAGATTCTTTTGATGCTATGACTTCTGATAGAATATATAAATCTAAAAAGACAAGAAAAGAAGCTATCAAGGAGTTAAGGAGATGTGCCGGGAGTCAATTTGACCCTAAGTTGACTAAAATATTTTTAGAAATATTAGAAAAACAGGGACAAACATAGGATTGACAATATGTTTTGTATTTTGGTATAATTAAGTTAAAAGAGGAGGTGGTTTAAAATCGAAAAACGGTATAGAATAAATAATCAGATAAGAGCAAACGAAGTGAGAGTACTTGGCCCAAATGGTGAGCAAATAGGGGTAATCTCATTATCTTCTGCGGTGAATATGGCCAGGGCTCAAAAGTTGGATTTAGTTGAAATATCTCCTCAGGTAAATCCACCGGTATGCAAGATAATGAACTTTGGTAAGTTCAGGTATGAACAAGAGAAGAAACTAAAACTTGCAAAAAAGAAACAAAAGGTGGTTGTTTTAAAAGAGATAAAGATCAGGCCCAAAATAGATATTCATGATTTTCAAACTAAAAAAGCTCATATTGAGAGATTCTTAAAAGAAGGGGATAAAGTTAAAGTAACTATAATGTTCAGGGGTAGAGAGATGCTACACAAAGAAAGGGGAAGAGATATATTGAATAATGTTATTCAGGAGTTTAAAGATTTATCAGAGATTGAACAACAGACTAAATTAGAAGGTTATAATATGACCATTGTTTTAAATCCAAAGAAAGGAAAATAAAATGCCAAAATTAAAAAGCAATAGCGGGGCTAAGAAAAGATTTAAGATTACAAAAAGAGGCAAAGTTTTAAAAAAGAGAGCCTTTGCCAGACACAAATTAGAAAAAAAACAAAAAAGTAGAAAGATGCATTTAAGAAAGGCTGCCGTTTTAAATAAGGTAGATGCAAATGCAATAAAAAGGATGTTGCCGTATTCTTAAGTTAAGTTTGTTTGTAGTCTGTTCGCCTTGGCGAACAACTATTCCTAATATTATTTATTCACATTATGGAAAGTCATAATTTGTGATTTGTAACTAAAGGAGGTTTTAAATGTCTCGGATAAAGGGTGGGGTGACAACAAGACGCAGGAAGAAAAAAATTTTCAAAGCAACAAAAGGGTTCTGGGGCAAAAAGAAGAATTGTTACAGATTTGCAACAGAAGCATATGATAGAGCCGGTCAGTATGCGTACAGGGATAGACGTGCAAAAAAACGAAGTTTTAGATCTTTATGGATTACTCGTATTTCGGCAATAGTAAAACAAAACGGTTTATCTTATAGTAAGTTTATTTGTGGGTTAAAGAAAGCCAAGATAGATATTGACAGGAAATCTTTAGCAGAAATAGCAGCGAGGGACCCGAATTCCTTCCTGAAATTAATACAACTTACCAAATCAAATTAATGTCAAAAGATTTGTTTAAATCACAGTCAGGATTAAGAAGAGATGTTGGTGTCTGGGGCTCCTTTATGTGGGGTTATGCAGATGTAGGAGCTAATGTTTATGTTGCCTTAGGAATTGTTATAGCCGCAGCCCAGGGAGCAGCCAGTTTAGCCTTTGCTGTTGCTGGATTAGTATACATTTTAATAGGACTGGCCTATACTGAACTTGCTTCTGCTTATCCTATTGCCGGTGGTGGTCAGTATTTTTCCATGAGAGGGTTAGGTGATATCTGGGGATTCATAAGTGGCTCATCCTTGCTTTTGGATTATACAATTGATATTGCTCTTTTTGCCACTGCTTCTGCTGGATATATTAACTTTTTCATGCCATATATTTTAGGCCACAGTATTAAAGATTATGTGATTAATATCGGCCCTTTTGCTATAAATTATTTCTGGTATCTTGAAACTTTAGCCATAATACTTATTCTTGTTTTTATTAATATAAAAGGAGTTAAGGAATCATCTCGTTTAAATGAAATATTTGGAGTTATTGAGATATTAACTGAATCAGGATTAGTGATACTTGGTTTTGTCTTTGCCTGGAGTCCAGAGAAATTTTTGTATCAGTGGCATACCCAACAGCCAAGTTTAAATCAATTTATGTATGGTACATCTCTGGCCATAATATCCTTTATTGGTTTAGAATCTATTTCTCAGGCAGCACAGGAGACTCGAAGGCCGGCAACAATAATACCAAGGACATCTATAGCGTTGATTTTTACAGTTTTTCTCACGGCCATATCTTTTTCTACATTAGGATTAGGTGTTTTAGACTGGCAGGTTTTAGCCGAACATCAAGCTAACCCTGTGGCAAAATTAGCAGATGCTATTCCATATATAGGAATAATAGCAGGACCTTTTACTGCTGTTATGGGTGCAATCATACTGTTTATATCTTCAAATACAGGTGTTATGGGTGCATCTCGTTTAACATTTTGTATGAGTCAGTTTGGTCTAATTAGTAAATGGTTTGATTATGTTCATCCTAAATTTAAAACACCGGTTAGAACTATACTTGTATTTTCTTTTATTGCAATTGTAGAACTGACAGTTGCTTTTTTAACACCAAAGGCGATAGATACATTAGGTAATTTATATGCTTTTGGAGCTACATTAGGATATATATTAGTGTTTTTAGCACTCATTAGATTAAGATACATAGACCCATATTCACCTCGACCATATAAAGTACCTTTTAATATTAAGGTTAAATATCATGGCCATGAGGTAGAATTTCCGTTGTTTGCTGTCATAGGAACAATTGGAGTAAGTACAATCTTTTTTATGGTTATTTGGACACATTCTATTGGGAGAATAGCGGGTCCAGCCTGGGTCATTCTATGTTTAATATATTATTTTATATACAGAGCAAAGAATAAACTTCCTTTAGTCGGAAGTGTTGAAAGGAATTGGGAGAAAGAACAGATAGAAGTTTTAGAATCTGCAGAGGAGTATGATTTGGTTGAGCAATATAAGATTGCCTTGAAAGATAGAGACAAGAAAGGACAACCACCTAACCTGACAACCCCCTAACCCCCTTTGTTAAGGGGGAATTAGAAGGAATTAAAAATGGAAAGATTAAAAGTTAAAGATTATATAAAAATAATAAATACTTTATTAATGTTAATAATGGGAACAGTTATTTTGTATAAATCGTTTAGAGATACATTAACATTTAATTTCTATTTAATAGGGATACTTTTTGTAGGATTTGGTATATATAGAATTAAGTTAATAAAAGATTATTTTAAAAGGGTTAAAAATAATGAAAATCAGTAATGTCGGATTAATTTTAGCTATAATATTTGTACTGTTAAAATCCGGAATAATAATCTGGATGTTTTTAGTGCCGATACAGATTTCACAGGTTGCAGCAAAAGCCAGACGATCAGTTGGTGCTATCAGGAAAATTTTAGTTCCAACTATTGGTGTTGAATATACGGAGAGAGCTGTTGAACTTGCTTGTAGATTGGGACAGGAACAAAAAGCGGAAATAATTCTTACTTATATAATAGAAGTAGTGAGGACTATGCCTTTAGATGCAAATTTACCCAGAGCAGAAGAAAGAGCAAAAGAATATTTAGAAAGAGCAAAGTCAATAGTAAAGTTAAGAGGTTTAAGAGTGAAATTTCATATAGAACGTGCCAGAGAATCAGCAGAAGGTATTATTAGAGCAGCCAAAGATTTTGGAGTGGATATAATAGTCTTAGGATTTCAACCAGACTTCTCTGAGGGTTTTTTAAGTAGAACTTTAGAAATTCTATTGAAAAATGCTCCTTGTGAGGTTATAATAGACAGGGTAGAAAAACAGTAAGTAAAGTAAATAAAGTAAATACAGAGTGAGGATTATTTTATGAAAATAGTTATAGTTGGTTGTAATAGAATAAGTGCTTCTTTATCTAATGTGTTACTAAAAGATAAGCATAATATCACCATAATTGATAAGAGTGAAAATACTTTTTCAAAATTAGAGGAAAGTTATACTGGTGATAAGATTCTGGGTGATGCCACTGATATTGATATATTAAAAAAAGCTGATTTAGATACGGTTGATATGTTTTTAGCACTTACTGATAATGATAATGCTAATATAATGATTGCTCAAATAGTGAAAAATAAGTTTAAAACTAAAAGAATAATATGCAAAGTAGATGACCCAATAAGGGCCCAAGCGTATAAAGAATTGGATTTAGAAACGATTTGTCCTACGACTAATACTATTAATATGCTCAAAAATATTATCAGTTCAGTAAAAAAAATAGTGAAATAATATGTTAATAGAAAAAGGTGAGTGAGATATGTATATTATAATTGTAGGTGGTGGTAAAATAGGGTATCATTTAGCCCGTTCATTGCTTTCAAAAGGGCACGAGATATTAATAGTGGAAAAGGAAAGGTCTCGTTTTCTTGAACTTTCATCAGAATTTGGAGAGAATGTGGTTCTGGGAGATGGGGCAGACTCTAAAATTCTTAAAGAAATAGGATGCAATAGAGCAGATGTATTAGTAGCCGTAACAGGTGAAGATGAGGATAATTTAGTTATATGTCAGATGGCGAAAATTCTGTATATGACTCCAAAGATAATTGCCAGGGTTAATAATCCCGAGAACGAGGAAATATTAACAATATTAGGTGTTGATGTGGCCATAAGTGTAACCCGAATAATAAATAATATTATAACTAAAACAGTTGATAAAAGTATTCTTTTACCCTTGCTTCCGATTAAAGAAGGTAAAGTAGAGATAGTTCAGACTGAAATTTCATCAAGTTCTAAAATAATTGGTAAGCCAATAATGAAAATTAATTTACCAAAGGATTGTATTATAATTTGTGTTATCAGGGGAGATAATGTAATATTCCCAAAGGGTGAGACAATACTCCAGGAGGGAGATACAATCATTGCTATTGTCTCGCGTGAATATGAAAAGGAATTAAGAGACATTTTATGACTTTCCATAATGTAAATAAAATATTAGGAATAGTTGTTCGGCAAAAGAACAGACTATGACTGTGAAATTATTTTCCGGCCTCATTTCATCCAAGGACAATCCAAAAGTTAAACAAGTAATAAACTATAAAACTGATAGCAATTTCTTTTTTGTCGAAGGAATAAAAATCATAGAAGAAATATTAAAAGAAAATGTTAAAATTAAAACTTTAATATATACAAAAGAAGCTATGACTAACCCGAAGTTCAACAAACTATTGTCTAATCTCATAGCACAGAAAGAGATTGAATATTTGTATGTGACTACAGATGTATTTAGAAAGATTTCAGATGTGGAAGAACCTCAAGAGATTGCGGCTATAGTCCATAGGAAAACAAGTAATATTGAAAATTTTTTAAAAAATATTCCCAAAAACTCAATTTTTGTTGCACTTGATAGAATTACTGACCCTGGCAATTTGGGAACAATAATAAGAACCTGCAAATCTGCAAATGTGACTGGTCTAATAATATCAAAAAACAGTGTTTCACTGTATAATCAAAAGGTTATCAGGGCTACCATGGGAGCATTTTTGGGAATGTGTGTCATAGATGAAGTTAGCCTTCATCATTTTATAAATGAACTTAAAGAACATAGTGTAACTATAATTACAACAGATTTAAAATCGGATAAAAATTATTATGAAATTAATTATAATCTTCCTGTTTGTTTTGTTTTTGGAAATGAATCAACAGGTATATCAAAACCAATGTTAAAACAATCTGATTTTAATGTTAAAATTCCTATTCTAAGTAATATTGACTCTTTAAATGTTGCTGTTACATCAGGTATAATAATTTATGAGGCTATAAGAAGATTTAAGTTATATTTAACTCCTTCAAAATCCTTGTAAAAACAAAGACATTCTGCCTATTGACAAAAATTGCAATATATGATATAATTATATATTATATGTAATGGTAAATAGTCAGTAAAAGCCGTGAGGATTATATTCCCATATTCCCCCTTTGTTAAGGGGGATCAAGGGGGTTGTTGTTATGAATATCTATGACAATACGATATGGAATGGTAACGATTATTAGAACTCATAAAATTTAAGCGTTAAAAGAACAACCCCCTAACCCCCTTTATTAAGGGGGAATTAAAAATTAGAGGGCTTTCACTGAATATTGGAATATGTCGGGGTCAGAGACGACCCCGACTACTATTACGTCTTGTCTATAGTCTGAAGTCTGTATTAAGGAGGAGGTATTTCTATGAGTAGTATGAATAGTGTTAAAGAGGTCAATAAGGACACTGAATTTTTGTGGGATGTATTTGAAAATACAGGTCTTATTGGCGTATATTTAATGTATGAAGAAAAAGATAAAGAAACTTCATATAAGAATTTAGAAAAAAGAACTTTAAAAAATGAAATATGCCCAACAAATTAGAGAATTTGCTTAAAGACATACAAAATGATATTGAGAACATTATTTCAATTGATGAACTAGAAAAAATAAGAATTAAATATATCGGTAGAAATGGTATATTAACTCAATATTTTAGTGAGCTAAAGGATTTACCTCTGGAAGAAAGATCCAAAAGAGGTGCGGTTTTAAATACTTTAAAGAAAGACTTAGAAAATAATATAAACATTAAGTTAAATAAACTTAAAAACAAACAAGAGGAAAAGAGCATTGATGTTACTCTGCCTGGTTATAAATTTCTTAATGGTACCTGCCACCCCTTAACACAAATAATGAACGAGATTAAAGAGATATTTAGAAATCTTAATTTTGATCTAGCCGAAGGTCCAGAAATAGAGACAGAATATTATAATTTTGAAGCGTTGAATACTCCAAAATATCATCCGGCCCGAGATTCACAGAGCACTTTTTACTTAAGCAAAAATAATCTTCTTAGATCTCAAACTTCTGCTGTGCAAATCAGGTATATGGAAAAAGAAAAACCACCTATAAGAGTTGTTTCAATAGGGAAATGTTATAGAAGCGATCCATTGGACCCTTCTCACTCGCCTGTGTTTCATCAAGTAGAAGGTCTTATGGTCGATGAGAATATTACCTTTGGTGATTTAAAAGGTATTTTAAAAATTTTTTTCGGCAGAATTTTTGGGAAGAAGGTTCAAATAAGACTTAATCCGAGTTATTTCCCGTTTACCGAACCAAGTGCAGAGGTTTCTGTATCTTGTGTTATGTGTGGAGGAAAAGGATGTAGTGTTTGTAAAAGTACCGGCTGGCTTGAAATTTTTGGGGCGGGTATGGTTCATCCAAATGTTTTTAAATCTGTCCATTATGATTCAGAAAAATGGACAGGGTTTGCCTTTGGTGGCGGTATAGAAAGGTTAGCCATGATAAAGTACAATATTAATGATATAAGACTTTTCTACGAAAACGATATTCGGTTTTTGGAGCAATTTTAATATGAAAATCACATATAATTGGTTAAGAGATTATGTAGATTTGAATTTATCACCAGAGAAGTTATGTGATAAATTTAATTCAATAGGATTAAATGTGGCTAGTTTTTCTCCTATTGGAAATGATGATTTTTATTATGATTTGGAAATTTTACCAAATAGACCAGATTGTTTAAGCATAATTGGCCTAGCCAGAGTTCTTTCAGCTATATTGAATAAATCTTTAAAACTTCCAAAATTCAAAATAAAGGAAGATAAGAAAACAAAAATAAATGAATATATTAAAGTTCAGATAAAAACTCCAAATTTATGTCTAAGATATTCGGCCAGAGTAGTTTTTAATCTAAAAATAAAAGAATCTCCCATTTGGATGCAAGTTAGACTTAAAAGTGTAGGTATAAAGTCAATAAACAATGTTGTCGATGTTACAAATTATGTATTAATGGAAACGGGTCATCCATTGCATGCTTTTGATTATGATTTAATAACAGGTAAAACCATTCTAATTAGAAATGCTAATGAAGATGAGGAAATCATAACCTTAGATGGAATTAGTAGAAAATTAAGTCCGGAGATGTTAGTAATTTCAGATAAAAAAAAGGCAATAGCCTTAGCCGGTATAATGGGGGGCCAAGAAACAGAGATAAGTTCCAATACTTCTAATATATTGCTTGAATGTGCTTATTTTAACCCGATTAATATAAGAAAAACTTCAAAAATGCTAAATTTGTCCACTGAATCTTCTTATAGATTTGAAAGAGGTGTTGATTATGAAGGATTAGTTTATGGTCTAAATAGAGCTACTTACTTAATTCAGAAATTAGCCGAAGGAAATGTAGTTAGTGATTATGTTGATTTATATCCCAAGAAAATAACTCCTATAAAAATAAAAACGAGATATACAAGAGTAAATAAGATCTTAGGCAGTAACATTAAAAAGCAAGAGATGATATCTTGTTGTCAGAGATTAGGATTTATAGTTTCAAAAAAAACTAATGACTATTTTGCCGTTCAGGTTCCAAGTTTTAGAACAGAAATTTATAAAGAAATTGATATCATCGAAGAAATTGCTCAAATTTATGGTTATGATAAGATTAAAGAATCTATTCCAAAGATAGAATTAAAAGTTTTCCCCGGAAAATTAAATAATAAATTAGACGACCAAAGGAAGTCCCCGTGGGAGGATTTTATAAGGGAAAACTTAGTCTCTCAAGGGCTAAATGAGGCTATTAACTTCTCGTTTATGAGTAAAAATTGGTTTGATAAAATGGGATTGTTAAAAGAAAATCCTTTAGTAAAAGGTTTAATAGGTATAACTAATCCTTTGAATGAAAATTGGAATACTTTAAGATCTACATTACTTCCGGGATTACTTGGCAATGTTGCTTTAAATGTTGGAAGTTGTGGAAATAAAAATGTTAAAATTTTCGAGACAGGTAAAGTGTTTTTTCAAAAAGATAACTTTTTAGAAGAGTTTAAATCGTTAGGCATTATCATCACCGGAAATATCCATGAAAAAGGTTGGCTACAAAAAGATGAAAGTGTGTCTTTTTATTATTTGAAAGGAGTGATAGAATATTTATTTAAAAATTTAAATATTGAATTTAAACTCCAAAATGATTTAAATGAAATTTTTCAGTCTAATTGTTCTACTTCTATAGTAGTCAAAGATGAAAAGATAGGTATTTGTGGGGAAATATCAAAAAATATAATTGAAGCATTAGACATGAAAGGCAATGTTTATTATTCTGAAATCAAGTTACCACTAATAGAAGGATATGCAAACTTTAGCAAAACATATTCAGCCTTAGCAAAATTTCCAGGTGTGAGGAGAGATATTTCTTTTATTATAAATAATAATATTTCTGCCCAAAAAATTAGCGAGCATCTTAAAAGTTTTAAAAATGATCTTGTGGAGAAAATAGATATTATTGATGTGTATGAAGGAAAACAAATAGGTGATGGTAAAAAGAGTTTAACCTACTCAATAATATATAGAAGTTTAGATAGAACATTAACAGACAAAGAAGTTGATTTAATGAATAATAATCTAATAGATTCAGTTTCTAATATATTTAACACTCAAATTAGAAAGTAAGGAAGGTCTTTATGGATAAGATAACTATTTTAGAAGAGAAAATTAAAAAGGCGATAGAACTAATCAATCAGTTAAAAAAAGAGAATGAGGAATTAAAATATAAAATGAAAGATTTAGAGTTATTCAAGAGCGAACTTGAAAAGTTAAAGGAAAAAAGAGACAGGGCAAAATCACAAGTAGGTGAAATATTAGAGGCGATAGACAGGATTCAATTAGACTTAAAATTGTGAAGCCACAGAGAGCACAGAGAAGTTCTTTGTGTGTGTTAGGGGGGATAAATTATGGAAGAAGGCAAGAAGGGTGTTTGTGTTGATATTTTTGGAAATGAGTATGTGATCAAAGGAGAAGGCGATGCTTTGCATATAAAAGATGTGGCTAAATATGTAGATGATAAAATGAGGATGATTTCTCTTTCTACTTCTAATGTTTCCTCATCAAAAGTGGCTATTTTAACTGCATTGAATTTAACAGATGAAATATTTAAGTTAAAAAAAGAAGTGGCATTATATGAAAAGAATTTTGGAAAAGTCGACGAGCTAATAAAAACAATGGAAAATCAAGGGTTGTGAATTTTTTATTTGTATTGACAAAATCTAAAAATATGGTAAAATATAATTAAGAATTAAAAATTATGGAGTGATTTAAGCGAAACTTCCTCAAGTTTAATGCAGAGAAATGATGTAAGTCTAAATATATGAGAGAGTTTTTTGAATTTGACTCGTTTAAGGCTATTTTGGGGATAAGTAATGAATAATTTGATAGAGTTTGAGATGATCAAGTCTGCCTT
>JBDRBU010000101.1:0-27041 GCA_043822305.1 Candidatus Firestoneibacteriota bacterium
TTAAAAGCTTCTAATGCTACTCGTCCCTTGAATCCTGCTTCAAACTTTTTCTTCATTTTAGACCCTCCTTAGGCTTTATTATACATAATTTTTCACCTTAAAACCTGCCTAAAAGTGGCCCAGTTTTTCTAGACTATTATATACTAAGGTTAAGGATGTTTTCTGTCAGACTGATACATTAGTGCAGTCATACCCTGTAGAAGATACATCTACTGTTCTTATGCGATTTAAAAATGGTAGTCATGGTGTTGTTGATAGTTGTTTTAGTATGCCCAATATAAGTTCAAAGAACAGGTTAGAAGTATACGGCAGTAAAGGAAGTGTACTGTGTGAAGGGACAATAGGACAATTATCTACAGGACAGATGGAAATAAATATTGGAAATATTTCTGGAAGAAAAATTTTAAAACCAAAGCCGATAAATATATACAAAGCAGAAATAGAATCATTTTCAGAAGCAATAGAAAAAGATAAAAAACCTGAAATTAGTGGCGAAGATGGTTTATGGAATCAGAAAATTATTTTAGAATGTTATAAATCAGCAAAACAAAGAAAAACTATTGAGTTGTAGATAAGATATCTCGGGTTACTGATACACTATTTTTATCCATTATAGTATAATTAACTTTTTTAAACTCGGGCTTATATTTTAATTTATTAAATCTTAAACTTCCTATACCTTCATCACCCATCGTATTTATATATTTAAAATCTTTTAATTCATTGCAAAATTCTTTAAATATAAATGGCGATGCCCCTTTAATCTTTTGGTTGCTTACTTCAGTAAGAATACAAAAAACATCTTTATTGATACTGCATCCAAAAGTATAAGCAATCACAGTTTCTTTTGTTTTGTCAACGACAACTCGACCAATAAGACCTAATTTTTTATAATTTGTAAATATTTTTTTATGAGAAGTATTGGCATGCTGTAATAAAAATTTTTCATAATCAGTTTTTGTTTTTTTAAATTTTTCATTTAACCAGATATTAAGTAATCCTACGCAACCTGCCAGATGAGTTTCATTATATTCTTCGTAGGAATATTTATTTTCTTTTTCAAATACATTGCAAAGCCATCTAAATGTTTTATATTTATCGCCTTTTAATGTTGATAGATTTTCTGTTTTATAAATATATTCATCATCTTTTTTAAATATCTTGAATTCATTTGGAGATAAAGATGTAATAGTATCTTCGCTTACATTTTCTATTCTTGATATTTCTTTACCCCCGCACCAATATCTGGTGCGGGGTTTATTTTCATTATAAAAATTCATAATATCAAAACATTTTTTAAAGACTTCTTCAATATTGTTATGTAAATTAAGAGGTGCTATAGGCATGAATATTTCATTTCCATTTTTTGCAAATAAACAAAATGAATTATCTATCATTTTCCAAAAGTAAGAAGTTGTATCTTCCCATATAAAATGATATGCAAAAGTATATGCACTTAAAAAAGAATCTTCAGGTAAAAATTGATTAAAAAACAATCTATCATTAATTGTTAGTTTGTTTAATGTTTGTGATTTGTGATTTGTGTTTTGTAATATTTTTATTGGCACAAAACTATCTTCCCATTTAATAGCATCTTCTGCCGGAAATTTGATTTGAGAAAGGTTTAATGTGCTAAGTTTTGATATTATTTCTTCTGTATTTGGACAGGTATTATCTATGGCCAGTAGTATATTTTCTTCATCTTCGCTTTTTGCTATTACATACGGATATAACTGGCAGTCAGTGGGTCTTTTGGAATATATTTTACAATTATTTTTTTCAATGTTAAAACCAGAACAGACAAATAAATCATTATGTTTTTTCAAAGTTAAACCACTTGGTTTTAAATTCGAGTTTTCTTCTGAAAACCTGCAACATATTTTGCAATTTAAACAGTTTTTATTTATAGTGAGTCTAATTAATCTTTCCATAAAGTTTAATTTATCATAGAAAATCGTATAAATCAATAAAGTTCTTGCAAATTTACAATAATTTATGTATTATAACTATGGAACTTTTAATAAGTTTAATTGTCTAAATTATGGGTGATGAAGATATAGACATAGTATTAGTTAATCAGTTAAAAGGTGGTAAAACCACAGCATTTAATCAGATAGTTTTAAAGTATAAAGACAAGGTTTTTAATACTGCTTACAGGTTTTTAGGTAACTATCAGGATGCGAATGATTTAACACAGGAATGTTTTGTATCAGTGCATAATGGAATTAAAAATTTTAGAGGAGAAAGCAGTTTATCAACCTGGATTTATAGAATTGCAGTAAATGCGTGTAAAAATAAATTAAAAAGTCTTGAAAGAAGAAAAGATTTTAAAACACTTTCTTTGAAAGAAAAGATTTTAGATATTAAAGACAATAATTCTCCAGTTGAGTTATTTGAAAGAAAAGAACTTGAAAATAAAGTGCAAAATGCAATAGATTCTTTGCCAGAGGACTGGAAAGAAACAGTAATTTTAAGAGATATAGAAGGGCTTACATATGAAGAGATAGCCAAGATTTTGGGATGCGAGGTGGGAACAATAAAATCAAGAATCCATAGAGCCAGGATGTCTTTAAGAGATAAATTAAAAGAAGTTGTTAATGAGGTAAGTTAAGATGGATAAAAATTGCAAAGATATATTAGAGTTACTTTCAAGTTATCTTGAAAATGATCTGGATGAAAAAAAGATGATAGAAGTAAAGCACCATTTATCAATTTGTAAAAAGTGCAAAAAAGAATATGAAAGTTTATGCAAAACAGTAGGAATATTAAAAAATTTGCCAAAATATACTGCACCATCGAGTATTTTGGCAAAAGTAAATAAAAAAATACAAGAAAGAAAACCCTTTTGGGAAAAATTATCCCCATTTGGTTTTAAGATTTCATTAGGGACTGTATCGTTAATTATAATAACATTAGTTTCTTTTCAGTTATATAGATATATTTCTATAAATTCTATAAATGAGCAAAAGATAACTAAAAAAGAGACCATCAAAAAACTTGAAAAAAAAATAATGAATAATTTAAAGAAAGATATTAGTGGGGAATTAAAAGAATCCGAGAGATCTCCGCAATCGCTACCAGCTCAAGATAAAGTTGAAAGTTCTACCATAGAAAAACAAGGGGTAACTAGTGCTATTAAGGAAAGTTTAAGAAATGAAGAAGGAGCAGGTAATTTAAAAAATAAAGATGCTTTATTAGGAGGAGGAAGAGGAATGATGTTTGATGCAAGACAGGGAGAAGAATTTAATGAATTAAAAGGGACAATGTGCAATTTTAAAGAAAGAAAAAATCTTATCATAAAGACCAATGTAGAATGGGAAGAGGTATGGAAGAAAACATTTTCAGATAAAGAGATTCCAAAAATTGATTTTGATAAAAAAATGGCTATATTAGTATTTGCTGGTGAAAAAATGACAGGTGGATATGAAATTAGTATTAAAGAAATTAATTACGAAAAAGATAAAATAATAGTAAAAATAAGTGAAATTATTCCTCCTCGAAATGCATTTTGTATTATGGTCATAACTTCCCCATTCTATATAAAAATAATTGATAAATCTGATTTACCCGTAGAATTTAAATAGGGACAGATACCATTTTTTTGGAACTTTTTATCCTTTCTGTTGTCTAAAGTAATGAAACGAACAACCCCCTGGCCCCCTTTAATAAGGGGGAATAAAAAACATTGGAGGTTTTATGAGAAAGATTTGTAAATGGTTTGGACTTGTCTTGTTTTTAATGCTTTTTGTAAATGGGGTAAAACAAGTTTCTGATATAAAAAAGGCCGATAAGTTGTTTGAAAAAGGAGTGTTTCAGGAAGCATTAAAGGAATATGAAGAAGTTTTTAAAGAAACAAAAGATAAAGAGGTTAAATGGAAGGCATTTTTTAGAATCTGCGAGTCTTTAGGACATTTATTTAGATATGGAGAAGCATCACAAAAATTATTTGATGTTAAAATTCCGGATACAATGCCTTATCGTGCCAGAATATTAATTCTTAAGGTAGAAGTTTTAAGAAATTTCTTAATGCAGTATTCTAATATTCAAACTAAAGATGTAATAGAAGAAGAAGGAAAAGAAGTTTTTAAGTGGACTCCAAAAGAGATAAAAAATGAGATTAAAAAAACTTATAAAGAACTTTGGAGTTTGAAAACCGAACTTGTGAAGATGGACATTAAAAAAGAAGATTATTTTATAGATATAAAAGATATAGATTTTGGGATGTATCCAACATTATTTGATTTTGTAGTATATAGATTATCTGATTTTTTAATTTATTTAACAGGTGATAAAAATGTTATTCCTCCTGATTGTGAATTAATATTAGTTAAAGATTTTGATAGACCACTGAATTTTGAAGATACTCCTGCATTACTATGTGCGGAGGTTTTAGAAGAAGCGTCTAAATTTGAGGCAAAGAATCGTACCGAAGCATCTGAAAGATTAAAAATAAAAAGATTATTACTTCCTTTAAATTATCCTAATCTTTATATCGTAAATTCATCAGGTAATAGAGATGTATACTTAGATAAAGATAAGTTTTGCAGAAATAAATTAAAAGAAATTTTAAATATATGGATGAAAGAATTTAAAACAAAAGAAGGAAAAGGAGAAGCAGGATATAAGATAGCGGAGATATTAAATAGGGAAGGGAAATACATTGAATCTGTAAAAATATGTGAAAAAATTGAAAAGGAATTTGGGGGAACATATGCATCTATCCAAGCTAAAAAATTAAGATTAGAAATCCAGAAGCCTTTGCTTTATATTGATGCTAAGACTATCATGCCTTTTAACGAAGGTGCTATTTCAGGGACAACAAGAAATCTAAAAGAAGTTTATTTCCGTATTTATAAAGTAATTCCAGAAGAATTTAAGGAAATAAGGAAAGGTATTTATAGAAAAAATTATCGTACGGATTATAAAATAGAAGATTGGTCAAATGTTTTTAATAATATAGACGAGGAAACAATAAAAAAATATTTGGCTAAAGAAGAACTCTATAAATCATGGAAAATAGAAACAGAAGATAAAGATGATTATAAAATAATTACAAGTAAAATTACTCATCCAAAATTAGAAGGTGGGATTTATTTAGTTATTGGATGCAATGATAATTCCTTTAGTGTCGGAAGTTCTTTAATTAATGCAAGTCTTTTAAATGTAACAGATTTAAGTTTAATCACTACTTCGGGATTTACTAAAAAGACAAAATCAGCATATTATAATTTCATAGATAATGAAAAAGAGGATAATTTTTCTGATGATTGTTTTCGTTTTTACACATTAAATTCCAAAACAGGAAAACCAGTTGAGGCTGATATAAATGTTTATTATTCTGTTAGAAATAACAGACAAAATATAGATTTGAAAACAAAAGATGGATTTAATTCATTATCTTTACCTCTTTCACTTTTCCCACATTCTAGTAATTATTATAATATAAGTCCTTTAGCAAATAAAGATGGTTCATATGCTTATTTACAAAATGACTTTTATTTTAATTATAATCCACCAAATCCGATAAGATTATTTTTAGAATTAGATAGACCTATATATAGACCATCGGATAAAGTTTCAGTAAAAGTAGTAGTTGTAAGAGATTCTTCTAATGGATTTAAAACTTTAAATAATAAAGAAGTTAAATTTAATGTTTATGATGTTAATCATAAAGAGTTTTATAATGAAACTGCAAAACTTAATGAGTTTGGTAGTGCGAATATCTCTTTTGAAATACCAAAAGGAAGGTTACTTGGAAATTATAGTATTTCTGCTTCTTGTCTGGATGGTAGATTTCATAATCAAACATCTACATCTTTTTCTGTGGAAGAATATAAGAGACCCGAGTTTGAAATTAAATTATCTAAATTAGAAGAGGCAGTTAAATACGGGAAATCAGTTAATGTTAAAGGAGAAGCAAAATATTATTTTGGTGGACCTGTTCCTGATGCAAATATTAAATATCGTATTGTCAGACAGACTTGGATACCCTGGTTTTATCGTTATTGGTTTAGTCAAGGGTATTCTGCAGGAGAAGAAGAAATAGCCACAGGAGAATTAAAAACAGACTCTAACGGGAATTTTGTTATTCCATTTATCCCTACTCTCCCATTAGGACAAGAATACTCAGGTAAAATTCCTGATATTTCTAATTATTTGGTTGAAGTAGAAGGAAGAGATTCGGGAGGTAGAACTATAAAAGGAAAAGAAAATTATAAAGCAGGTAAGCATAGTTTATATTTTGAGATAATTCCCAGAAAAGGATTCTTTTTAGAAAATGAGACAGTTGAAATAGAATCTAAGTTGCTTACAATAAATGATACCCCATTTAAAGGTAAGAGTGGTTATGAAATATGGACACTTAAAAATGTTCCTCCTAACCCTTCAGGATCTAAAGAAGAATATTGGGTGCCACCTTTGGATATGCAGTTGAAGGATATTCCTAATGATGAATTAGTAGCATCTGGAAAAGTAGAACATAATGAAGATGGAAAAGGAACAATTAAAATTTTAAATCTTAAACAAGGAGTATTTAGAATTATAGAAAAAACCAAAGATTTGTGGGGGGAAGAAGTTAAACAGGAAAAAATTTTTGTAGTAGCCAAGGATAAAAATACTGCAGTTCCTATTCCAGCGAATATTGTTACATTAGTTGAAAAAGACGAATATGAAATTGGTGAAACTGTTAGATTTATTATAGGTTCTGCAAATTGTTCTGGAACTTATTTTATAGAGATTTATTGTGGTGAGTATTTTGTTAAATATAAACTAATAGATAATAATCAACCAGTAACTATGATAGAAATTCCAGTAACAGATGAACTTAAAGGAGGATTTACTTTAAGATGGTTTGGGGTAAATAACCTTGAAGTTTATGGTAATAAAATTACAGTTTCTGTTCCATATGGAGAGAAAAAACTTAATATCCTTTTAAGTAAGTTTGATAAAGAGTTGCAACCTGGTAAAGAAGCTGAATTTGAAGTCAAATTAAAAGATAAAAATAATTCAGATGTAGAGGGAGAGGTTCTTGCTTTAATGTATGACCGTTCTTTAGAATATTACTTAAAAAGAGAAGGTAACTGGCTTGATAGTCTTTATACTTTAAAAGATTTTTATCTTTATTTGAATGATTCTGTATTTAATCATTACAGAATAGATTTACCTGTAAGAGAAGGTTGGATAAAAGAGATGATTGATTTGATTTATGGTTCTCGTAAAGAATCTAAAGACCCATCTTTACGAATATGGAGGACATGGGCTTATGCAAATGGTGGTATGAGAAGGTCGTTGGGGGGAAAAGGCATGAAAATGAAAATGAAAAAAGATGTTTTATCGGCTGCAAAAATGGAATCTCTTGCTACTGACAGTTTAAAAGTAGAACCTGAAAATGGAGGAAAAGAAGTTGCAGTTGAATCAAGAAAACAATTTGCTGATACTGCTTTCTTTATGCCTCAGATCATAACTAAAGGCGGTACGGCAAAGTTTAAATTTGTTGCTCCAGAACAACTTACAAGCTGGAAAATTAAACTGTTTGCATTAACAAAAGATGTAAAAGAAGGAAAATTAGATGAAGAAGCAGTTACAAAAAAAGACCTAATGGTTAGAGTTGATATCCCGAGATTTTTCAGGGAAAAAGATAAAGGAGAAATAACAGTTATTGTCCATAATGAATCAAAAGAACAAATTGAAGGAGAATTATTAGTTGAAGTCAAGGAAAATAAAAAATTAATTAACGAAAAAATAAAACTTTTGGATAATAAAAAGAAATTTAAAGTAGAATCTCATAGTTTGGCAAGTTTTAAATGGACGATAGAAATACCTGATGGAATAACTACATATAAAGTTAAAGCAACAGTAGTTTCTAATAAATACACTGATGCAGAAGAGAGAGAACTTCCAATACTTCCATCCAGACAGAGATTAATTGAATCTGCGTTTGCTTCTTTATCTGGAAAAATTTCAAAAGAACTCAAAATTAATTTAAAAGAAGATCCTACAAGAATCAATGAAGCCATGGTATTTCAGATAGAACCATTAGTTGCATTAAGTTTATTAAATACAATACCATTTCTTATTGAATACCCGTATGAAAGTATCGACCATATATTGAATAAATATGTTCCACTTTCAATAATAAATGAAGTCTATAAGAATTATCCAGATATTAAAAAATCTGTAAGTAAAATACCAAAAAGAAAAACAGTAACACCACCCTGGGAAAAGGAATCTCCACAAAGACTTATAACACTGATGGAAACACCATGGATATGGCAGTCAGAAGGAAGACCAACACCATACCCAATAATAGACTTATTGGATCCAGAGATAGTCGAGAGACAAAAAGAGGTAAATTTAGAGAAATTAAGTTCAAATCAGCTTCTTAATGGAGGGTTCCCGTGGTTTCCTGGAGGAAGGGATGATATGTATATTACATTATATGTTTTAGATGGATTGGCCGAGGCGAAAAGATATAAGGTTGATATGCCGAAAGATGTAATTAATAAAGCATTAAATTATGTAAATAATGAGATTCCTAATAGAGTAAAAAAAGAAGAAGGAAATTTATGTATAATTGCATATGCGTCTTATATTTTAACCTGTTATTTACCAAATGAATTTTCCTCTGCAGGAAAAAGCCATGAGTTAGTAAGAAAATGGGTAGAATTTCTGGAAGAAAATGTTTTTGCTCTGACACCATTAGGAAAAGCATATTTAGCTTATACATTTTTACATCTGGGTGATAAAGAAAAAGCAAATAAATATTTAGATATGGCTATGGATGGAAGCAGGGAGGACCCTGATACTGGAGTTTACTGGACACCAGAGAAATACTCCTGGGTTTGGTATTCTGATACAGTAGAAAAGCATGCGTTTTTATTAAAAACTTTACAGGAACTTAGACCGGATGATAAAAGAATTCCTGGAATGGTTCAATGGTTATTATTTAATAAAAAAGGAAATGTATGGAAATCTACAAAAGCATCAGTGGCCGCAATTTATTCTTTATTAGATTATTTAAATAAAATAGGTTCTTTGAATAGTGATGAAAAATTTAAAATAAAATGGGCTAATTTAACTGATTCAATTGTCATCAAGCCAGATGATTGGTTAGAAAAGCCAATTAGATTAAAACAGACCGGATTTGAAATAACTAAAGATAGTAATACGGTTAAAATAGAAAAAGATGGACCTGGTTATGCATTTGCTTCTTTAACCTGGACATACTTTACAGACCAGTTACCATCTGCATCTACTCCAGGGATATTAGAATTAAAGAGAACATTTTATAAAAGGGTTAAAGAAGGAGAGGATTATAGTTTAAAGCCAATAAAATCGGAGGAAGAAGTTAAAGTAGGAGATGTGATAGAAATTCATTTAAAGATAAATACAAAGAGTCAGTTTGAGTATATGCATTTGAAAGATTTTAAACCATCTGGATTTGAAGCAGAGACTCTTCTTAGTGGATGGAAATGGAATCCACTCTGGTTTTATGAAGAGCCAAGGGATTCATTGACAAATTTCTTTATAAGCTGGCTACCACCTGGAGAATATATTTTAAAATATAGAATTAGACCAACTAAGACCGGCACATATAGAGTAGGAGCAGCAATTTTACAATCAGTATATTCACCCGACATCACAGCTCATATCGCTGGATTTATTATTAATGTAAAATAGGGACAGCGACTATTTTTTAATGACAAATAGTTTAAAATTTTTCTTGCTTTTCGATTTCTTTTTTAGTAAAATTAAGGTCAGACCTTGAATGTAGAATGCACTTATTTAAAGGATGAAGTCATTTATTGAGAATTAAAAAATGCCTGCAACGACAGATAACATGATGTAAAAGACTTCGTTTTGCTTCATCCAAATTTTGCTTCGCAAAACTTATTTTACATCAGAATCGTTATCTGCCATTGCCAATAAAGGAGGAATTTGTTATGAGAGAGTTTAAAATTATTGTGGAAAAGCATCCCGATGGTTATGTGGCATATCCATTAGGGCTCAAAGGGGTTGTGGTTGGACAAGGAGATACATATGAAGAGGCACTCTCTGATGTAAAGTCAGCAATTCATTTTCATATTGAGACCTTTGGAAATGAAGTAATGGAAGTAGAACCACGAATTATTGATGCCTTCATTGCTGAAGCAGGAGTGGAAGTTTGATGGTAAAGTTTCCTGTTGATGCACCCAAGCGAAAAGTAGTAAAGGCGATAGAGATTTTGGGTTTTCGAATCGTAAGGGAAAAAGAACACATTTCCATGATACGTGAAAACCTTGATGGAAGTAGAACTCCTTTGACTATGCCGAATCATCCAAAAATAAAAGCTTCCACATTAAGAACAATTTGTACTCAATCGGGGATTACAAGAGATGAGTTTTTGGAGGCTTATAGGAAGGCATAGATTTGGCAACGGCAGATAACAACGGATAAAATAGAAATCAAAGATTTTCCCAAATTGCCTTTGGCAACTTCTTTTATCCGCAAACCGTTAGGTGAAATATAGCCCGCCTAAAATAGGAGATTATGATGGATGCCGGAACTGGATTAGCATTATTAGGATCAGCAAAGATCCTTGAAAAATTACTTGGTCCAACTGCTGATTACATTGGCGAAGGGGTTAAAAATTGGGCTCAAAAAAGAACTTACAATGTAAAAAATATATTTTCAATTGCCATAACAAAATTGGGGAATAAAATAGAAAATGAAGGGACTATATCACCAAAGGTTTTGAAAGGCGTTTTGGATGAAGGATCTTTTTGTGACGACCCTTTATCATCTGAGTATTTTGGTGGAGTTCTTGCTTCTTCCCGAACTGGTATATCTAGAGATGACAGAGGGGTTACATTTATTAAATTGATAAGCGGATTATCAACATATCAAATAAGGTCTCATTATATTTTTTATCATGTTATAAAGAGACTATTTGATGGAACGAGTATTAATTTTGGAACATCTGAAGGTAGAAGCCAAATGAAAGTTTATGTACCTTTTAATATATTTGTCGAAGCTATGGATTTTGATGAGAAAGAGAATATAAATGTTTTGATAGGGCACATAATGTTTGGTCTACAAAAAGAAAAACTTATAGAGGATTTTTTTTTATATGGTTCTAAAGAATACATTGAGAAACATTTTAATAAGGCAACAACTTCAGGCATAATTTTTCAACCATCGTCTTTGGGAATAGAATTATTTTTTTGGGCTTACGGTAAAGCTGATTTGACAAACAATGATTTTTTTAAACCAGAAAACAAATTTGAAATCAATAATAAAATAAATATTAAAATGGGATATATGAAGACAAAGGAGTAGGAGCGGGCTATACTCCGCCTAACACAGCACAAACGGCTGATGCCCAAACTTTGAGGCTTCGTTTGTGCTGGAACCGTTAGATGAAATTACCGCCCATTGAAGGAGGTTGAAAAAATGGACTTAGACAAAGAAGAACAAAATATGTTACTATGTTTTTTTTTCTCTTTATGAAACATCATCTCATGATGGATACCTTGGGGCAATTCTTGTTGCTGATCTTCAAGGAGTACCACAGGAATTTAGATGTACATATCCAGTTAAACCAACTGCTATTCAAAAGCCACTTTATGGAGTTACATTAGAACCTTATATCGGGGTTAATCTATGCGGAATACCACTAATTGAATCGATACAAAATAAGCCATCACTGATAGTAGTTCCTAATGAATTTCTTCTTGATGTAAGAAAAGCAAAGAGTTTACAAAAGGAAAACGCATCGAACTTTTTAATGGCAACTACGTCTGCGGCTTGTTGGAAAAATATAATGTACCACTTTCTAAAGGGACAAAATAGGAGGGCGGCAACTTTATCTAACATAGTGTTTGTGGTTCACTTCGTTCACAGAAAGAAAATAAACAAATGAAAGGAGAGGTTCTAAATAAAGGTCGCTGTCCCCTTTATTCTTAAGCCAATTATAAACGGAATAATAAAAAGAAAAGATTTTAAATTAAATATTTTTTTATCTTCTTTAAAGATAAAAAATAAAATTGCAGGAAATAAGAAAATCAATGTTTGATGGTTTGTTAGAGATAGTCCATATATAAAGAAAAATAAATATAATAGTTTAATGTCTTTTTTCGATTTCCATATTAAAAGCACAAATATTAAGATGGCTACAAAGAAATTATTTAATGCGAAAACTTCGGCTAATATAGAATATTTCCAGAATAATGATGAACATCCTAAGGCAAATGCAGAAACCAATCCAGAGATTTTATCTTTTGTAAGGATAAAAACGATTAAATAAACTAACAAGACACATAAACTTCCAAAAACGGCACTCATTGCATGCTATGGTTGAAAGAGGCAGGTAAGTAAATAGCTTTCCAAACATGTTAAATAAAGGATAACCAGGCGGATGGGCTATACCGAGCAAGTGGGAACAGGTGATTAACTCTGCATTATCACCAACCGCGACTATTGTTGGTGCAAGTGTAAGGATATAAAGAAATAAAGGTATTATAAAAACTATGACCAGCATAAAAGTAAAATATCATAAAAATTTGTTCTTTACAACATTAAAATTTGGTATAATATAAGTCAAATGAATAAATCAAAACTTCTATTCGTACTTATTATAATTGTAATATTTATTAATGTTGTTTTTGTTTATTTGGGATTTGAGATATTTAATACAGAAAAAGAAATAACCAAAAAGAGAATTCAAGCCTATCATCTTAGTATAATGGATTTAGTGAGTAAAAGGTTAGACAATTTAGTAACACAATTAGAAAGTTTAGTATTATCTACTTTGGATAAAAAAACCGATATTGATGATATTAAAAGTAAGTTAAAACAGTTAAAGAGTTCCAATCTACTCATAGACGAATTTTATGTTTTAGATAATTTACAAGCAAAAACAGGTTCTTCCGCATTAGATTTTATTTTAGAAAAGTATTGTTCTAAACCTAAAAATACAAATATTGTCCGATTTTTTGAAATTTTTTCAGATAAATATTATACAGTTGATATTATAAAACATAAGAACTTAATATTAGTCTTGCAAATAAATATAAAACATTTACTTAAAGTTTTAAAGAAGGATATAGAAATATTAGCTCCTTCACTTGAAACTGTTATAGCCATAATTGATAACAGTGAGAAAGTAATAATGTCTTCTGAACCAATACAACCATCTTTAAAATTAGAAACAATGGATTTGAAAAATATATTCACATTCTGGAAAATAGGAATATCTGCAAAAAATTTGGAAGATATAGAAAAACAAAGAGAAGAGAAAATCAAAATTTATATAAAAATTTTTGTAGCCTTAGTGATTATAATGGTTATAACAATTTATTTTATGATTTTAGTTATAGTCAGAGAGTTAGAAATTGTAAAAATGCAATCGGAATTTGTTTCAAATGTTTCGCATGATTTAAAAACCCCGTTAACTGCAATAAGGATTTTTGCTGAAATGCTAAGAGATGGAAAAGTTAAGAAAACAAAGTTTCAATCTTACCTTAATACTATTTTAAGTGAAAGCGAAAGATTATCGTTTTTAATAAATAATGTTTTAGAATTTTCAAAAGGAAGTAAAAGAAGTTTAAGTTTAAAACCATTAGATGTTGTAAAAGTAATAAATGAAGCAATAAGTATTATTAAACCATATGCAGTTCAAAAAGGATATCAAATAAAGTTTGAATATGATAAAAATATTCCATTAATTTCCGGAGATAAGGTTTCTTTGATACAAGCAATACTTAATTTAATTGATAATGCTATTAAATATTCATTAGAAGTAAAAAAAGTCTTGGTAAAAATAAGTTTAATTGATGATAAAGTATTAGTTTTAGTTAAGGATAGGGGAATTGGTATAGATAAAAATGAACAAAAGAAAATATTTGATAAATTTTACAGGGCAAATGATGAAGAGGTAAAAAATATAAAAGGCATTGGTATCGGTTTAACTATTGTCCGAGAAATAATTAAAAACCATAAAGGGAAATTATATTTGGAAAGCGAGAAAGGAAAAGGTTCTAAATTTATAATTGCATTACCATTAAGAGGTGATTTATGAAACTTATACTTATAGTTGAGGATGAAGAACCTATTAGAAGGGGTTTAAAAGATTCATTAAAGATAGAAGGTTATAAAGTGATTGTTGCTGAAGATGGCGAGAAAGGATATAAGTTGATAAAAAGCAAAAAGCCAGACTTAGTGCTTCTTGATATTTTACTTCCAAAATTAAATGGTATTGATTTATGTAAAAAGATAAGAAGTGAAGGAAATATTACTCCAATTGTAATGCTTACGGCAAAAGGTTCTGAAATTGATAAGGTTTTAGGATTAGAATTAGGTGCGGATGATTATGTTACAAAGCCATTTAGTTTACGAGAACTAATATCTAGAATAAAAGCAATATTTAGAAGATTAGAGTTAAAACAAGGTGTAAAAGATAAGGATATTTATTCATTTAATAATGTTAAAATTAATTTTAAAAAGTTTGAAGCAACTAAAGGTAATAAGAAATTAAATTTATCTGCTATGGAATTTAAAATTTTAAAATATCTTATTTCTAATGAAAGTGAAGTTGTATCAAGAGATACTTTACTTGATAAAGTCTGGGGATATGATGAATTTCCTACCACAAGAACAGTAGATAATTTTATAGCAAAATTACGTTCAAAGATAGAATCTGACCATAAAAAGCCAAAGCACCTTTTTACTATATACGGTGTAGGTTATAAATTCCTACCATAACAGGTAATTTACGATGAAATCTTTTTACATTTCATTTACAATTCCATTACAACTATTATTTTTATTTTTGTTATACTTCTGACAGGAGGTGATGGGAGGAAAGTGGGGAAAGGAAGGAAAGGAAAGAAAATAAAAAAAGGAGGTAAAATTTATGAATAAAGAAAAAGGATTTACGTTAATAGAGTTAATGATAGTCATAGCCATAATCGGGTTACTTATAGCTATAGTCATACCAGATTTACTTAAGACAAGAAGGGAGTCAGAAATACAATCCTGCAGTGCATCATTAAGAGGAGTGCAGTCAGCATTAGAGTTGTATTACACACATTATAAGTATTATCCAGAGAAGTTAGTAACTTTGTTAACAGAAGGATATTTATCAGAGGGTTCAGATACTGACCCATGGCACATGCCATATATATATGAACCACTTTCTCAAGGAGGAGATAATGAGGGAGGGAGTGGAGAAGGGAAGACAGCATCCAACTATTTATTAGGTAGTAGTGGACCTGATGGTAAGAAAGGGACAGATGATGATATAGAGCCGCCAATCAACTCAAGTAGACATTCGTTAAAGTCTGGAGGAAAAACTGAGAAAACACCAACAGAAGGAGAAACACCAGCAGAATAATAAGAACTGGTAATGGAGAATGGACAGAAATTGTAATAAACAGTAAAACATGTAATTTTTTTCTTGGAAAATTTATAATTTTTATGCTATAATGAAAAAAGGTTTGATATCCAACACAGGGTTTGAAAAGAGGCAAAAAGTAATCTTTGTTAAAGAAGAAAATCTATGAAGTGGTTTGTCTAACATACCAATTTGGTATGTATTTATGAACCATTTCAGCAATATATAAGTTATATGAAATGGCATTGTTGTAATAACATAAATATTTCCAAGGAGGTTAAGAAACCCAATGATAAACGTAAACAACTTTTTATTGCCTTATCAATTTATCTCATTTATGTTGGGATAATTTTGTTAGCCAACATGCTAATGAGAATGAGTATCTTAACCCACAACAAAAATCTTGAGGAAGTTTCAGGGATACTTTTTGGCTTTATTGGTATCCCAATCTTCAGCATTATCTTGCCACTCTGGTTAGCAAAAAAATGGCAACTTCCTTACTCGTTTTGGCCTAAAAGTAAAAGATGGGTTCTTGTTGCTATTATTCTTTTAATCTATATTTTTCTTTCTTTTTTTGAACCAATAAAAATGGTTTTGAATAGCGGAATTTCAATAAGAGATTTTGCTGTTCATTATATTAGCAGTATGTTTTTTCATGTAGCATACTATCCGTTATTTGCGGTTTTTATGTTTCCAATTTTTAGAAAGAATTTCGGATTAATTAAAGGTTTGGTACTAACTTCTCTTGCTTTTGCACTTTATCATTTAGCCCAGTTTCATTTTTTTCCTGCTGGAACAACTATTAGCATGCAAATATTTCTTTTTGTGTTATTTATTACTTTATTATTGCTTTATTTATGGAGCGAATCGATCATATTGATGGCGCTCACGCACAGCATATGTGGAGCAGTAGGTCTTATTGCTGGCGGGAAATTATTTAATGATATTGATATTATCTTTTATTTAGCAATTATCTATATGGTTGTGCTTTTTGGATACATGATTCAACAGGAGTTAAAATATAGAAAAAGAGTTGAAGAATTTGACGCAGATTGGTGGTTGCAAATTTCCATTAAAGACAAGTAAAGGTAAATTAAAACAAATAAAGATCGAATAAATAATGATGCTACTTTACATAATAGCGGATAAAATGGAAATCAAAGATTTCCACAAATTGTCTTTGGCAACTTCTTTTATCCGCGTCCCATTAGACGAAATAAGACTTTATGTGTTAAAGGATAAACAATGAAGATTTTGAAAAACTTATTTAAATGGCAGCCAAATAAAGAGACTTTTATTGCCTTTTCTCTTGCAGTGGTTATCATTGTTTTATCAATGATAATGCCATTTTTTGAAGAATCAATTACGATAATTATATTGATTAGAGATGTTTTAATGATTATCGGAGGTATTTTCTTTCCTCTTTGGTATATTCAAAGCAAAAAATATCAATTTAAAGACTTCGGATTATCAACAAGAAAATGGTATATTTACCTACCAATAAATATTATCCTCGGTGTATTGTTACTTTTTATCTTTCTTAAGGATTATCCTGATGCAAAGATAATTTTTGATTCAAATGTAATTGCAAAAATTGGCTATATTATGATTGCTGGAGTATTTGAGACAATAGTATTTTATGCATTTCTACGAAAAATCTTTGAGGATGCTTTTGGAATAATTCCGGCAATCTTGTTATCCTCAATAGCATATTCATTTCATCATGCTGGATTTCAACCTGAATTCCTGAAGCTAATCTTTGTGGGAGTTCTTTATGCTACTGTTTTTAGAGCAGTCAATAGTGCATTGTTGATATATCCTTTTTTTTGGGGAGTAGGCGGTTGTTTTGATGTTTTAATCCAGTCTAAAGTAGTTGATGAAATACTATATTCCGGAATACGAGTAATAATTTTATTTGCTTTGTTGATAATAGTTGGATTTTTAACATATAGATTTCATAGGAGGAAAACTTAAAATGAATAAAAGAGATTTCAAATTTATTTTTGCACCAATTGGTGTTGCTTTTGGAATTTTTCTATTTATAAGTGTATGTATATTTATTACTAACAAATTTGGAGTTTCAGATTTATATCACATTTTGAGGTTTATTCCTAAGAGGTTAATTTTTAGTATTGGTATTATAACGGTACTTACTTTTCTACCAATATTTGTTATAGGAATATTTTATCTAAATCGCAGAGGAGCAGTTGGTCAATCTGATAGTTTAGTTACAAATGGAATATATAAATATGTAAGAAATCCGATGTATTCAGGTATAAGTTTTACAATCTTTGGAATAGGTTTTCTATTAAATAAAACAGGTGTGGTTCTGGCTGGTATTCTATGGCTTCTTATGACTTTTATTCAATGCAAAAGAGAAGAAAAAGAGTTAAATGGAAGGTTTGGAGAAGAATATATGAATTATAAAAACAGCAGCCATATGTTTATCCCTAACTTTAAGAAATTAATGACAGATATTATTCAGAATTTTAAAGGAGGAAAATAAAACGAATAAGACCGTTTTGATTTGTATTATCTTAATATTGATAGGTAATATTACCAATCCCCAGGATTCAAATAAATCTAAAGAAATTATAGGTGCAGGTGAAGTAAAAGATATTACAAAAGATGCCAAAACAAATGACTTAAAGGGGAAAATAATAGTGCTTATGGATAATTTTCGTAGTGATAAAGGTGAAGCGAAAGTTGCTTTATTTAATTCAAAAGATGGTTTTCCAGATAATCCTAAAAAAGCATACAAAGCCATAATAAGTAAAATTGAAAATGAAAAATCAGAAGCCATTTTTACTGATATTCCTTTTGGTGTTTATGCAGTTGGAGTTTTACACGACGAGAATTCCAATGGGAAGATGGATACAGGATGGTTTGGTATCCCCATAGAAGGATTTGGTGCTTCAAATGATGCAAAAGGATTTATGGGCCCTCCGGAATTTGATAAAGCAAAAATTAAGTTAATCTCAGATAGTTTAAGTATAAAAATTAAAGTAAATTATTAGAGATATACCAAGTTTACGAAGGCACATTATTAGATCTCTTGATAAGTCATCATTGTGATGCTATAATTATGATTAAGGAGGTGGTTTTTAGATGAGAACAACTGTTGTTTTAGAACCTGAAATAGAAAAATTAGTTAAGGTACTATCTGATAAGAAGGAATTTAGTCAATTTATAAATCAGTGCATTAGAGAACATTTTAAGAATGAGGAGAAAAAAAAGATAAAAAATAAGTTAGCTGTAAGTTATAGAATGGCAAACAAAGAAGGGGAGGAGATAGTAAAGGGATTTAAATCCATTGAAGTAGAAGGATGGCCAAAATGGTGAGTTTACCATTACGAGGTGAAATCTATTGGGTGAATCTTGAACCTACTTTAGGAAGTGAGATTAAAAAAACTCGCCCTTGTTTAGTTGTCTCCTGTGATGAAGCGAACAAAAATTATGGACAGGTGACCGTCCTGCCTTTAACATCGCAACACTTATCAATGATTACGCCCTTCCATGTATTTTTGTCAGCGAATGAGACTGGTTTAGATAAAGATTCAAAAGCTTTAGCTGAACAGATTAGAACTGTTTCTAAGTTTAGGTTAATTAAAATGGTTGGAAGAATAAGGGAAGAATTAATGATTAAGGTATCCTGTGCTATAAAAATCCATTTGGATTTAGAATAGTTTGTTAACTGGTATTTTAAAGTAAAAATATATTTAAATATGAATAATATTTTACAGAATTTCATAAAATATTGTTTGGGTTATATTAATATAACAAGGCAGAAAGCATTTACATTACAGCAGAAATATTCTGTTTCCTTAAATAGCTATTTTTTACTTAATGACCTCTTAAAATCAGATATAGACATTGATTCTGCTATTATTGTTAATCTTGATACATTTTATAAATATGATCCGGGAAAAGTGACAAAAGAAAATCAAAATATTTATGAAGAACAAAAGATAATAGCTAATAAATTGGAAGAAATTAATAATGAATATAAAAACGATCAATTCAGGAAACAAATCATTTTAAATTTTGGTTTTTTTCAAATAGAAATACCGCGGGATGAAGAAGAAAATCAAGTGGAAATTGAAGATGAAGAAGATAATGCTATATCAAAAGTGAAAGATAAGAATGAATTCCAACAATCCTTATCTTTTTTTGAAGATAATATCAAAAATAGAAAATATAATAACGATACATCTAAATATGATAAATACCCGATTTTTTCTATAGTTGTCAATATTAAAAAAATATATGAAAATGGTGTAAATAAGTTTTATATTTATCCTATTGATACAGAAGTAAAAATTAATATCCAAAGTTTAAACAAGATATTAGGGGAAGAACTATATTATCATTTAATAGAAACATTTGGTGTATATGAGTTAGAGGATAAATTATCGTTGCCTTTAGTAGAAAGTGATATTTTAAAAGAAGTATGGGGAAAAATTAAAGCTCAACTTAAGCATACTGATGTAAAATTTGATGAGAATACATTCAAATTAGATGAGGTGAAAATAGCATTAAATCCAAGAACTAATTACTTTTTAGCAGAGGATCTTCAGAAACTTTCCAAGATGGAAGAAGAGAAATTAGACATGACAGTGTTAAAAAGTTGGATTAACAATGAAGACTTAAATATAGAAGATAATATTCCGCAAGAAGAAGATATATATTTTCCATTTAAATATGATAGATTTCAATTACGTTCATTATCACTTATGAGTAATAGGGCCGCAATTGTTCAAGGTCCACCCGGAACCGGAAAATCAGAAACTATATCTAATATTCTATGTCATTTAGCCGCTAAGGGAAAGCGAGTTCTTTTTGTTAGTCAGAAAGCACAGGCATTAAAAGTTGTTAAAGATAAACTAAAAACTTTAAATGTTAAATACCTTTTTGGGTATATTCCAAATCCATCTTCTGCTCAACTTAATGAGCAAGATGAAATAGATGGAATTGCGCCTCAATTAACTGCTTTAAATTCATATATTGAAAAATTAGGATTTATATATGACGAAAGAAAAAGGTTAACTATATATAAAGAATATGAAGAAAAAGATGGAAACAATGATAGTTTAGTTAAAATAATTAAAAAGAAGGAACAATTAAAATATGGATTTAATGAGCAAATTGAAAAAGAAAGAGAAATATGTGGATTATATATGAAATATAAAAATATTGATATCTACAATATAAATATTCCCAGAATAAAAGACTTTAAAAATAACTTATCTTTGAGTAAGTGGAAATGTATTTTAGAATACGAAAATGAAATTGAAAGGTTGAACAAGGAAGCAGAAAAATATGAAAAGGAACAAAAAGGAGAAAAATATAGTAAAATTTTTATAAATATTGACTGTGAATATGAATTCTGTGATGCAATTTGCAAAATAAGGGAAGATATCAACAAAACTGGATACGATAGGCATTCAAAATATTTTAAAAAGTTCAATAATATTTTACGGAATATTAGGATGAGAAAAACATTTTTGAGTTTACCAAGAGAAATTTTAGATTTTATAAACAGTGTTCAAAATAGCGATATTTCAAGAAAAGAAAAAGTTGAGCAGATGGATGATATTATTTATTATTTTCAATATAAAAAGTCTAAAAAAGTATTAAAACAACTAAACAAAGATATGAAAATGGAGTTACATTCATATAGTATAGATAATGATACTATATTGAGAGACATTAAAAATTTACTAAATACTGATTCTGACTTTGAAGTTGTAAAAAATAAAATAATTGAATCTCAAACAATAATGGATAGAATAAAAAGTATAAGGAACGAAATAGAAATAAATGTAAATTTAAATTATTTTTCTAATTCCTTAAAAAAGGTTAAGTTGGAACACTCTCAATGTATTGCTCAATATTTGAAAAACATAATAGATAAAAGAATTATTGATAGATGGAAGGCAGGGGTAGAAATACGTCAAGCAATAAATAAGTTAGCGAAGGCATTTAGAAAGTCAAAAAAAGCATACAAAACTTTTGATGAGATTAGAAAAGATAGCAAAAAATTCAAAGAAGTTTTGAGTCTTGTACCTATATGGATTATGGAATTAGATGATGCAAGTCGTATAATGCCATTAGAATCCGGCTTGTTTGATTATGTTATTTTAGACGAAGCTTCTCAATGTAATATTGCCTATACATTACCATCAATGTATAGATCTAATCATGCAATATTTGTAGGCGATAGTGAACAAATGAGAGATAATACTATTATATTTAAATCAAATAAAATGTTTGATGAACTAGCATGTAGATATAAAATATCAGAAGAATTGCAAATTAAATCAACTGGGAATGCAGTGCAATCGGTTTTGGATATAGCCACATTAAGAGGTTTTATTTCAATTCCATTAAGATATCATTATAGATCACCAAGAGAATTAATCGGTTTTAGTAATAAATATTTTTATAGCTCCAAAGGCAAAGAATTAATAGTTTTTAATCATAATTATTTTCTTTATAAAGATACAAGTAAGATTATGATTATACATCAAGTAGAAGATGTTTCAAAAGAATTTTCTGATAAAGTAAGTGTTGCAGAAGCAGAAGAAATATTGAAATTGTTCAAGAAGTTAAAGAAAGATGTAAATTATGAAGATAAGTCGATTGGTATATTAACATTTTTTAATGCCCAAGCAACTTATTTAAGAGAGTTATTTGAAAAAGAAGGTTTTAAGGAGGAAGAGAATAACTATAAAATTAGCATTATTGAGGGTATACAAGGTGATGAAAAGGATATTATTATTTATTCATTTGTAATTCGTAATGCTGATCAGAAAAACAAATATCTACCATTGACAGGAGAAGGTGGGGATATCAGGGGCGATATAAATAGAGGAAGAGTTAATGTAGCATTTACTAGAGCAAAATTACAGGTGCATTGTTTTATTAGTATGGATATAAAGGAAATACCAAATGGAATATGGATTAGAAAATATTTAGAATATGTTAATAAATATGGAAAAGTAAATTGTTTTGAAAATACCCTTAATAAGTTTGATTCTCATTTTGAAGAGGAATTCTATGGTTTCATTAAAAATCATTTTTTTGATAAGGATAAGTATATGATACAAAATCAAGTTAAAAGTTGTGGGTTTAGAATAGATTTTGTTATTAATAATTTGAAGAATAGCAAGAAAGTAGCAATAGAATGTGATGGCCCGACTCATTTTAAAAATGAATTAGATGAAGAACTTGGGATATATATTGAAAGCGATGAAGAAAGGCAAGGAGTATTGGAAAGTGCTCAATGGAAGTTTTATAGAATAAGATATTCAGATTGGATAAGAGAAGATTATAACAGAAATAATATTATTAAAGATGTTGCTACGATATTAGAGTAATAATTTTCTAAGTCGAAAAAATTGACTCTAACCCCTTTTTGTGATATAATAATAATATGAAAATAATTATAATGGCAGGAGGATTTGGAACAAGGTTAAGACCAATTACCTGTAATATTCCAAAACCTATTGCTCCTCTTGTAAATAAACCAATGATGCATCATATCTTGGACCTTTTAAAGAAGCATAATTTGACAGATGTTATTACTGCCCTTTATTATCAACCGGAGATAATTACAGAATATTTCAGGGATGGTTCTGATTTTGGTGTAAAGATGATATACATAAGAACAGAAACGGAATTAGGAACTGCAGGATGTGTTAAAGCAGCAGGAGAATATTTAAAAGATACTTTTTTGATAATAAGCGGTGATGTCCTAACTGATTTTGATTTAACTAAGGCAATAGAGTTTCACAAGAAAAAGAAATCTGTGGCTACTATAGTTTTAACTCGTGTAGATAATCCACTTTCATTTGGAGTAGTTATTACTGATAAAGATTGTAGAATTACCCGTTTTTTAGAAAAACCTTCATGGGGAGAAGTATTTAGTGATACTATAAATACCGGTATTTATATTTTAGAACCAGAAGTTTTAGATCTTATCCCTCCTGAAACTCAATTTGATTTTTCAAAAAATTTGTTCCCTGTTATTCTTGAGAAAAAACTTCCTTTATATGGCTATGTAGCCAAAGGTTACTGGAGAGATATTGGAAATTTAATAGAATATAGAACCTCACATTATGATGTGATGGATGAAAAGGTAAAAGTAATAATACCCGGTAAAAGGATGAATAAAACAGGCGAAGGTATCTGGATTGACGAAGAAACCCAGATTCATCCTACGGCTATTTTAGAAAATCCTATTGTTATTGGTAAGAACTGTCAAATAAAGGCAAATGTTAAAATATCAAATTCAAGTATAGGTGATAACTGTGTGATTGAGGAAGATGCAAAAATCATTGGTAGTGTCTTATGGGATGATGTATATGTTGGAACAGGTGCTATTATTACAGAAAGTGTTTTATGTAAATCCGTTGAGGTTGGTACAAAGACAAATATTAATTCTAATGTAGTCATAGCCGATAATTGTATGGTAGGTAGAGAGGCGACCATAAAATCAAATGTAAAATTATGGCCACATAAAAATGTTGAGGATGGTGCAATTCTTTCATCAAGTTTAATCTGGGGTGAGAAATGGAATAGAACCATATTCTCTGACTATGGAGTTGTTGGGCTGGCCAATATAGAAGTAACTCCGGAATTTGCAGCGAAGTTAGGTGCGGCATATGGAGCAACATTACCAAAAGGTTCTTCTGTCGTCACATCCCGTGATAATCACAGGATTTGCCGTATGACAAATCGTGCCTTGATGACTGGATTACTTTCTTCTGGAATAAATGTTTTTGATGTTGGAGTAACTCCGATACCTGTGGCAAGATATGTTGTCCAACCTTTAAGGAGTTCAGGTGGACTTCATATTAGGAAATCACCATTTGACCCAGAACTTATAGATATAAAGTTTTTTGACGAAAATGGTATTGATTTACCTGCGTCTAAAGAAAAATCAATAGAAGGTTTATTTTTTAGAGAAGATTTTAGAAGAGCACCGTTTAATGAAGTTGGAGAAATTTCCTTTCCTTCTCATGCTATTGATTTTTATAGAGAAGGATTTTTAAAAGTAGTAAATAAGGATGTAATAAAAAACCGGAAATTCAAAATAGTGATTGACTATGCTTTTGGTAGTTCTTCTACAATCTTTCCTTCACTACTTGGAAAATTAAATTGTGAAGTTATATCGTTAAACTCGTACCTTGATGAAACCAGATTAACAAAAAGTGAAGAAGAATTTAATTATTCGTTAAACCAGCTTTCAAGTATTACTTCTACTTTAAAGGCAGATGTTGGTTTTATGTTTGATGCTGGTTCTGAAAAAATATTTATAGTTGATGATAAGGGTAAAATTCTAAATGGTGATGAATCATTATGTTTACTTTCTTATTTAGCTTTTAACCTTAATCCATCGTCTGCTCTAGCCATTCCAATCTCAGCTTCTTCATCAATAGATATGATGGCGAAAAAGCATGGCGGTAAAGTAATAAGAACTAAAACAAATTGCCGTTCTATGATGGAATCTGCATTTTCTGGTAAAGTTGTATTTGTTGGAGAAAGAAAAGGAGGATATATTTTTCCTGAATTCCAACCGGCTTTAGATGCCATGATGTCTATTGTAAAGATTCTTGAAGCAACGGCTAAGGTTGGTGAGAACTTATCAGATATTTTAAAGAAGTTGCCACAATCTAAAATCATAAGAGAACATGTTGCGAGTCAATGGGAATTTAAAGGCACTATCATGCGTAATTTAATAGAGTTGGCTAAAGATAAAAACGCGAAAGCGGAACTAATTGATGGAATTAAAATATTTGAAAAAGAAGGATGGATAATAATTATTCCAGACAGTGAAAGACCTTTATTTCATGTTAATGCAGAAGGAAAGACCATTGAAGCCTCAAGAAAACTTGTGGATAAATATGCTAAGATGATAAAAAAATGGCAGGAATAAGCAATATGGATTGTAAAATTAAATTTGGAACCTCTGGATGGAGAGGTGTCATCAGTGATGATTTTACATTTAATAATGTAAGGAAAGTTTCACAAGCGATAGCAAATTATGTTTTAGAAAAAGATGCATCTTCTGGTACGCGGGTAAATAATGGTATAATAATTGGATATGATACAAGATTTTTATCTGAGGAATTTGCAAAAGTAGCCGCACAGGTATTATCAAGTAATGGAATAAAAGTTTTACTAACCAAAAGAGATGTCCCCACCCCTGTTATTGCATATGAAATCATAAGAAGAAAACTTGCGGGTGGTATAAATATTACAGCAAGTCACAATCCACCCGAATATAATGGTTTAAAGTTCTCACCATCCTGGGGAGGACCGGCACTTCCAGAGACTACAAAAATCATAGAAAATTATGCCAATAATAAAAATTTAATTATAAAGTCTAACTTGAAATCCGAGATAAAAAAGATAAACCCCAGGATGAATTATATAAAAAATATAGAGGAAAAAGTTGATTTAACCCTTATTAAAAAATCAAAGTTAAAAGTAGGAGTAGATTGTTTGTATGGGACCGGAAGAGATTATCTTGATTATATATTAAAAAAAATTGCAGACAAGGTTGTTGTCCTTCATAATCAAAGGGATGTATATTTTGGTGGTAGTTCACCTGAACCATCAGAGGAAAATTTGAAAGAATTAATTAATATAATGAAAGAAAAGAAACCGCACATTGGTTTAGCCGTTGATGGTGATGCTGATAGATTTGGAATAATAGATAGGGATGGAACATTTATAAGCCCTAATGAAGTACTTTCATTGCTTTTGGTCTATCTGAAAAAGACAAGAGGTTGGAAAGGATGTGTTGTCAGGACAGTAGCCACTACACATTTTATAGATGCTTTAGGTAAAAAATATAATATACCTGTTAAAGAAACTCCAGTAGGTTTTAAGTACATAGGTGAGATAATGTTAAAAGAGGATATGATTATAGGCGGAGAGGAAAGTGGTGGTTTAACTATTTATAAGCATATTCCAGAGAAAGATGGAATACTTGCTTGTTTGCTCATGCTTGAAATGGTTGCATATGAAAAAAAGTCTATTAGTGAGATTCTTAAAAATTTATATAAAGAAGTTGGATTTTTCATAAATACTAGAATAAATATTAAATTATCAGAGGATAAAAAAAAGAAATTAATTGATATTTTAAAAAATAATCCACCTTCAAAATTTAGCGAATTTGAAGTTGGTAAATTAATTACAATAGATGGATATAAGTTTTTGTTCAAAGATGGGAGTTGGATTATGATAAGACTTTCTGGAACAGAGCCATTAGTTCGCTGCTACGCTGAATCTAATTCTAAAAAGAAACTACATCGGATAATAAAAATTGGCAAGAAGTTTATCCTGTCTGTGTAATTAAAATAGGGGCATATCCCATTTTTCTTCTGCACCTGCTTTAGCAGAATATAAAAAAAGTTTAGGAATAAAATAAACGAGATGGGATATGACAAAAAAACAGGCAGAATATAAAATTATCAGTTAGAGCAATGGTTACTATTAAACTTATTTTTCTATTTTAAACGTAAATAGTCAGTAAAAGCCGTGAGGATTATATTTCCATATTCCCCCTTTGTTAAGGGGAATCAAGGGGGTTGTTGTTATGAATATCTATGACAATACGATATGGAACGGCAACGATTATTAGAATTCATGAAATTTAAGC
>JBDRBU010000102.1:0-30642 GCA_043822305.1 Candidatus Firestoneibacteriota bacterium
GATAAAATACACAGTGAAGAATTGAACTGTAAAAAGGTCAATATCCTAACCTTAAATTAGGATAAATTCAAATTAAAGGAGGCTTCAGGCAAAGGTAGAAATATTAAATAAATTTTCTACAATCAAACCTGAAGAACCGTATATTACATTTATGGAGAGTTTATGCATAAAAAAATATTTTTGTTTTTCTTGTTAAGTTTGTTTTTTGGTTGTGCCGTTAAACAAGAAGTTGTAAAACCAACTGAAATGCCTGCCCAGGAAGAAAAGTTTATTGAAGTTGAGGCAGAAGCAGAGATTGTTCCTACACAGGAGAATCTTCTAATTACAAAAAGAGATGGTTTAGAAGCCGCAAAAAGAAAAGCAGTAGAAAAAGCAGTTGGTGTTTATGTTACAGGACAGATGATGGTGTCTAAAGCAGTGTTACTTCACGATAAGATATTCAGTAAAACGGCTGGTTATATAAAGGATTATAAGGTTGTTTCCGAGGGGATGGCGGGTGAGTTTTACAAGACAAAGATTTGGGCAAAAGTAAAAATGGGGGATATAAAAAATGACATAGATGCTTTAGAACTTATGATTAAAACAACCGCCGGGAATCCCAGGGTTGTTGTTATTATTGATGAAGAAGTAGATGGAGTACTGTCTGGAACATCAAATGCTGAGACAAATATTATTGGACAGTTGCTTAATAGTAATTACCGTGTTGTTGACCAGGAACAGTTAGAAAAGATTAAAGAAGAAGATACATTAAAAGCAGCTGTCTTAGGTGATGAAAAAGCAGCATCAATTATAGGTAAAAAATTCGAGGCTGAAATTGCTGTTATAGGGAAAATAAAAAGTACAGTTAAAGAAGTAGAACCGGCTGGTGTTAAATTTATCCAGTGTAATTCTGATTTAAATGTTAAGGTTATAAAAGTTTCGACAGGCGATTTGTTGTTTTCGTTTGCTAAAAATTGCAGACAGAATGATATTACAAAAGAGATGGCTGTAAGTACAGCTAACACTAAATTAGCTGAAATAGCCGGCAAAGAATTTGTTAGTAGTATTGCTGAAAAACTTACAGAGAGCAACATTATTAAAATAACTATTTCTGGGATTTCTTCAATAAATATACTTGAAGATTTTAAGAAGTTTTTAAGATCGTATGAAAGTGTAACCGAAGTAACTGTTCGTTCTTTTGTAGAAGATACGGCCGAAATAGAATTAGATGTTGTGTATGGAACTGCTCCTGATTTTGCATCTCGTCTGGGCAAGGCAAAGAAGTGGGATATAAAAATAATAGAAGTAGGCGGTCATAGTATTATTGCAGAAATTAAAAAGTGAGGTCTGGATGTCTGAACCAAAAAATATAAGAGAAGTGCATGAATTACTAAGAAGGATGCAAGAAAACAAAAAAGTAGACCCAGAGGAAGTAGTTTATTATTTAAAAAATGCTTTGTTTGAAAAAAACAGTCACGGTATCTGGATAAAAAGAGAAGAGGATAGTGAAACTTCTGCACTTTCTGTTGTAAAAATTGACCACGAAAAAGAATTGGTAGCACTTCGTCTGAATGCTGAAAAAAAGTAATTTATGATAAGACTAATCCTTTGTTTTAGTATTACCTGGTTCTTAATTTCTAATCCTGCCTATTCTTTAACCGGTTGGACAGATGTTAAACAAATAACTAATACTACAGGAACAATTGATAGTTTTAGTTGTCAGATTAATCCTGATAATGGAAATATATATTTTGTGTTTGCAGATGATAGTGGAGTTCCTAATAAAAATGGTATTTTTATTAAAAGAAGCATGACTAATGGTAAAACATTGGAGAATCCATATTTTGTATCACCCTTAAATGTAAATTCAATAAATCCAGCAGTTTATTCTAAAAATAATTATGTGTATTTATGTTGGCAGGATAATAGGGATAATATATGTCAGATATTTTTTAAGAAAAGTTTAGATAATGGAGTTACCTGGGAAAGTGATATCCAGATAAGTGATGGAACAACTGATTCTTCAAAGATGGACTTAATCTTAGATTCTTCAGATGCTCTTCATATCATATGGATAAATAATGGAGAAGTTAAATATAAAAAGGGATTTAATAATGGTATTAACTGGTCAGATGTTAAAACTATAAATAGTGGAAGTTGTGATGCTCCTAAGATTTTAATAGTTAATAATGAGCCATATATTTTCTGGCAGGCTGGTTCACCGTCTATTATAAAGTACTGTAAAAGTTCTGATGGTGGATTAAATTGGAGTGATCCTTGTTCTATTTCTTCTTCAAATGCTTCTCTTGTCTCAGTTGCATCTGATAGTAAAAATAATATATATGCTGTCTGGCAGCAGGATAATAAAATTTATTTTAGAAAATATGAAAATGGTAGTTGGTTTTCAGGGATAAGCATTAATACATCAGGAATAGCAAAGTTCCCATCCATTACAGTTGATTCTAATGATAATATTCATATCTGTTGGATAGATGATAGGGATGTTTTAAATAAGATTTATTATACTAATAGTAGTGATAAAGGAAGCACCTTTATCCATGAAATTCCGTTAAATACAGTTTCTGTTACGGGTAGTATTGCTCTTATTTCTTATTCTTTGAATTTGCATTTATTCTGGAAAGATGGAAGTCAAGTATATTACAGGATGGAAGATGTTACCTCGCCATCTTTAATTTTAAGTAGCGAGACACATAAGGTTGATATAAAAAGTAGTAATAATAGCCCAGAGTTTACCTGGCAGGCAGAAGATAATGCTGGTGGGATAGGCATAGCCGGATTTAGTTATGTCTTTGATAAAAATGATGGAACAGTTCCTCCGGCTATAGTTAACTATTCCGGGAGCTCAATCTCATTTCCTTATACAGAAAATGGAACATATTTTTTTCATATAAGAAGTGTTGATGAATTAAATAACTGGAGTGAGACATTTCAGTATGAAGTTATAGTAGATAATGATACTCTTTTACCCAGAGAAGAAATCTGGTGTCAGCCAAATCCGGTTAAAAGTAGCAAACCAAATATAAGATATTTTTTAGCGAAAGATTCATACATAACTATAACATTATATAATGAGGCTGGAGAGAAAATAACTTCTATGGATAAAGAAGGGAATGTGGGTGTAAATAATGAGACTACCATTGATATGTCCAACTATGCAAATGGTCTGTATTTTTATAAGATTAATGCAAAAGATAAACTAACAGGTAGTTCGGAAGAATTTGTAAAAAAATTAATATTATTGAGGTAAAACATGAGATTAAATTATGGTGTAATGTTTTTTACAGTGCAGAAAAGTATAAAAAATATAGAAAATAAAATATGGTGTCTGTCCCTATTTATTCTACTAAATTTTTCTTTAAGTACTAATTATAATATTTGTTTAGAAGGAGAAGATTCTAATAAGGAGGCAGGGTTGTCTTCAAGCAATTACAAGTTGGATAGCAAGTTAGCACCTGCTTTTATTACGGAGAGTATCTCTACAAATTACATTGTTAAAAATGGTTTTTTTCAGACAATAAACATTGATTTAATTTCACCACCTCCTGTTATCAATTTAAATGCACAGACTTTAGATGATGGGAATATAAAATTAAGTTGGACACAGGTTGTAGATGATGAAAGTTTTATTAAAAATTATAGAATATATAGAAGTCCAGTCAAAGGGAAGTTTAATGAATTTATCAGTGAAATAGATAGTAATGAATGGACAGATAATAGTGGTTTAATATATGGAGTTACTTATTATTACAAAGTTCAGGCAGTTGATGTTGCCGGGAATGAGCAAGGCACTGGTAATACTATTGTAACTGGACTATCAAAAAGTTTAAGTTCTTCAGTAACGACATTAGTTGCTTCTTCTAAACTAAATGGAGACATAGAATTAAGATGGAATGAAATTCCTTTAATTAGTTATTATAGGGTATACCGTTCAAATTCATATGGGGAAAAAGGCACCCAAGTAAATGCAGATGGTGTTACTTTAACCGGTTATTATATGGATACCACGGCCAATGGAATAATAAATGGCAATAGGTACTACTATACAATTAAAGTAGTTCAAGTAGCTGATGATGTTAATAATGAGCAAGATAAAGGCAACAATCAATCTTCCGCAGCATGTGATTCTTCTATACCTACATCTCCAAAGATAAGTTCATCAACACATCCAGATAATAAAAATAATATCAACAATTTTCCGGGATTTAATTGGATAGAATCAGTTGACCCTAATTTCACGACAGGTGGAGGAACAGGAATTAAAGGATATTATTATGCTTTAAGTTTAAATTCTAAAGAAGATTATAATAATTCATGGAGTTTTACTCCAAGTTTAGAAGCAAAGTTTAGCAATGTTGAGGATGGCCACTGGTATTTTTGTCTGGTTGGAATAGATAATGCAGGAAATATTAGTAATGTTTCAAGATATGAAATTTCTATAATTACAAAAGGTATTTTTAAAGGCACTATTTTTGATAATGATGGTGTTACTCCTTTAAAAGATATAAAAATTGACCTTTTTAAAGGGGGAAAACAAATAGCTTCGACAAGGACAGATTTAAAAGGTAATTTTATTTTTGAGAAAGTTGAGTTTGGGAATTATAAAATCAGGATATTTAAGCCGGGATTTACTCCTTTTGAAACTGAAGAACTTAGTTTAAATAAAGATAATAATGTTGTTTGTGTTAGTAAATCTTTTAATAACCCGCAAAATGTTAATATTGGAGATGTGGCGAGTTATCCTAATCCAGCTAAAGGTGATACTATAACTTTTGTGTATTATGTAGAAAAATCTTGTTCTGTTTATATTGATATATACAACTCGCTCGGAGAAAAAATTATTACTTTAGAAGATACTCAAACTATTACTGGTTTTCGTGAAACTCCATGGGTAATGACAGGTATTTCGACAGGAGTATATCTTTATTCTATAAAACTAAGAGAGAATGATTCTGGAAATCTTATAAAATTTCCAATTAAAAAGTTATCGGTAATCAAATGAAAAAAATAATATTTTTGATACTATTTTTAATTTTAAATGCCTATGCCGACAATATGGGTGAAGAACTTTCTGTTATTCCACATTTAAGAATGGGGGTTGGAGCAAGAGCCTTAGGTCTGGGCGGTGCTTTTGTGGGACTGGCTGATGATGCTACAACTACTTATTGGAATCCAGCAGGTCTGGGCAGAATAAGTATTTACAAGACTCATATTTCTGCCATGTATACAAAAATGAGTTATGACAGGATGTATAATTTTTTAAGTATATATGATCGAGGGGATTATGGTGGGGTAGGATTAAACTGGAATAATTTTATGGTGGATAATATTGAAGAAAGAGACGAAAGCGGTGAATTAAAAAGTTTATTTAATTATTCAGTAAATACTTTTACAGTTTCATATGGAAATAGCATATTGGATAATTTTAAAGCGGGGTTAAATTTAAAGTATTATTATATTAAAACAGGGAGTAGTGATGCCAAAGGATTGGGTTTTGATATTGGAACTTTATATAAGCCATTTGGTCCATTATTTCAAATTGGTTTAGTAATTCAAGATGTTAATTTTGGGATTTACTGGAATACTGGAAAAAGGGATGTGATCTATCCAGTAGTAAAATGTGGGTTTTCTTACAATATTATTTATGAAAAGTTTATTGTTGTGGCTGATATTGAAAAACCTTTTAACACGGGATTTAAAACTCATTTTGGCACCGAGTATTGGTTGAATGAATATTTTGGAATAAGAGGGGGTTTGTCAGAAGTAAATTTAACAGCTGGACTTAGTTTTAAAATTACAAATTATCAAGTGGATTATTCGTATTTACTTGATAATAACAATCTGGGAGATATTCACAGATTTTCTGCTTTGGCATATTTTTAGGTTATGATTAGTAAATAGTCAGTGAAAGCCGTGAGGATTATATTCCCCCTTTATTAAGGGGGAATTAAAAAATAGATGGTTTTCACTGAATACTTACTATGATTAAATGGAAGAAGTTAAATATAAAAAGGATTTTTAGATATATTTATCTTAAATTAGTCAGGACTAATGATACACCGCCAAAGGTTGCTCTGGGAGTGGCTATAGGTGTATTTCTGGGTGTTTTCCCAACATTTGGAGTGGGGTTAATTTTAGCTTATTTTTTTGCGTGGTTATTAAAAGTCAATAAAGCGGCTGCCGTATTAGGTGGTTTGATCATGAATCCCATGACAACACCATTTTTTTGGGGTATCTCCGCTTTAATTGGTGTTACAATTACTGGAGGTAGTAAGGAAGTTATTTTAAGTGAGATAAGTTCAGGAAGTATTTTTAAGGCAGCAGGACATAGTTTTTTAGTATACATAATAGGTAATTTGATAGTTTCTATAATTTTTAGTATAATATCATACTATATTACTCTTGAAATTCTAAAAAGAAGAAGGTATAATAAATAGGGACTTGAATGTAAGCAGATACCTATTTATTTGCGATTACAATACGCAGGCTAAAGCCTGCGACTACCAATTGTTACCAATGCATTACAAATTTTTTATTGGAGGTAATTATGAAGAAAATATTGTTGTTTGCTGGAATTGTTTTTGCATTTTTTGGTTGTTCAAAGGATCTGGAAAGGAGTAATCCACTTGATCCTAATAGTAATCTATTTCCACCAGGGCAAACCAATAATCAAATCATAGAAGGTAAGGTTTTAGATAATAGTACTATGATGACAATTCCGAATGCACAAGTTACAACTGACCCGGCAACAAAAACTGTAATGAGTAATGATACGGGAAATTATCAGATAACAGATGTAACCCCGGGTAATTATACTTTAAAAGCAACTGCACCCTGGTTTGCACAGTATACTTCAAACAGTTTTAATGTTACATCTACGCAAAAATTTGTTATGGATATTGTTATGAATACTAATATTGTTTTTCAAGAAACATTTAATGCTTATACGCCCGGTCTAATTCCACCTAATCCACCCTGGTTTTCATATTGGCAAGGTGGGAGTATATTTGTTGAAGTTCCACCACCACCGGAGCAATTTACATATGGTTGTAAGTTGTATAGTGGTAATACAGCATCAGATTATGCTCGAATTACAACGAGTTTTAGTAGTGGTCCTGCATTTAAAGTAGTTTGTAAAATGTTAGCAGATATCTATAATAGTGCAGCAGGTAAAATGAGAATTAAATTATTAGATATAAATGGTACTCCCATAATAGAATTTGGATTTGCGGATGGTGGTGCTATGCTTGGGGTTGGGTATGATACTCCTGCAATATCCATGAATAAAGATATTACATTATCTTTGTTAACAGGTACTTATTATTTCTTTATAATTGAAGCGGATAATGTAAGTAATACAGTGAATTTTTATGTGAAAGATAAAAATAACACTCTCATTCGTGAGTACAAAAATATACCTATATGGCCATCTTCTGCTTTAGATTTTAAAAGTTTTTCTGCAGAAATAGGATGTGATGTTGCTACAATTTACGCGAATGGATATATTGATGATATTATTATAACAAAAAAATAGGGACAGATACCTATTATTATGTTATTCAAAAATGAAAAAAGATGTTATAAACATAGGTTTAATTGGTTTTGGGGTTGTGGGTTCATCTGTGGTTAAAATACTACAATCCAATTCTGCTAAAATTGAAAGCAGAATAGGTGGTAAAATTAATCTAAAATGGATAGCCGATAAAGATATTACAACCACCAGAAATATAGAAATTGATAAAAAAATTCTAACCTCAGATGTAAACAAGATATTAAAAGACCAGGATATAGATATTGTCGTAGAACTTATTGGTGGTCTTGAACCTGCATATAATCTTATTACATCTGCCTTAAAAAACGGGAAACATGTAGTTACGGCAAACAAGGCCGTACTGGCTAAATACTGGGAAGAGATAATGACCATAGCCAGAGAAAACAATGTTGATGTTTATATAGAAGCAAGTGTGGGCGCAGGTATCCCTGTTATTCAATCCTTACATGATGGATTGGCAGCAAATTATATTAAATCAATATATGGAATTGTAAATGGGACTACCAATTATATGTTAACCAGAATGCTTGAAGAGAAAAAGGATTTTAAAGAAGTTTTAAAAGATGCTCAAAAGAAAGGTTATGCAGAATCAGATTCCACAAATGATTTGGAAGGGATAGATGCGGCTAACAAGATAGCCATTCTTTCATCTATTGCTTTTGATACGATAGTAGATGTAGAGGATATATATAGAGAAGGTATAAGTAGAATTACAAAGAAAGATATTTTAGATGCAAAAGAATTAGGTTATATTATAAAACTTCTGGCTATTGCTAAGGATGATGGTCATGAATTGGATGTTAGAGTTCATCCAGCCTTAATATCTTCCGAGCACCAACTTGCTTCTATTGATGATAATTATAATGGTATATATATAATTGGTGATGCTGTTGGACCGGTGATGTTTTATGGACAGGGTGCTGGTGGGGATTCGGCTGCGTCAGCAGTTATTAGTGATATTATTTACATTGCCAGAAACATAATAAATGGGGTAGCCGGTAAGGTTCCAAGTGTATTTTTTAAGAAAGAAAGGATAAAAAGAAAGATAAAGTCTATAAGAGAAATAAAATTCAGGTACTTTTTAAGATTTATCGTTGTTGACTATCCAGGAGCACTGGCTTCTATTTCCGGTATATTAGGAAAGTTTAATATAAGTATTTCATCAGTTATTCAAAAAGAGCAAAGAAAAGGTAATAAAGTACCAGTTATAATTATGACTTACGAAGCAGAAGAGAAGAATATGAAATTATCTTTAGAGGAAATAGATAAACTACCTATAATAAAAGAAAAAACTTTTGCAATAAGAATGGAAAAAGGTGAATGAAAAAAGAAAGTTTTATTTACAAAGGAATAATTGAAAAATATAAAAAGTATTTACCTGTGACAAGTAAGACTCCAGTCATTACCCTTCTTGAAGGAAATACCCCACTCATTCCAGCGGATAATTTGTCCAGGGCTATAAATAAAGATTTGGAAATATACTTAAAATATGAGGGTGTTAATCCTACGGGCTCGTTTAAAGACCGTGGAATGACCTTGGCCATATCTAAGGCAAAAGAAGAAGGGGCTAAAGCAGTTATATGTGCTTCAACCGGTAATACTTCTGCATCTGCTTCGGCATATGCGGCCAAAGCCAAGATGAAATGCATAGTAATATTACCTGAAGGGAAGATTGCCTTAGGTAAATTAGTTCAGGCATTAATGCATGGGGCTGTAGCTTTATCAGTTAAAGGAAATTTTGATGATGCTTTTAATATTGTAAAAGAGATATCTTCAAAATATAAAATAACATTAGTTAATTCACTAAATCCATACAGGATTGAAGGACAAAAGACGGCGGCTTTTGAGATATGTGATATTTTAACGCCAGATTTTCAAGCCATGCCAGTTGGAAATGCAGGAAATATTACAGCCTACTGGAAAGGATATAAGGAATATAAGGAAAGAGGTAAAATAAATAAGTTGCCTATTATGTTAGGTTTTCAAGCCGAAGGGGCAGCGCCAATTGTTAGAGGTTATCCAATAAAAGATCCAGAGACGATAGCCACAGCAATCAGGATAGGTAACCCTGCTTCCTGGAAAAAAGCAGAAGAAGCCAGAGATGAATCAAAAGGGCTAATTGATATGGTGAGTGATAAAGAAATTATTTCTGCTTATAAGATGGTGGCTTCATTAGAAGGAATATTTTGCGAACCAGCCTCTGCGGCTGGAATTGCGGGTGTGATTAAACTAACAAAAAGAGGTTATTTTAAAAAATATAAAAGTAATAAAAAATTAAAAGTTATATGTATATTAACCGGTCATGGTTTAAAAGATCCTGACAGAGCCATAAAAGTTTCAGATATGCCTAAAGTAGTTAAGCCAAAAATAGAAGAAATATTGAAGTATATAAAATAGGGACAGATACTTAAAAGAACAACCCCCTAACCCCCTTTATTAAGGGGGAATTAGTCCCTATTTTACCTATTAGGAGTTTTATGGGAATAGTTTTAGATAACATGCCATATGTTGTTGAAAAAATGCCCGGAGGTCAAATTTTATTAACCTCAGTTGATTGGACTATTAACTGGGCTCGGGCATCTTCTCTTTGGCCACTTACTTTTGGATTGGCTTGTTGTGCCATAGAGATGATGTGTACAAATGTGTCCAGATTTGATTTGGATAGATTTGGCGTTTTTCCAAGACCAACACCCCGACAGGCGGATTTAATGATTATCGCTGGAACTTTAACTAAGAAAATGGCTCCAAGAGTTTTAAGATTGTATGAACAAATGCCGGAGCCTAAATTTGTTATTTCAATGGGAAGTTGTGCGAATACGGGTGGACCATTTTATGATTCGTACTCAGTAGTTAAAGGTGTTGATAAAGTTATACCAGTTGATGTCTATGTAGCCGGATGCCCTCCCAGACCGGAAAATTTAATCCAGGGAATTTTGAAACTACAAGAAAAAATAATGAAAAGAAGCATCAAGAAAAGTAAATAAAGTAAGGAAAGTAAAGAAAAGATGAATAAACAAGAATTGTTAAGCAATATTAAAACGAAATTTCTTTTAATTGAAGAATATACATATGCTGAGGGTGTATTCAATGACGGCACTTTAACCTTAAAAGTACCAAAGGAAATTTTGTTGGATTTATGTCTGGAGTTAAAACAGAATAAAGAATTCTCTTTTGACTTTTTAATGTGCCTTTCTGGAGTTGACTATATGGATAGATTTGAAGTTGTCTATCATCTATATTCAATGGAATTAAAACATAAGTTAGTTTTAAAAGTTAGTCTTGATAGACAAAATCCAGAAGTTGATTCGATGGTTCCAGTCTGGTTGGGCGCAGACTGGCCTGAAAGAGAAGTTTACGATATGTTTGGTATAATATTTAAGGGCCATCCTAATTTAAAAAGAATTTTACTTCCGGAGGATTGGGCTGGATATCCATTAAGGAAGGATTATGCAAGAGCACCCGATATGTATGACTAAAAATAGTGAATTTGAAGAGTTTTATTTAAATATGGGACCTCAGCATCCGAGCACCCATGGGGTTTTACATTTATTATTAAAAATGGATGGTGAAGTTGTTGTTCATTCTGTGGTTGATATTGGATATTTGCATAGAGGTCTGGAAAAATTAGCTGAAAAACGAACTTATCAGGGAAATATTGCCTTAAGCGATAGATGGGATTATTTAGCTTCTATGAATAATAATTTTGCTATGTGTCTAACAGTAGAAAAAATAATGAAGTTGCAAATACCAAAAAGAGCAGAGTATATAAGAGTCATTATGGCCGAGTTAAATCGTATCGCCAGTCATTTGATTTTATTCGGGACATATGGTATAGATATGGGTGCCTGGACGGCTATCTTGTATGGTTTTAGAGAAAGGGAAAGAATAATGGACCTGTTTGAATCAGTCTGTGGGGCAAGACTTACTTATAATTATTTTAGAATTGGCGGAGTTTCAGCAGATTTACCGGCTGGATTTGTTGAGAAAACTAAAGAATTTATTAAATATTTTAGAAAGAAGTTAAAAGAATATGATGATTTATTAAGTAATAATGTAATTTTCCAAGATAGGGTTAAAAATATAGGAATTTTTCCAAAAGAATGTGTAATAGATTATGGATTAAGTGGACCAAATTTAAGAGGGTCTGGAGTAAAATTTGATATTAGAAAAAATGACACATATTCAGTTTATAATGAATTTGATTTTGATATCCCGGTTGGGACTAAAGGTGATGCCTGGGACAGATATTATGTTAGAATGAGAGAGATGTATGAAAGCACGAAAATAATTGAACAAGCATTAGAAAAATTACAGGATGGAGAAATTTGGGCAAAAGTTCCAAGAGTTATCAGATTGCCTAAGGGCGAAGTTTATATCAGGACAGAAGCGCCAAGAGGGGAATTAGGGATTTATTTAATAAGTGATGGAGGAACTTCTCCATATAGAATGAAAATTAGGGGACCTTCGTTTGTAAATTTACAGATTTTACAGAAAGTATTAAATGGTTTAAAGATCGCTGATGTTGTTGCCGTTTTAGCTAGTATTGATATTGTCTTAGGAGAAGTTGATAGATAATGAAACAACTACCCGGTTTAGAAATAATATGGTTAAAATTGATTGAAATTTTTGAAAAGATTTGCGCCTCATTAGGTATTCCATATTTTATAGTTTTTGTTATTGAAAAAATGTTTTTTGGAATTGTTCTTCTTGGTTTTATTTCTATTACAGTTTTATTTTTAATCTGGATGGAAAGAAAAGTATCGGCTCATATGCAATCAAGGCTTGGGCCTATGGAAACCGGTGGATGGCATGGCTGGGCACAAACTATAGCCGATATGATTAAGATACTTTTAAAAGAAGATATTATCCCAGAAAAAGCAGATAAATGGGTTCACAGGATTGCTCCAATTGTAATGTTTGTCCCGGCTCTAATGGGATTTCTGGTTATTCCATTTGAAAAGAATTTAATTGGACAAGATTTAAATGTTGGTGTTTTGATTATTTTTGCTTTTTCTGGATTAGCTGTTTTAAGTATAATCATGGGTGGCTGGGCTTCTAATAATAAATATTCATTACTTGGAGGGATTCGTTCTGCGGCTCAAATGGTGAGTTATGAGATTCCTTTATTATTGTCTGTTCTGGGTGTTATTATGATTACAGGGAGTTTAAAGATGACAGATATTGTAAGTGCTCAGAGTAAGATTTGGTTTTGTTTTACTCAGCCACTTGGATTTATAATTTATATAATTTCTGCTACGGCTGAGGTAAATAGAACACCTTTTGATATTCCTGAAGCAGAGTCAGAATTAGTTACTGGTTATAACACTGAATACAGTGGGTTGAAGTACGGTTTTTTTATGCTTTCAGAGTTTACCAATATGTTTATTGTATCTGCTGTAGCCACTACTGTTTTTCTGGGAGGATGGAAAGGAGTAATTCTTCCCCCGGTAGTCTGGTTTTTACTTAAAACATATCTAATTGTATTTTTGTTAATGTGGTTTAGATGGACTTTTCCTCGGTTAAGAGTTGATAGACTGATGGATTTCGGATGGAAGTTTCTTATTCCATTGGCATTTTTAAATATATTTTTAACAGGATTCTTTATTTTGATTAAATGAAAAAATATTTGCAGAACATAATAACAGGTTCAATCAGTCTTATAAAAGGAATGGCCGTTACTTTAAAATATTATTTTATTAAACCTATAACTGTTCAATATCCGCATGAGAGATTAGTCGTTTCTTCCCGCTGGCGTGGAATGTTAAGGCAGATTTGTGATCCTAATGGAGATGAGATTTGTGATGGATGTGGAATATGTGTGAAGAATTGTCCAGTTTCCTGTATTTCTATGGAAGTTTATAAGGACGAAAAGACCGGAAAAAGAAAAACAAGTTCATATTTGATAAACTTTGGAAGATGTATGTTTTGTGGTTTATGTGTAGAATCCTGCCCAAAAAAATGCCTTATTCATACTACAGATTACGAATTTGTAAGTTATGATAAAGAAAGTTTAATATTAGGTAAAGATAAAATATTGAGGTAAATACTTGCTAAAGAGGCTGTGTAGCCATGTCATTGCGAGGGACGGAGTCCCGAAGCAATCTCATTAGTTGAAGATTGCCGAAGGCAAGAATATCGAGATGCATGAGATTGCTTTGCTTTCGCTCGCAATGACACTTTTTAGTGTAAGGCCGGGATGGCGGAATTGGTAGACGCGTACGTTTGAGGGGCGTATGGGTTTTCCCGTGTGGGTTCAATTCCCACTCCCGGCACTAAATTAGAAAAAAAACGAAAAAAACGAAAAAAACAACCCCCTGGCCCCCTTTAATAAGGGGGAATAAAAAAATAAGAAAATTTGGAGGAAAAATGTTAATAGTTGGTGAGAGAATAAATGCTACAAGAAAACTTATTGGAGAAGCTGTGACGAAAAGAGATAGAGAGGTTATAATAAAAGAAGTTATGGAGCAGGAGAAAGCAGGAGCAAAGATGATAGATGTAAATTCTGGCAAATCTCCTGATAAAGAAATTGAAGATATGAAGTGGCTTATTGAGGTGGCTCAATCTGTTACAAATTTACCACTATGCCTTGATAGCGCCAATCCGAAAGTATTAGAAGTTGCTTTAAAGTTAAATAAAAATGGAAAACCATTAGTTAATTCAGTTACTGATGAACAAAAAAAAATAGAAGAAGTATGCCCATTAGTTAAAGAACACAACTCAGGAATAGTTGCTTTAACCATTGATGAAAAAGGAGTTCCGAATAGTGTTGAAAGAAGGAAAGAGATTACTAATAGTTTAGTTAAAAAAATAGTAAACTTTGGAGTCAAAATAGAAGATATTTATGTTGACCCATGCATATTTCCAATTAGTACAGATACTGTAAATGCAATACATTCTATAGAATCAATAAAATGGATAAAATCAAACTTTCCAGGGATTAAAACTGTAATTGGTTTAAGTAATGTATCATATGGTCTTCCTTTAAGAGGTTTAATGAATCAAGCCTTTATAGTTTTATGTATAAATGCTGGTTTAGATGCTGCTATTATTGATCCCCTTGATAAGAAAATGGTGTCTTTGATTTATGCAACAAACTGTCTTCTTAATCTGGATGAGTATTGTCTGGAATATATAACAGCAGCCAAGAAAGGGAAATTAATGTAATTTCAAAATGAAAGTAGAAAGTGCCATAAAGTATTTAAATAGTTTTACTGATTATGAAAAAACAACAGGATATTCTTATAATGCTGCTTATTTTAATCTTGCCAGAATAAAGTATATACTGTCCAAATTAGGGAATCCTCATTTAAAAATACCATCCATTCATATAGCCGGGACAAAAGGTAAAGGTTCTGTCGCAAATTTAGTTTCAGGTATTCTGGCTAATTCAGGATTAAAAGTTGGTTTATATACCTCTCCACATATAATCACTTTTAAAGAAAGAATAAAAATAAACAAAAAGATGATAACTTTAAAAGAAATTTCTCTTTTAATAAATAAGTTAAAACCGGCGATTGATAATTTAATAAGTAATACCAAATACGGACTTCCAACATATTTTGAGGTTTATACAGCCTTAGCCTTTTTATATTTTTATATTAAAAAAGTTGATATTATGGTTCTTGAAGTTGGCCTGGGAGGAAGATTAGATGCCACGAATGTTGTCACACCCTTGGTTTCAGTTATAACACCGATTAGTTTGGACCATACAAAAGAATTAGGAGATATACTTTTAAAGATCGCAAAAGAAAAACTTGGCATAATCAAAAGGAAGACTATGGTCGTATCATCTCCTCAGAATCCGTTAGTTACAAAATTAATAAAAAAAGTAAGCAAAGAAAAGAATTGCCGGTATTTGGAAGTGGGTAAAGAAGTATCTTTTAAGATTGAAAAAAGCAATATTAAGGGGAGTATATTTTCTATGTTTGGAATTAGAGGAGTGTATCATAATCTTAAACTCAAATTAATCGGCGAGCATCAGGTTTTAAATTCTGTAGTTGCTGTTTCAGTAGTTGAAGTTATATACGATAAATTTAAATTAAGAATGAAAAAGTCATTGGAATCTTCTATAAAAAATGGTATAAAAGATTTAGTTTTGCCAGGCAGAATTCAGATTGTAAGCAAAAACCCCTGGATTGTAGTTGATGGTGCGCATAATATGGCATCAATGAAAGTTTTAAAAGATTCACTAATTAAATATTTCCCATATAAAAAATTAATATTGGTTTTTGGAATGTCAGCAGATAAGGATATAAAAGGAGTAGCAAATATTATTTCAAAAATTACAGATTTGGCCATATTAGTAAAATCCTCAAATTATCGTTCTGCAGAACCAAAGGTAATGGCAAAATTAGTCAGGTTTGAAAAATTTATTTGCTCTAATTCTGTAAAAGAAGGGATAAGGGATGCAAGGAAAATATCTAATAAAAATGACCTGATATGTATAACTGGTTCATTTTATGTCGTCTATGATGCCTTAAAGCGGGGTTTAAATGTGGTTAATAATTGATGGATATAATGTGATAAAGTCTACAAAGTTTTTAGATGATTTTAAATTTAATGAATTAAAAAATCAAAGAGAAAAATTTATATTTTTAATGGGTAATTATAGATTTAAAACTAATCATAAAATAACTATTGTCTTTGATGGCAGTAAATCATCGCAAGAATTTGTTAATAAAGAGAATGTGAATGGCTTAGAAGTGATATATTCAAAGTCTGGACAGATTGCCGATGAACTCATAAAAAACATAGTAGAAAATTCAACTAATCCTAAGGATATATTAGTCGTGTCTTCAGATAAGAGTGTTTCGCATTATGCAAGAATGTTAGGTGCTTCTACCTCTAATTCCGAGGAGTTATATTCTAAACTTAAAATTCCTTCGCTAACATATGGTTTAACAAAGTCAGAGTATATTGAAAAATATGTAAAAGGCTATGATGATGAAGAAAATTTAAAACATTTCCAAAAGGGTTTATCAAAAAGAGATAAGAAAGATAAAAGAAAGTTGAAATTATGGTAAATTTCCTTGTATTTTTTTAATTTTATGTTATAATATATTATAAATAGGTATCTGTCCATATGACTTTCCGTTGTTCGCCAAGAGCGAACAGACTATGAGGAGGTATTATGTTAAAAAGAATTATGGTAGCAGGTATTGTTGTCTGTTTTTATGGTACTATATTATTTGCTGATTCTGATGATGAGATAATGAAAAGATTATCTTCTGTAACAGGAATATCAAAATCAGAAATCATTAGATATAAGAGTAAATCTACTTTAAATGATATATTAATGGCATATGTGGTTTCATGTTATGCCGGTGGTAATGTGGAGATTATTTTGAATGCGAGTGATTCCGGGAAAAATATGAAAGGATATTACAAAAGTTATAATATTGGTGAAGATATTCAAAGTAAAATAAGCAGCAAGTACAGTGAATTAAGTGCAAAAGTGTTTAAAGAAGAATTTAAAATAGCGGATTATTCTGGAATAAATAAAGAAAAAGTTGCAGGATTGATTTCTCAAAAAACAGGTGTATCAAAAGGGTCTGTTTTAGAATACGGTTTTGGTTCAGGACTTTCTGTAAATGATATTTTATTAGCATGTGTGATTGCATCAAAGACAGGAAATAATTTATCTAATATTGTTGAAATAAGAAAGCAAACAGGAAGTTGGAATGGTGTTTATGAGAGATATTGTATAAATAGCAATAGCCAAAGTGTAATCAATAGTAAATGTGGTGAATATTCAGAGGAAGTAAATTTATTAGCATCCATTCCTGTCGCAAAAGAGAAGAAATCTATAACTGGAGAGATGGAATCTTCTACGGCTGTTATATCGAGGATTACCGGAGTTTATAAAGGGAAAATATTGGATTGTTATAAAGAAGGCGAGAGTGAAAGTGATATAATAACGGGTTGTGCCATCAGTAGCAAAACTGGTAATGACATTTATAATATAATGAAATTAAAAAACGAAGGTGGATGGAAAAAGGTTTATAATTATTATTGTATATCAAAAACAACACAAGATAAGATAGGCGAAATAATATCAAAAGTAAATGAGGTTTTACACCCCCCTGCATCTGAATAATATAATATTATGACTTTCCATAATGTAAATAAATAATATTAGGAATAGTTGTTCGCCAAGAGGCGAACAGACTATGAGAAAGGAGGAAAAAATATGTCAGAGACTAAAGGAAGTTTAGGTTTTTATATTATTGTCTTGATCGTAGGAGCAGTTATAGGAACTGTTTTAGGTGAGGTGATTGGCAGTTTAATACCAAAAGATGGTATTATTCATGATTTTTTTGTAACAGGTGTAACACTTGGTATAACAAAACCATTAGAGGTAGATTTAAAGTTTTTTGCTTTAGTTGTAGGGTTGACTATTAAATTAACAGTTAGTAGTGTTATTGGAATATTAATAGCTGCTGTGATTATGAGAAAAGTGTAGTCGGAGTGTTAACCCCAATTAAAAAGACCGCTAAAGACATATCGGGTAAATAGTTGGCGAACCACAATAGATTAAAACATCATAAAAACCTGAAGAATCATTATTCTTATATCAAATGAAAATTTGTTTTTTTTGATAAAGGAGGAAGAGAAAATGGCTATTAACACGGTAAAAGTACCAAAGGAAATGGAACTGCTATTTATTAAAGCGCAGGAATATGTGAGTAAGTATTTTGCGAATAGAGTTGAGGACACTACAAAAGGAGAAATTTTTATTGGTGGTGAGAGATACATTTTAGTCAGGGCAGCTTCTATGTCCGTTGAATTTTTAGATTTTATTAAAAGTATCTATCCGGGGTTAGAGAAAAGTGAATCGGTGAAGGTATCTTCAAGTATTCTTTTTGATATTGCTCATGCTATTGGTAGGCTTGACCTGCCCCCAAATATTATACCACTTTTTAGTTGAGACTTAAACATAAATTTACCTTGTCTGGTAATGGGTCAGTTATCGAGGGTAGTCGCAGGTTTTAACCTGCGTACAAATAACGCAACCTGAAGGTTGCGACTACCAAAAGCGACAATCACTGACCGATTACCTTGAAAATTCCTCTTGATAATATTATACTTATATAGAGGAGGGTTAGCCCTAACTGGTAAGGCACCTGACTTGAAATCAGAAATTAAGCATATGACGCTTCCCTTATTTTTAAAGAAAGATCAACAAACTAAAGAATTTTTCTAGAATTTGTTCATTCTCGCATTTGATTACATCTCATCAGATTTAACTGCATTTTGGTCACGATTTGGGCAAATTTGATAAGCACCTATCTTAAGAAGTTTTTAGGCTGGTGCTTTTTTTATTTTGTAAAAAGATTTTTGGAGAATATGTGAAATTTCTTGTCAATTTACGATTGTTAATGTATACTATACACAGAAACAGGAGGGAAATTATGCATTTCCCGGAAAGGAAAAAGATACTAAATAGGTTTGCTAAAATAAGAAAGGATTAGATAATAATAGAACCCACTTCTAAGGAGTGGGTTTTTGTTTATAGTAATAATAGGGAAGAAGATGAAAAAAGTTAAATTAATATTAATATCAGTTTTTATGCTTTTGATTGTATTTTCGTGTAAGAATTCACAACAGCATAGTGTTAATGACAATAAAGCAATAAAAAGTAAGAACGAAAAAATAAATAAAAATAAAGGAAATAATCTTTCAGAATATCAACATCAGTATGATTTAGGTTATAATTATTTAATAAAGAAGGAATATGATAAAGCTATATATACCTTGACTAAAGCAATAGGATTATACCCAACCAATATAGCTTATTATGATAGAGGCAATGCTTATTATTATAAAGGAGAAATTGATAAGGCAATAGATGACTTTAATAAAAGTATAGAAATAGAAAAAAACTTTTATCCACCTTTTATAGGTCGTGGCAATGCTTATTTTTGTAAAGGACAATATGATAAGGCAATATCAGATTATACTTTCGTAACACATTGTATTGATGATGAAATGATTTATTTTGCACGGGGTATTGCATATAAAAGAATAGGAAAGAATGAAAAAGTGGGACAAGACATTAAAAAGGCTAAAGAGATAAGTATGGGTTTTTATAGTTCAATGGAAGGGGAAGTTTATGTTAAAAAGAATATACAAATAAAGGATCATATTGGGTTTTGTAGCCGTGGACATTATTATGCATATATAAAAGAATATGATAAAGCTATTGCCGATTTTAACAAAGCGATAGAACTACTCCCAAATTACACCTATTGTTATTTTCTTAGAGGTATAGCATATGAAGGAAAAGGGGAAAAAGAGAAGGCAGAAAAAGATTTTAAAAAAGTAGAAGAACTAAAGTTTAATAAACAAAATAAACTTCCAAAGCCTGATGTTCAAAATAAATGTTCTTGTGAATGGCGAGAATTTGAGAAGATTCTAAAAGAAAAGATTAATCAAATTGGGCCAGAAATATTTGAAGAAAAGATAGGTAATCGCTTAAGCAGTTATTTTACACCTTTTGAAATAAATTGTGTAAAAGAGTTTAAATCTAAAGTTGAGGAATTACTTTTAAATTATTTACAAAAACAATCTGATAATGCATATGGTGCAATATATATTCTGGCTTATATTAAGTCGCGCCGTGCTTTACCATTACTTCGTCAGCAATTGTTGAAGGATCGATTTTTTTATGGTTGGGAGGGATATGACTATAAGGACGAAAAGGCGTATCTTTCTGATAATCAATATCCTCATCACTTAGCATATATTGCAGCTGTTGAAGAAATTACTGGACTTTCAATTGTAAAAGCTATAAATCTTTCACAAGAAGAACGAGAAAACCTAGAAAAAGATGCATTACTTGCAAAACCAGATGTTTCAAGTACGAAATATTATTGTGCAAAGTGGTTATTACTAAAACTAACATCAAAGAAATAAACCTATTATTTTTGAGAAAAATACTTTATTCTAATTCTTTGAAGTGGTAAGGTAAGGGAAAGAAGATGAGAAAACTGATATATTTTGTAATAGTAGTAGTTTTTGTGGTTGGAGTAATTCCAACTAATGCTTTTTCTGAAGTAATAGTAGAAAAACAATATTATTCTACATCTGAAATAAAAGTGAGAGCTCTGATATTCTATAGAGATGGAAAAGAAATTGCAAGAAAAGTATTTGATATAGATGGTAACATTAAAGAAGTTATAGGAAAAATTCCTGATGGTATAGCAATAGAATATCGTAAGAATGGAAAAATAAGAGAAGAAAGGAGTTATAAAAATGGAGAATTAAACGGATTGAGTAAACAATATGATATTAATGGAAATAAAACAATAGAAGGAATTTTCAAAGATGGGAAGTTAGAATTAACGAGAAAATATGATACGGAAGGGAAACCAAGACTTGAAAGTAATTATAAAAACAATAGACTTAATGGTGCAACAAAAAAATATTACGATAACGGAAAGGTTATTGAGGAAATATACAAAGATGGTAAAAAAATAAAATATGAAGGAGATGCGAGTATGGATATATTAAATAAGATAGGTTTGGTTCTTAACATTATTGGTTCTCTTCTTATTGCTTTTTCTTTTGGAAAGCATCTTGGAGGAGCCTATAACTTGAATAGAAAAGGTAAAAAGATTTATATGGTATCTTTTAAATACCCCAAGATGTTTTGGGTGGGAGTAATTATCCTTGTAATAGGTTTTATTATACAAATAATATAATACATAAGCCATTTTATTTAGGAGGATTAATGGATAGAATATTTTTAGCCATACCTTCAAAAGGATTTGGGTATAAATACCAGAAAGATATTTTAAAAAAACTTTGTGGTTTGGCTGGTTATGAACCATATACACTTGAGGATGATAATAATCCACAAAAAAAGATAGAAAAGGTTTATATTGAAGAACAAATTAAGAATAGTCAATATTTTGTTGCAGATCTTTCAAGTGGCCGTCCTAATATTGCATTAGAATTAGGTTGGGCTATGAAACTTGAAAATATAAAAGGGATATGTAAAATAATTTCTTCAATTGAACCGTTGTTTAATCAAATTTCTGACCTTCAAGGAGAAAATTTTCTAATCTATAAAAGTTTTGGAGATTTACAAAAACAATTTACTAAATGGCTGATCGATAATGTTAAACCAATTAAAGATGGGCTAAAACCATATATTGAGGATGAAAATCTGAATGTTTTAGATTCGGGTTCTAATCCAACTTTTAAAGAAAATTTTTCAGATTATCAGAGTTTTTCTAAAGATTGGGTTATTTCTCCTTCTACAGTATATGGACTTACATCTCAGGGTTTATTAATATCAGGTGGATTGCTTCCTGTTATGACAAGAGTTTTATTAGCTGAAAAATATATTTTTAAGATGGATGTAAGAATTGTGAATAAATATGTTGGGATATGCTTTCATGGAAGCATTTCTTCAGTTGGAATCCCTAGTTCATTCTATATGCTTAATCTGGATTTAAAACAAGAAAATAATAATTTAACAGTTGTTCCACATATATTTGTTAATGGAAATTATTATAAATTTAAAGAAAAAAATATACAGATTATATTGGATGATGACAGTTTTATGAATTTATATATAGAAGCAAAAGGACCACTAATTACATTAAAAGATAGTAATAATTTAAATAAAAATATCACTTTTAATTTTATAGAATATGGGAATAGAATTTTGCCAACTTTTCAATCAGGAAATATAGGTTTTAGGTGTTCTGGTTATCAAGAAGATATTCAGGGATGTGAAAAGGCATTAATAAGAAAAGTGGAATTATGGATTAAATCATAAAAGAATAAATTAAAGAAAATAATTTTTATATTGAGTTTATCTGTAATTGTTAGCTTAAATTTTAGTTGCCAATCTAATAATACTAACGTTTCTGCCAATTGTAATACAGATAGCGCAAATCAGAAGGAATACATAAAATATGGACTCCAAACACTAATATAAATAATAAAATGAAGGCTAGTTGACATAATTCAGACTTATGAGAATAGTAAATAAAGTCTAAAGTGAGTAACCCCCCCACGAATCAATTAAAAATAGTGCACCTGACTTTTCGTTAGATTTGATCCTTCATTTTATATTTTATCTCAATTGATTTTTATAAATGTATATAACACTTTTGAGATTTAGACTTTAATTTATTGCATTTTTCATTGAATATAAAAAATGATAGTGGTATAATAAAAAATAATATTTTAAATATAATATAAATTTTTGGGCACGATTTGGGCAAATTTAAGGTGCAACAAATTAGTCAAAAATTGAGGTGTAGAAAAGTATAGAAGATATAAAGAAATTTAGGAGGAGGGTTAGCCCTAACTGGTAAGGCACCTGACTTGAAATCAAATTTAAACGATTTGCTGTTCCCTTTGTTTCCAACAAAATTCTTAATTTATAATAGTTTTTCAAAATAAAACATGTTTACATTTAGTTAGATTTAGTCACTTTAAGTCACATTTATGACACAAAAATGTCACAAAAATTTTACTGGGTGTTTGGACGGTTTTATATAAAAACTTCAGAAAAGGTTTTAAATAAATTTTAATAAAATTTTGATAGATTTTTTGTATAAAATAATGATATAATTATAACACTTAATTATGAGTGGAGGTAGAAATATGAATAAGATGCTTGAGAGAATTACTGTAGATTCTAAAGTATGTCATGGAAAACCATGTATACGGGGAACAAGAATAATGGTGTCTGTAATTCTTGACAATCTTGCTGAAGGGTCTACACCTGAGGAGATAGTTAAGCAATATCCATCGTTGACTATAGAGGATGTGCAGGCATCAATTGTCTATGCTGCTGATTTGGCTCACGAAGAAATGATTATTCCTTTAAGAGAACTCGTAAAATGAAAGTAAAGTTGGATGAAAATCTAAGCCGAGAACATATATCTCTTTTTGAATCATTTGGATATCAGGCAAAAAGTGTTTATGAGCAAGGTATTTCAGGTTGTTCAGATGAGAAGTTATGGCAGGTTGTGACTGAAGAAGAAATGTTTTTTGTTACATTGGATACTGATTTTGCAGATATTCGTAGATTTGAGATTGGTTCACATGCAGGTATTCTTTTAGTTCATACTGATAGACCAGGAATGAAGAATGTAAGTTCTGTTCTAAAAAGGGTGCTGAATGAAATTGATTTAAGAAGTTTAAAAGGGTGTCTTATTGTTGCAGATGAGAGTAAAACACGTATTCGTAGTAAAAGATAAAGATATTACTGTAAGAATTAAAGTTATATAAAGAAAACCATACAGTTTATGAGTAACGAGGAGAAAAACAAAGTACTTTTAGAGAAAATAAAAGTTATCGAATCTCAAATTGATTTACTTACCGAAGAAAAAAGAAAGATAGTTTATGAGTTGAATAGTTAACTTCATGGAAATTCTAATATTACTCCTACAGGTATCTCAGAAGGCAAAATATTGTTTATGATGAGAAACATGATACTTCGAAATTTTCAATAACTGAGAGAATAAAATTGTTTAATAGTCTATTTAGAGGACGCAGTGATGTCTATGCACGTTTCTGGAAAAGTAAAAAGACAGGAAAGACTGGGTATAGCCCTGTTTGTAAAAATGAATGGATAAAAGAGGTTTGTAAAAAGCCTATAATAAAATGTTATGAATGTCCTAATAGAGAGTTTTCTTTACTAACAGAGGATGTGATACTTAAACATTTACAAGGTGAGCATATCGTTGGGATTTATCCTATGTTAGCAGATGAGAGTTGTTATTTTTTAGCTGTTGATTTTGATAAAGAAGGATGGATGGAAAATGTTTTTGCTTTTAAAGAGTTATGCTTGCATCATGGTATTCTAGTGTCTGTAGAACGTTCGCGATCTGGGAATGGGGCACACGCTTGGATATTTTTTGAAGAGAATGTTTCAGCAATGATAGCGAGAAGAATGGGAAGTTTTTTAATTACAGAAACCATGTCAAGACGATATCAACTTGATATGAAAAGTTATGATAGATTATTTCCTAATCAAGATACCCTACCAAAGGGAGGTTTCGGAAATTTAATAGCGTTACCTTTTCAAAAGGAATCTATGAAACAAGGTAATAGTGTTTTTGTGGATGATAATAGTAATCCTCATGTTGACCAGTGGAAATATCTATTAAGTTTGAAGAAAATGACATTTTCCGAGATTGAGAAAATTTCAAAAGAAGTTTCTACAAGTAATCAAGTTGTTGGAATAAAAACAAGTCAAATCAGTGAAAATGAACTACCATGGATGAAATTGCCATCTGGAAAGAGGAGATATAAACCTGTAATAAATAATTTACCGGATAAAATTGAGGTTGTTATTGCTAATAAAATATATATTAAAGACGATGGATTACCTTCTGTGCTTTTAAATCTGGTTAAACAATTAGCTGCTTTTCAAAATCCAGAATTTTATAGAAGGCAAAGTATAAGGTTATCTACATCATTAACTCCAAGGATAATATGCTGTTCTGAGATTTTAGATGGCTATCTTTCTATACCAAGGGGTTGTATAGACGGTCTCTATTGTTTAATGAATGAATATGGTATGAAGATTGTTATAAGAGATGAACGAATATCTGGTAAAAGAATCAATTTTAAATTTTATGGGTTGTTAAATAATGTGCAAAAAATCGCCGTTCAAAAAATATTAAAAGATAATATAGGAATTTTAGTTGCTCCTCCTGGTGTAGGTAAGACAGTAATGGCTATTCACACTATAACTAAAAGAAAAACAAACACATTAGTTTTAGTACATCGTAAGCCACTCTTGGAACAATGGCGTAGACAGTTATCTTCATTTCTTAATATTGATTTAAAATGTATTGGTCAAATAGGTGGTGGGAAAAATACTCCAAATGGACTTTTAGATATTGCAATGTTACAAAGTATGGAAAGAAAGGGAATAGTAAATGACAGGATATCTGATTATGGTTTTATTATAATAGATGAGTGTCATCATATTGGTGCTGTTTCTTTTGAGAGGGTTTTAATGCAAGCAAAAGCAAAACATGTATTAGGACTTACCTCTACTCCATACCGGCGTGATGGACATCACCCAATTATTTATATGCAATGCGGTCCAATACGTCACCATATAAAAGTAAAGGATGTTAATCAACAGATTTTTAAGTTTATCGTAATCCCCCCCAGAGCGACCAAATTCATTTATGAATGGTCAGAGAAATCTAATATTTGTAATATTTGGCCGGAATTAATAAATGACGAACAGAGAAATAAACTAATAGTAAGTGATATTGTAAAAGCTGTGCAAGAAGGAAGATTTCCAATTATTCTTACTGAGAGGAGAGAGCATCTTGATATATTGGCTCACGAGCTTCATCATGCAATTGAACACTTGGTTGTTTTACATGGTGGTATAAAACCAAAAAGGCGTAAAGAAATGTTAAACAAATTATCTAAATGTTCTTATGATAAAAAGAAAGCTATTTTAGCTACAGGTGCTTATATTGGTGAAGGTTTTGATGCTCCAGCATTAGATGCACTTTTTATAACAATGCCTATTTCCTTTAAAGGAAGAATAGTGCAATATGCAGGTAGATTACATCGACAATACGAAGGCAAAAAAGATATTTGTATTTATGATTATGTAGATAAAGATGTATCGATTCTTGAAAGGATGTATCAGAAGAGATTAAAGACTTATAAGGCGATGGGTTATAAAATACAAGAGTTTGAATGAAAAAAAATTACTTTTTGTATGGATAAGGAATGATTTATGGAGAAAATAGGATTGGGACCCTTTTTAAAAGAAGTTGAAGAATGTATTAATAATCTTTCAAAGGAAGAAATAAAATCTATGTTAATGGAGAAAGCAAGAAATACGAAGCCAGATGAAAGACATCTTTTCTTGTCGGAAATCAAATCAGCAATGTTAGATAGGTTAAAAAATAATTCTTCAGTATCACAGGATGGAATTAGTAATAGTGTTTTAGAGCATGATAAAAAACTTAATGAAAGTGAAAAAGATGTTTTACTAAATGATATTGATGATTTTGTAAAGGAAATAAACGAAGGGGAATATTCGCAAGGTTGGGGTTGGGATGATGAAATACATGATGAGAGAGAGTTTGGAGATGAAAGTTGGGTAGATGAGATGGATAACTTATTTGATAGGACAGATGATATATTTCTATCTGGTGATATGGAAGGCGCTTGTTGTTCTTATGGAAAATTATTGAAAGCCTTTCACTTAGGAGAAGAGTCAGGTCATTTCTCAGGTCAATCATCACCAGAAGAAATGGTATCTACAGATGTATCTGAGGCAAAAAATAGGTATTTAAGGGCATTATATGAAATTACTGATAAAAAAAATAGGGCAGAGACTATATTTAAAGAGATTGAGGATCTTGCATATATAGGTGCTCATGATTTTAATTTAAATGTAATTGAAGAAGCACTTCCTGCTAAACCGGAGAACTGGGATATATTTTTAATGGATATGAAGAAAATTTTACTAAGAGAAGTTATTAAAGATGTAGGGACTAGATGGGGGTATGGTGAAAACAATTTTAATATGGTATGTTATATTATTGAAAAACTTGAAGGGATAAAAGGGTTAGAAAAATTTGCAGAAGAATATGGTGAAAAGGTTTACAAAGCATATCTTGTATTGGTAACTAAGTTGTATGAATTACAAATGTACAGAGAATCTCTTGAATCTTATCAAAAAGGACTTAAAGTAATTCCAACTCAAAATTTCATTCGGGCACAGATATCTGATTTAGCAGCAAAATCCGCAGAAAGTATTAAGGATAAAGAGACTGCCTTTAATGCATATAAAGAGGCATTCTTTTCACATCCAAGTTTGAAAAGGCTTCTTGCTTTAAGAAAAAGCAGTAATGAATTATGCAAGGCTAACATAATGGAAGATGTTGTTGATTTTTTGGAAAAACATCAATGGAAGGGAAGTTTTATTGATAATTCCAAGACATTATTAATACAATCTTATATTCTTACAGAAAAATATGATAAGATGTGGGAAGTTACTAAAAAGGAGGAACCTTTGGGATGGTCTTTTGGTGATAATTCACAGGCAATAGCTGTTCCATTTTTACTAATGTCTTGTGTAAGGAAAATGTCGTTAAAGAGCAATTCTGCTATTAAAAAAGTTTGGGATTGGAATAGGTTTGATGATGATAAAAGTGACTTCAAGAATATTGTTGAAAGAGAAATTCTATCTAAGGATATTTCATTAGAAGAAAGAATAAAACAAGTAGAATGGGTAAAGATAACTATTGAGAAACGGATTGATGCTATAGTGTCTAATAAACATCGTGGAAGTTATGACAAAGCGGCATTACTTCTATTTGGATGCACAGAGACTTTAAATATGCTTGATAAATCTGATGAGGCTCAATCTTTTTTTAATAAAATAAAGTTACGATATAATCATTACAGTGCTTTTCAAAGAGAGATAAAGTCTTTACAAATATGATGAATTTTGTTTTGTAAAAATCTTTATACCTTGCACATTATTATTTACTATAATCAAGAACGGTAAAGCATTTTCAATTGTTTCCCATGTCACTTGATATGACAGTCGGTTTTTTAAATTTATTAAAGCAGAACGTCCTTGTCTGCTTTCCATATAAATCCCGGTTAACTTTTTAAAAATGTATGTTTCTATAAATTCTATAGCAACGGTTTTTAAATCCTTATTTTGTTTTGCCTCTTTAAGATAATCCTTGGTTATAGAAACCTTTTTAGTCTCATCTTATCAATTATTGTAATAATGTCTGGCAAACTCTTTCCAACCAACCAGATACAAATCAATACTATAGTAAATACACTAACATAAGAAGTTGTTTTTAGAATATTTACAATATCTGAAATGAACTTAAAAAAATCCATGATTATTGTCTCCTTTCCCAATAAGTATATAACATTTTATGGAAATCTTCGATTTCTCTTTTTATCCACGATTAAAAATTTAGATTTTGGCCGTAACCCCTGTGTTATCTGCAGTCGAATGTCGATGACTTTTGAAATCCCGCAATAATTCATCCGATTTTCTCTTTATATACTGTATCTGTATTTCGAGTGATAAGTCTTTTGTCTCCTTGTATTGTTTATCCCGTATCTTCCTAACCATCTCAATTGCTTTTACTGACATAGGTTGTTACCTCCCTTGGAGAATAGATTGATATTATCTTATACCCTTTCTCAAGATTCACAGCATTAAACTGCTGAATTTTATTAAAATTCACGACATGCTGAAAATTCCAACTTACCAATATGTCTATATTTGCTACAGATGCTAGAGCAATATGCATAGCATCATTTTTATAGTTTTGTGTCAGGATACTATGAGTAAGATAAGATTCGGCAAGATCTATAACTTCTGTGTTTAAATCAAGAAATTCATGTTCACAATCTCGAAATTCTCCATATATCTTTTTAACCTCATCAGGAGCATCTTTAATCTCTGCATCCGTAAGAGAAGAAAGAACTAAAGAAAATATACCCATTCTGAAATCTGAAAGAAGTCCTTCAGACCATTCTTTAAATTCAAGGTCACAACAACCACCAATTACTGAAGTATCAACATAAATTCTAGTTCTTTTCATAGTATTTCTTTTTTAACTGGAATCCGTCATATCAAAACCAACTAACCTATTTCTATTATAATTATACCATAAAAGATGTTTAAGTCAAGAAAAATATTTTGAAATACAGCGAATTTTAAAAAATGATAGCATTTTAAAAATTATTATGCTATAACGATAAAATAAGGTTGGAGGGTTAGCCCTAACTGGTAAGGCACCTGACTTGAAATCAATTAAGATGGATTAACCGCTTCTCTTATTTCTACAGTTAAATCCTTGTATCACAATGATAAACCTCAGATTGAACCATTTTCAGAGTTAATCAGATTTGGTCTCTTTTTGCCTGTTTTATTACACAGTTTTAGCACAGTTTTGGACTTGAAATTTTTAAACAAGAAATATGTTGAGAAGTTTTTATAGTAGCGGTTTTTAACTTAAATGGATAGAGCAGAGGTTTCCTAAACCTCGCGCTGGAGGTTCAATTCCGCTCGGGCCCACCAAAAAAAAGATTGTATATTCTGAAAAATCCTTTGAAATTCAAAAGAATGTTAATTTTGCGATTTTTCTCACCGGAAAAACATTTCACACCATTTCACACTTTTTCACCCTTTTTGACATAAATGTAGTCCCAATTTGGTCCCACTTTTTCCGGAACAAGAAGCACCACCTTAAGAAGTTTTATAGGTGCTTTTGAGTTTTTAGGTTAAATTGTTTAGGTTATATCACAGAAACTGTAGAATTACTTCAAGGATTCATAGCAGCAATTTAAAGGAAAATAATTCACTACAACAAAAACAAAATATTTCCTTGACAAAACGAACTTTTGAGGTATAATAAGATAGAAGCTTGCTCAAGTTTAATGCAGAGAAATGATGTAAGTCTAAATATATGAGAGAGTTTTTTGATTTTGACTCGTTTTAGGCCATTTTGGAGATAAGTAATGAGAAATTTGAAAGAGTTTGAGATGATCGAGCCTGCCTTTCTCAGTACGAAAGCCAAAACGAACTTTTTCCCATTGTCTATAAATGTTAATAAGAGTTTCAGAATTACCGGATCTTGGGACACGAAAATCTTTAAGAAAAGTAATCATATATTCGAAGTTAGAGGACATAAGAGTTTTGATGATAGATTTAAAGTGGATAGATTTTTCATGCCATTTTTCAAGATAGAGTTGATTTCTTTTGTCATAAGCATTTTGAGGGGTTTTAGAGTTAATAAAAATATCTCTAGTTTTATCTTTAAAAGAAATAATATCTGGGATAATAGAATTTTTATGATGATTAAGAAGTTCATCAAGGTTATATCTATCCATGATGGAATAATTTTTAGGATTTTTAAGGATAGTGAATTGGGATTTTCTAATTTCCCAATAAAGATCCATCGAATTATTTTCAGAAAGTTGATTATAGTAATCAATAATGGTCTTATTAAGGTGACGATTAACATCTTGCATAATATGGAAATAGTCAAATTGAATTTTGATACCTTTTCCATAGACATCAATGATAGCAGGTGGAAAGGAAG
>JBDRBU010000103.1:0-24335 GCA_043822305.1 Candidatus Firestoneibacteriota bacterium
TCTTGATAAGATACTACGGTTTTATTGTTGTAGATGAGTGGCAGTTTTTGGGGTTTTATTGTTGTAATAGTGACATTTAATAGTGGTTTTTTGAGGATTTTATCGCTGTAAATTAACAAGGTTTTATTGCTGTAAATAACATGAGCAAATAAAACCTGTCTCCATATCCCTTCCAGCGTCTTGTATAGTAGAAAAATTTTTTTTAAATAATTGTCTATACTCTTGTTCTCCAACAGTTGTTTTTATCCAATCTTTTCTTAATTCTTCTAACTTTTCCATTAACAACTTATTTTCTTTTACTTCACTTTCTGCTATTATTGTAACTTGTGATTTATCTAATTGAATCTCTCCATAAATAGTTTCGACTTTTATTTTATCCTTATCTGAATAAGTAATATCACCCCTAACTTCCTGCCCGTCTTTTAAGCGTATTATCTCCCCTAAACTTATAGCAGGAGAAAAAACAAAACATATTACAGTAATAACAATAATGCTTTTTTTCATATTACATTACCTCCTGTTTCAATTTATTTCTGTTATACTCAATCACTTCTATTTTTTATATTCTTACATTTTAATCCATCAGATATAACTTTATTTTCTTAAAACCCAAATTTCCTTTTAGGCTTTTCTGGTGGTTCTAATAGTCTATGTATTTTATTTATTTCCATAAAAACAACTTTGAATTGTTTATCATGTTCTTCTAATTTCTTTTTTATATCATCATGCGTAGATAATATTTGTCTTAATCTTGTGAAAGTCCTCATTATTTGGATATTTACTTGTATTGCCCTTTCGCTATTAAGAACTGATGAAAGCATTAAAACACCATGTTCTGTAAAAGCAAATGGCCTCTTTCTAAGTCCCAACCTGATTGAATTGGAAGTCACAATTTGTGACTTCCAATTATTCATTTCTTCTTTTGTTAATTGAACCATAAAGTCAGGCGGAAACCTTTTTATATTCCTTTTAACCGCTTGATTTAACACTTTTGTTTCTACTCCGTAAAGTTCTGCAATATCTCTATCCATCATTACTTTTAACTCTCTTATTTGATATATTTTACTTTCTATTCTTTCCTGTGGAATTAAATCTGGCATTATATTTTCTCCTTTCTTTTAAACTTAATATAATTATATACCTGCTTAATCAAATATTCAACAAAAATTACCACAAAATTTGGAAATATCCCTTATTAAACTAATAATTTCATCTTTATCGTTACCTTCGGCTAATTCTGGAAAAAATCTGTCATACCTTAACACTACAGGAAAAATCTCTACTTTATTAATGCTTAAAGTATCTTTATTAAAGAAGCATTTCAAGATAATGCTTTTATTTGTTTTGGAAGTTTCTTTTGTCTTGTCAAAAATAAAATTTCCAAGACTATAAACAATGAGTTTGCCTTTATAAATCTCTAAACCCTGTAAAACATGCGGATGATGGCCGATTATTAAATCACAGCCATTATCAATAATTTTATGAGCCAAATCCCTTTGAGAGTTAGTTGGTGTAAACTCCTTTTCTTCACCCCAGTGTAATGAAACAATAACAATACTAGAGATTTGTTTAGCTTTTTTCACATCTTCTAATATTAGATTTTCATCACTCTTATAAACACCTGATTCATCTTCTTTTGCCAAATAAATCTCAGGACAGACCAAAGTAGATGCTATAAAAACAACTTTAATATTATCAACCTTTATAATTTTTAATTCTCTTGCTTTATCCAGATTTTCACCAGCACCGACTGTGACTATACCTTTCTTATTCAAAACATCTATTGTTTTAACAATTGTTCCTTTACCACCACCTTTAGAATGATTATTGGCTAAAGATAAAATATCAAAACCAGCTTCTTTTAACCCATCAGAATAATCAGAACTTGCTTTAAATACATATCCGGTTAGAATTGGTTTTTCTTTAGATGGATCTCTGGCCAGAGAACATTCTAAATTGCCAAAAGTAATATCCGCAGACGAAATAATGGATTTTACTTTCTCGTAAGGATAAACAGGGGGCTTCTTTTCTAACACAACATCAACATATCTGCCAAGCATTATATCGCCAACAGCAATAAGACTAAGAGTCTCGCAAAAGCATTCTGAAATTAATAAAATATAAAATAAAACCCACATTAAATGGGGACAGCCACTATTATTTTTCATAATTCGACGGTACTCGGGTCGTCCCTTTAAAACAATCCTACGACCTTACCATCTTTATCAAGATCAACCTTTGTTCCAGCAGGTATAGAAGGAAGGCCGGGCATTGTTCTCATATCTCCACAAAGTGGATATAAAAATCCAGCACCTATAGAAGCACGAATATCTCTTACTGGAATTATGAAATTAGTCGGTCGTCCCTTTAAACTCGGGTCGTGAGATAAAGAAAGATGAGTCTTGGCCATACATATTGGCAGTTTATCCCAGCCTAAACTCGTATAAAGTTTTACTTTCTCCTCTACCTGTGGAGTATAAGAAACATCCTTGGCCCCGTAAATCTTCGTGGCAATAGTATGTATCTTTTCCTTAATAGAAACATTAAGTGGATAAAGGAAACTAAACTTGGATTTTTTCTCGCATGCTTTAACAACTGCATTTGCTAAATTAACACCACCAGCACCTCCCTTTTCCCACACTTCTGAAAGAACGGCATCTTCAGCCCCAGCTTCTTTTGCTTTGTTTTTTATAAATTCTATCTCTTTATCCGTGTCTGTTGTAAATCTATTTATAGCCACGACCACAGGTACTCCAAAAAGCATCGCATTTTGAATCTGCTTTTCAAGATTACAAACACCTTCAGAAATTGCTTGAATATTTTCCTTAATAAGTTCTTCAGGTAATGGCCTGCCGGCAATTACAGTAAATTTACCCGAATGCATCTTTAATGCTCTAACCGTACAAACCATCACCACACAATTTGGAACAAGTTTTGAATATCTGCATTTTATATTCATAAACTTTTCCATCCCACAATCTGCACCAAAACCTGATTCAGTAACAACATAATCTCCTAATTTAACGGCCATCTGGTCGGCTAATATAGAATTATTACCATGGGCTATATTAGCAAAAGGACCGGCATGAACAAAACAAGGTGTCTGCTCCGTTGTTTGAAGTAAATTTGGTTTAAGCGCATCCCTCATTAAAACGGCCATTGAACCTGCTACTTGCAAATCTTCTGTTGTTATAGGTTTTCCATCTTTTGTAAACGCAACTACAATTTTTCCTAATCTTTTTCTTATATCTTTCAAACTTGTTGTTAAAGCAAGTATGGCCATAACCTCAGATGCAACAGAAATATCAAAACCAGTTTGTCTTGGGACCCCTTCGTCTTTCCCACCAAGCCCAATAATTATATTTCTTAAGGCCCTATCACTAACATCTACTACTCTTCTCCATGAAATATTATTCATATCTATATTAAACTTATTTCCTTTACATAAATGGTTATCTAAAAACGCAGCACATAAATTATGTGCTAAACTAACAGCATGAACATCCCCGGTCAGGTGTAAATTAAAATCTTCCATAGGTAAAACTTGTGAATAGCCGCCACCAGCCGCACCACCTTTTATACCAAAAACAGGACCTAAAGATGGTTGTCTTATAGTCGTTATTACTTTTTTACCAATCTTGGCTAAACTTAAAGATAATCCAATCGTTGTAACAGTTTTACCTTCTCCAAGTGGAGTAGGAGTAATAGCCGTAACATCAATATATTTTGCCTGCTTTTTGCCTTTCAATCTTTCTAAGATTTCCAACTTAATCTTAGCCTTATGGTCCCCATATAATTCCAATTCACTTCTCTTTAGACCAATAGAACTTGCTATATCAACAATTGGCTTTAGTTTTATAGCCTGAGCAATTTCTATATCTGACGGAACTTTAACAGATTTTGTTTTCATATCTCCTCCAATTTTTTAATTCCCCCTTAATAAAGGGGGTCAGGGGGTTGTTCTTTTCATTTTAATATTCATCCGGCAATTCTTTTAAATCTTTATAACTAAATACCGGGCCATCTTTACAGACATAAATACTTCCGATATTACATCGACCACATTTACCCAGACCACATTTCATCTTCATCTCTAAAGTAGTTATAATTTGTTCCGGAGTAAAACCTAAATCAATTAATTCTTTTAACACAAATTTGATCATAATTGGCGGACCACAGGTAATGGCTACCGTATCTACATTCGATGGTTTCATTTCTTTAAGAACTGCCGGGACAAATCCTACTTTATGCTTCCATCCTTCATCCCCTTTATCTGCTGTTAAAACAAGTTCTAAATTAGAAATCTTCTGCCAATCAATTAGTTTATCCTTATAACAAATATCTAACGGACTTCTGGCACCATAAAGTATCGTTATCTTTTTATAATCATTTCTTGTATCAAAACTATATTCAATAGGAGAACAAAGCGCAGCCAGACCAATGCCACCACCTATAAACAATAGATTTTTACCTTTAAAATCATCAAAAGGAAACCAATTACCGTATGGACCTCTTAGACCAACTATATTTCCTACTTCTAACTCATGAATTGCTTCTGTAACCAATCCAGTTTTTTTTATACTGCATTCAATGAAATCTCTTCTTGTTTGTGAATTGGCAAAGGTGAAAACCGCTTCTCCTACTCCAAAAACAGATAATATTAAAAACTGACCGGCCTTCCAGGTAAAATTCTTCTTTACTTCTAAATCAGTAAATTCAAATTTAAAACTCTTTACATCGGGTGTTTCTTCTTTTACTTCTACAATTTTTGCTGTATGTGGTAAATAGATATTATTCATTTTACCTCTTCCAAAACTTTTCTTACATCAATTCCAACCGGACAATATTTTATACATCTTCCACAACCAGTGCAAAGTTCTTCCTTAAAATTATCAACATGATATTTAAACTTATGCATAAATCTCTGTCTAAATCTTCTTTTTGAATCAAACCTTGGATTTATTCCTCCAGCCATTTTTGTAAATGTCTCAGACATACAAGTATCCCAGGTTCTGTTTCTCTCACCATTTATATAATCAAAGATTTTTTCAGTAATATCAAAACAATAACAAGTTGGGCAGACGAAAGTACAAACCCCGCATTTAACACAAGGTAAATGAACAGCATCCCAGTAAGAAGACTCAAAAGCATTATCTAATTTCTTTTTGATTTCAACTGTATCTATTTTTTTAACAATTTTTGATTCTGACCCCTTTTTAAATTCTTCCTTTAAATTACTATCGTTCTCGTTTACACTTTCAAAATATTTTTTATAGTCATTAACTAATTTTTGCCCATTGGAAGTTAAAACATCAACTAAATATTTATCTTTTTTTATTTCTGTGAACAATAAATCACTCCCCATTCCACTCGCCGGGCTACCATCCTTAAATGAAGTGCAAAAACAAGTAATCTCTGGATTTTGACATGAAACAGTTAAGATTAAAGTATTCTGCCTTCTTGAAAGATAATATTCATCTTTGTATTCTGCCCAGTTAAATAATTTGTCAACAACATTAAATCCCCTGGCATCACAAGGGCGGCACCCAAAAATTATAGTTTTTTTTATTTCTTCGTCATGTTTTAATTCAATACTATGATGGGTTTTCTTAAAATCAAAAAACTTTTCTGATTGTAAATATACTTTATCTTTGGCCGTAGTATTGGTCAGCAAAACATTACCCTCATACTCATCAAAAGAATTTATCACTCCATATAAAACAGTATTTTCATTGTCTCGTTTAGGAGCATAAACATTATAAGTTTTCATTAAATCTTCAACAAATTGTTTTAAATTATCTTTTGTTATTGCCTGTTGCATATTTTTCATCTGCCTTTATATATTACCTTTCCTGTTTTTAGAATTTCACTTATGAAGTCTGCCTTCTCTCTATGTCTAACTTCTTCCATATAAAACAAATTAGGTTCTATCCTACTGTCTATTTCACGTCTTAATCTAAACAATAATTTCCCCTTCTCTAAATAATCCATCTTGCCTTTTTTACTAACAAAAACAGCAACATCTATGTCGCTATTTTCTTTAGCTAATCCTTTTGCATGCGAACCATACAATACTACCATTTTTAAATCCAAAAAAAGTTTTACATTATTTATATATTTTTTTAATTTGTCTTTAACATCTTTATTATCCATTGGCATAATTCCTCCGTTTCTTTAAGAATTATCTTACATTTTTTATTAGATAAAATAAAGATATCTTTTACTTTTTAACATTGCATATGCGGTTCTTAAATCGTAATTTGCAATATCAATCCAATATTTCACGGTTTTCTCATTCATTACATTATCTCCTCTAACTTTTCATCATGTTTAAAAGTAGAGAGTGGCGGTCTTGTAGTTTCATCAGCACCACTCACATATCCAAATAATTCATATGCATCTTTTGTGATTTTTTTAGTTATAAGTCTTAAGGGAATACCGACCGGACAAGCATTATCACATGCTCTGCAGTCAGTACATCTTCCAAATACATGGTGCATCCTGATTAACTGAAATAATTTATTTTCTGCATCAGTAACCTTTTTATTTATATACTCCGGCCTAGCCCTTTGTTCAAAACAATCCGGACAATAACAAACCGAACAAACCTGTCGGCAGGCATAACACCTGATACATTTTTCAAATTGTTCATTCCAGAACTTTTCTTTTTCTTTTGGAGATAATTTTTCAAAATCTTTTATATCCTTGCCATCATCTGGTTTAACCGCAAACTCTTTAACAGTTCCAATCAAAATTTCAAGATTCTTTGGAACTTTTTCATCACAATAGTCACATTTTTCAGCAAGTTTACTTATATTTTTCTTCTCTACAACACCTTCACAAACAACACTAATTATTGTAACATTTTCTTTAGATATTTGATGTTCCTTTATCAACTCTCTAATTGATTTAACATCACAACCCTTAGCCACAATTCCTATTTTAAACTTTCTCCTTTTTGGTAAATAAACTGCCAAATTATTTACACAGTATTTATTTATAACTAATTTTCCAACATCTTCTATTTTATTTATAAAGACTGGTCTATTTAAAATATCATAACCTCTCTCATATCCAATAATCCAGTCAACTTTCTTTTCGGAAAGTAATTTTTTTGCTATTTCCTGCAATTCCTTATCCATTTTCTTTCCAATCCTTTACATTTTCTACAACTTTCTTTACCACATCTGCAAATTTCTTTCCTTCTGAAGCAGATACCCAACTTGCATGAAACCTTCTTCTATCTATTCCAAAATATTCCAATAATCTTTTTAAATGAGAATATCTTCTTCTCCAATAATAATTCCCTTCAGTATAATGACAATCACCTGGATGGCATCCTGAAACCAAAACACCATCCGCACCCTTATGAAATGCAGATATAACCAGCATAGGATCCATCCTGCCTGTGCAAGGAATTCTAATAATTTTAATATTTGCTGGATAAGTCATTCTACTTAACCCAGTCAAATCCGCTCCAGCATAACTGCACCAGTTACACAAAAACCCGACTATATTTACATCTTCTTTCACTTTTTCCACTTTCCCCACTTTACTCACTTTTTCCACTTGTTACCACTTCAATTTCTTCCATTATCTGCCTGTCTGTCCATCCTTTCAAATCAACTGCTTTTGAATAACAACTTCCAACACAGGCACCACATCCCTTGCATACACTTTCTAATACCTTAGCCACATGTTTAATTTCGCCTTTTCTAACCTCTTTATCTTCCATCTCAATAGCACTATATGCACAAACATTATAACAGGTCTCACAACCACTACAAACCAATTGATTAACATTGGCTATCATTGGTTCTACTTCCATTTTATCCTTTGAAAATAAACCAATTACCTTAGAGGAAGATGCAGATGCTTGGGCCACAACATCCGGAATATCTTTAGGAGCCTGACAGGCACCGGCCAGAAATACTCCGGCTATTACTGTTTCTACTGGTGCTAATTTTGGATGAAGTTCTGTATAAAATCCATACTGGTCATATGGAATATGAAAAAGTTGGGCTAACTCTTTAGCGTCCTGTTTTGATTCTAATCCATTGGCTAAAACTACTAAATCGGCTAAAATATCAACCTGAGCACCCGTTAAGGTATCTGCACCTCTCACTAATAATTTATCACCTTTCTCATATATTTTTGAGACTCTTCCCCTTAAATAAATTACTCCATATTCATTCTGTGCCCTTTGAACAAATTCCTCATAGCCCTTACCAAAGGCTCTTATGTCTATATAAAAAATATACGCTTGTGTCTCTGGATAATGGTCTTTTAGAAGCATGGCTTGTTTTGCCGTATACATACAACAGACTCTGGAACAATAAGGCCTGCCTTTCGAGTCATCCCTTGAGCCAACACATTGTATAAATACTACATTTTTTGGCTCTTTTTTATCCGAAGGTCTGACCACATGTCCTTCTGTAGGGCCTGAAGAGTTTATCAATCTTTCAAATTGCATACTTGTTATTACATTTTTAATTTTACCATAACCATACTCACCGTAGTTACTATGGTCATATATATCAAACCCGGTGGTCATAACTATAGCCCCAAATTTTTCTGAAATAATTTCATCTTCTTGTGTATAATTGATAGCCCCGGCTGGACAAACTTTCTCACAAACTTTACATTTACCTGTTAAAAAATATGTGCAAGTAGTTTTGTCTATAACAGGAATATTTGGAACTGCCTGCGGGAATGGAGTATATATTGCTTTTCTAAATTCTAACTTTTCATTAAACTCCGATAACGCTTTTTTTGAAGGACATTTCTGGGTGCATATTCCACATCCAATACATTTTAATATATCAACTGAACGGGCTTTCTTTTTAATTTTTATATCAAAATTCCCCACATAACCACGAACTTCAACAATTTCACTATAGGTCATTAAGGTAATATTTTTATTCTGTGTCAAGGCAACCATCTTTGGCGTTAAAATACAGGCAGAGCAATCCAGAGTAGGAAATGTTTTATCAAGTTGAGCCATCCGACCACCAATAGACGGTGTTTTTTCAACTAAAGTTACCTTAAAACCAGCTTCGGCTATATCAAGTGCTGATTGAATTCCAGCAATTCCTCCTCCGACCACTAACGCTTTTTTTTCAATCGGTACAAACATCTTAGATAATGCATCATTTCTTCTTACCTTGGCCACTGCCATTTCAACTAATCTCATTGCTTTTCTTGTAGCAGATTCTTTATCATCGCTGTGAACCCATGAACCTTGTTCTCTGATATTAGCAATTTCCAATAAATATGGATTTAATCCAGCCCTCTCTATTGTCTTTCTGAAAGTATTTTCATGCATTCTTGGAGAGCATGCGGCCACCACAACTCTATCTAAATTGTTCTGCTTTATAGAATCAATAATCATATTCTGTCCAGGGTCAGAACACATATACTTATACTCTTTTGATATTTTAACACCAGGAAGATTTGAAGCAAATTCCGCCACCTTAACAACATCAATAACCCCCGCAATGTTAGTTCCACAATGACATATAAAAACACCTATTCTGGCCATTATAATAACCCCTTTGATTGCAACACTTTTTTCGGATTTATAAAATGCTTGTCAAACATTAAATCTAAATGATTATAACCTAAGGCTAGACCAATTAACTGTGTCCAATATAAAACTGGTATATTAAGGTCTGATTTATTTTTTTTCATAATCTCTGGCTGTCTTGCATCTAAATTAGATTGACATAAAGGACAAGCAACTATAATTAAATCCGCACCAACATCCTTTGCTTCTTTTAAGATGTTACCGGTAAGTTTTAAAACTATATCTTTTTTAGTTAATGAAAACGCGGCACCACAACATTCTGTTTTATAATACCACTTCACAGGTTCTGCACCTAAAGTTGTAACTAAATTATCTAAAAATTCCGGGTCTTCTATTTTATCATAATCACAAACTTCTTTCGGCCGGGTTAACAAACATCCATAATAACAAGCAACCCTTAATCCCTTTAACTCTTTTTTTATCTTTTGCTTTAAATTATTAAGTCCATATTTTTCTATAATAACTCTTGAAAGATGTAAAATCTCAACTTCTCCTTTATATTCCTCGCCAATCAATTCTGTTATGTCTTTCTTTAATTCTTTATCATTTTTAAGATAAATATCTGCTAATTTTAACCGTGAAAAACATGCCGAGCATGGAGAAGTAATAGGAAGTTTCATCTTTTCAGCTTTTATTAAATTTTTCACTGGAAGTGCAACCGCTGTTAGTTCAGAAGTAATATGAGCCGTTGTTGCCCCACAACAAACCCAGTCCGGAATTTCCACTAATTCAATACCCAAATCTTCACAGATCAATCTTGTCGTGATATCATATTCCTTCGCGGTTGAATGCAATGAACAACCAGGAAAGTAAGCAACTTTATACATCGGTTTCGTAAATCCTTTCTTTTTCCTTTTTTCTTATTTTCTTAAATAAGATAAAATTCTTCCATAACTCTATTGGATTTTTTATAAAATGAGGAAATATTCCTATCTTACCCTTTAAAAACATCTTTACTCCCATAGGAAAAACATCTTTAAATGGATGAAGGCTAAGTAAATTATAAGCACCAATCATACCCAATTCGTAAATCCTGCCGGTAAATTCTAAAGATTTCAAAAATATCCAGTCAAAAATAGGAATCTCTCTATCGGAAGTTTTATACTTGCCGGCCTGTGCCATGATTCTTAAAGTATCCATAATTTTGGCAATATCAATTTCTCGAGGACATCTTGTTGTACAGGTTACACAGGATACACAAAACCAGGAAGTATTACTACTCATAGATTCATCATGCATCCCTAATTGAATCATGCGAATGATTTGATTGGGTGGGTAATCCATAGCAAAAGCAACTGGACAACCAGCAGAACATTTCCCACACTGATAACAATTAGAAATCTTCTGTTTGCTTAATCTCTCAACATCTTTTCTAAACCCATATTTTAGATTTTCCGTCTCTAAAAAGAATTTCATAATATTTATATTATACCACAAAAAGGGGTCAGAGTCATTAATTTAAATATTCACTCAACCCCATTACTATACATTTTCGGCAATTTCTACTTATCATTCTGCTTATGTCATTGCGAGGGACGGAGTCCAGAAGCAATCTCATCCCTTCAAAACACCTCGATGGTATTACATGTTGCCGAGTTGTTAGATGCTATCTATTCTCTTTCTTGTTAAATTCTGATAATAATTCTATAGTTCATTTGCTCACTATTCTCTGACAAACATCCTTCCATGGAGAACCTAAATCAGGATTTTGGTGATACGCTTCTAATCTTTCATCGATTAGTTTTTTTTCTTCTTTAGTTAATTCAACCGAGTCGGCTTCTACAGCTATCGTATCCCAAATGTCCTCTACCAATTTCTCGTAAAAGTCAAAGATTTGATACACTAAAATTTTTCTCGCTTTCGAAAACTTACACTTTCTTTTCCCATTTTAATAAATCCATCACAGACGATAATGTAGAACCTTCTATAATTTCTTTACGAATTCTGTTTTCTTTTTCCAGGACATCCATGGCTCTGTTTGTATATTCCACTGCTTTTTCAGATGGAATTACTATTACACCATCATCATCACCAATTATCCAGTCACCTGGAAAAACTTTTTGTCCACCAATATTCACTGGCACATTTATTTCCCCAAATCCTTTTGGTTCACCGGCATTTGAGGTAATGAGTTTTGAAAATGCTGGAAATTTTAAATCCCTTATCTCTTTGGTGTCTCTAATAGCACCATCTATAACAACACCAGACAACTTTTTTCTTGCCGAACTATGAGTTGCAAGTTCTCCCCAAACAGCCGGGCCAACTCCACCCGCATCTATAACAATCACATCACCTTCACCAGCCATATCTATGGCTTCTACTGGTTTTGCCCAATCACCCGGATATGTTCTAACTGTAACCGCTTTTCCAATCATCTTCACACCCTTTACGATTGGATATATATCTTTTAAAGACGGTAACCTATGCAACGCATCCGAAATATTTGCCGTAGAAACCAAATTTAAAATTTTAGCTATATCTTTTTCCCCAATTCTTTTATAAAGATTAGTTGGAACTTTTTTTAACGAAAGCATTGCTTTTTTTATAACCTGCGTTGCTTTTTTTGCATCCTGTGATTTTGTAATTGCCCCGCCTGCTATTATTATTTTTGCTCCACATTTTACAGCCTCAACAACATTTTCAGAATTAATTCCACCAGCAACTGCAACTGGAATATTAACCTCTTCACAAACTTTTTTTAAAGCTTTAAAAGGACCTTCACCTCTCATCTGCTCATCAATAGAAGTATGAATTCCTATATAATGGACACCTAATTTTTCAACTTCTTTTGCTCTTTTAACAATATCTTTGACTTCTATCATATCCACTATAATTTCTGCACCATAGTTCTTAGCCGCTTCAACACATTCCGAGATAGTAGAATCAGACGCAACACCCAGAACATCTATAATTTTTGCTCCGGCTTTAGCCGCCATTTCAACTTCTGCTCTTCCTACATCCATAGTCTTCATATCAGCCACAATAATTTTTCTTGGAAACATTTCTTTTAGTTTTCTTATGAAATGTAAACCTTCTGCTTTAATTAATGGTGTTCCAACCTCAAGCCAATCAACACCACCAGCAACGGCCTCTTTAGCTACCTTTAAGGCTCGATGCATATCTACAAAATCCAATGCAACTTGAAGTATTGGTTTATTTATCATTTATTCTCCAATAATTTGAACTATCAACTCTCTTTCACGCACTCTATTATCAAAGTCAATAAATATTATTTGTTGCCAGATACCTAATTGAAGTTTTTTATTAACAAATGGAACGACTAAAGATGGGCCAAGCAGCGTAGATCTAATATGAGAATGGCCATTGGCATCAGAATGAGATAAATTATGCGCATAATTTTCTCCTTCTGGAACTAACTTACTGATGAAATTTTTTAAATCAGAAACCAAACCCGGCTCATATTCCATTGTCGTCACAGAACCTGTTGCCCCTGGAACAAATACAGTTACTAGACCCGAAGTTACTTCCGAATCCTGAACCCTTCGATCAACTAAATTAGTCACATCCATTATATCAACATTTCCTTTTGTTTTAAATTTTATTTTTTCTGTATAGACTGACATATCATCATCCTTTAATAGGGACAGACACCCTATTTTTAAAAGTGGACAGCCACCTTTATCAAAAAAAATTTATTCTACGGTAACACTTTTTGCTAAATTTCTTGGTTTATCCACATCACATCCTTTCTCAACGGCACACATAATTAACCTTTACCAATTTCATACCCTTTTTCTAACGCTTTTTTATTACATTCTAACATGTCGAGATATCTTTTGGATATTACATTTCCTAATGAGATTATTAAAGAATCTAACCTCAAAACCTTAGTTTGGGCAATATAAACTCCTAAAGCCATCATATTTAAAACCCTTGGATTGCCTATTTCTTTAGCCAGATCATTAAACGGCACTTTTATAACTTCCGCGTCTTTTCTTTTTATATCTCTTTTAATTAAAGAAGAATTAAGTATTATTAGCCCATTCTTAGAAAGTGTTGTTTCATATGTATCAATACCTATATTATCCAGACCAATTATTGTTTTAGGATTTCCAACAACCGGCGAAAAAATTTCCGAATCTGATATGACGACAGCACAGTAAGATAATCCCCCTCGCTTTTCCGCACCATATGAAGGGAGCCAGGTGATATGTTTATTTTCTTTTAAAGACGCATATGCAAGTAATGTTCCGGCTAAAAGCACACCCTGACCACCGCTTCCACATATAATTAAATTCGTTTCCATTTTATTCCTTTGTTCTGTCTTTAATCACCCCAACCGGGAAATAACTCATCATCTTTTCTTTTACAAATTTTAAGGCATCTAAGGGATTTAATCCCCAGTTAACGGGACACTGGGAAAGAACTTCGACCAAACTAAATCCAAGTCCGTCTATTTGATTTTGAAATGCTTTTTTAATTGCCTTTTTTGCTTTTAAAACATTTGCCGGATTTATAAGTGTAACTCTCTCTAAATAAACTGCACCTTCTAAACTAGCCAGTAGTTCGCAAACTTTAAGCGGGTAACCAGCCAATTTAGCATCTCTTCCATCTGGAGTAGTCGTCGTCTTTTGCCCGAGTAAAGTAGTGGGAGCCATCTGACCACCGGTCATACCATAATTTGCATTGTTTATAAATATAACGGTTATATTCTCGCCACGATTTGCGGCATGAACTATTTCATTAGCCCCTATGGAGATTAAATCCCCATCACCTTGATAAGTAAACACTATTCTCTCAGGTAAAACTCTTTTTATTCCTGTGGCTACTGCTGGCGGCCTTCCATGCGGTGCCTCAGTTACATCAAAATTAAAATAATCATATGCAAAAACAGCACAACCTACAGGAGCAATACCAATCGTTTTTTCTCTCACATCTAACTCATCTATAACCTCGGCCACAAGTCTATGAACAATCCCATGCCCGCATCCGGCACAATAGGTGGTAATCGCATCCTTTAAACTTTCCGGTCTACCAAAAATCTTTTTCATCTATTCCCCCTTAACAAAGGGGGTAGGGGGTTGTCTTCTTTCACTTCTTTCACTTCTTTCACTTTCCCCATTATCTCCTCTGGTGATGGAACTCCTCCACCAGGTCTTCCGTAAAAGAATACTTTTGATTTATCAACTACGGCTAACTTAACATCTTCAATCATCTGTCCTAAATTCTGTTCGACAACCAAGATTTTTTTTGCTTTTTTAGAAACTTTATTTAAAATATCATCTGGAAATGGCCAAAGTGTAATTGGTCTAACTAATCCAATTTTAACCCCTTTGGTTCTACCTAACTCTACTGCACCTTTAGAAATCCGGCCAACTATCCCCTGGGCCACTATTAATATTTCTGCATCTTCTACTTTGTATAATTCACATTTTATTTCTTTTTCTTCTATAATCTTATATTTTTCTGCTAAATGCCAGTTATGTCTTTCTAATATTCCTGGAGCCATCATCAAAGAATACAAACATCTTGGTTTTCTTCCTTTGCATCCATCTAACGCCCAATCTTTTGGAGGCAAATCCCTCTTAGAAATTTCTTTAAAAACCGCTGATTCCATCATCTGTCCCAATATACCATCACTTAAAATCATTACCGGAATTCTATATAAGTCAGCAAGGTCAAATGCAGTAACAGTTAAATCTATAGCCTCCTGAATAGTTGTAGGAGCCTGGACTATTAATCTATAATCTCCATGTCCACCACCTTTAACTGCTTGAAAATAATCTGCTTGTGAACCCTGGATACTACCTAATCCTGGTCCACCTCTTTGCATATTAATAATAACCGCTGGAAGTTCTAAAGCTGCAAGATAAGAAATCCCTTCCATTTTTAAACTAATTCCTGGACTTGATGAAGAAGTCATCGCCCGTACTCCAGCAAGAGAAGCACCCATAACCATATTTATCGCGGCCAGTTCGCTTTCTGCCTGAATAAAAACTCCACCAACTTCAGGCATCCTCCAGGACATATACTCAGGTATCTGATTTTGTGGCGTAATTGGATACCCCGCATAAAATCTACAGCCTGCTCGAACGGCTGCTTCGGCTATGGCTTCATTTCCTTTAATTAATATTTTTTTCATTTCATCTACTTCTTTCACTTCATCCACTTCTCCCATTTTCTTTACTTATGTATTTCTATCGCCACATCCGGGCACATAATTGCACACAAAGAGCAACCTGTGCATTTCTCCCTATCGCCGGCAAATTCAGCATAAAAAAATCCTTTAGAGTTGATATTGCTTGAAAGTGATATTAATTTTTTAGGACAGAATTCTAGACAGTAAGAACAACTTTTACATTTTTCTTTATTTATTTCTACTTTTTTCATATTCTTTCCATAACCTTTTTGATACCGCGTAAGGCTTGTTTAATCCTATCCTCGTTTTCAACAAGAGCAAATCTAACATAACCTTCCCCATATTCTCCAAACCCTATTCCAGGAGATACGGCTACGGCACCTTCTTTAAGTAGTATCGTTACAAATTCTAAAGAGCCCAAACTTTTAAACTTCTCTGGTATTTCAGCCCAAACAAACATAGTAGACTTGGGCTTCTCAATATTCCAACCTATTTTATTCAGTCCATCTACTAAAACATCTCTTCTTTTTCTATAAACTTCAGCAATCTCTTGGACACAATTTTGATCTCCTTTCAAGGCACATATGGCTGAGACTTGAATAGGAGTAAATATTCCATAATCCATATAACTTTTTAACTTTGCTAAATCTGAAATGATTTTTTCATTTCCAAGTGCAAAGGCTATCCGCCAGCCGGCCATATTATACGATTTAGTTAAAGAGAAAAGTTCGACCCCAACATCTTTTGCGCCTTTTACCTGTAAAAATGACGGTGCTTTATACCCATCAAAAGTTAAATCTTTATAAGCAAAATCATGAATCACTATTATATTCTCAGATTTAGCAAAAGCGACAACATTTTCAAAAAATTTTAAATCTACAACAGCGGTCGTAGGATTATGCGGATAACTTATAATTAAAAGTTTTGGTTTTGGCCAAAACTTTGTTTTTTTTATCCTTTCTAAGTTTATAACAAAATTATCCTCCTTAGTCAGTGGTATGCTTATAACATTACCCCCGGCAATGACAATACTATAAAGATGAATGGGATAGGTTGGATTTGGAACAAGTGCAGAATCTCCTTCATCTATCAGGGCTAAGGCCAAGTGGGATATCCCTTCTTTGGCTCCAATTGTAGCAATAATTTCCCTTTCCGGGTCCAATTCTACATTAAAATCTTCTTTGTATCTATGGGCTATTGCTTTTCGTAAATGAAGAAGACCCTTTGATATAGAATACCTGTGGGTTTTAGGATCTCTGACCACTTCACAAAGTTTATCCACTATATGAATTGGGGTTGGCCTGTCTGGATTACCCATACCCAGATCAATGACATCAACACCTTTTGTTCTTTCTTCAATCATTAGGGTTCTAACCTTACCTAATGAATATGGCGGTAATCTTTTCATTCTATTAGAATAAAACATATTATATATCCTCAAAATGTGTAATTTTTTTCAATTCTTTAAACCTATTATAGATATTTTTTTTAGATAATGTCCGAAATCTATTTAGACTAAAATCTTCTACACAATAAGATGCAGTAACTGTACCAAAAATCAGTGCTTTCTTAATTTCATCCTGACTTAAACGCTTACATGTTGATATGTAACCCATAAAACCACCGGCAAAAGAATCTCCGGCTCCTGTTGGATCAAATACATTTTCTAATGGATAGGCCGGTGCTGCAAAATGCCAGCCATCAGAAAAAAGCAAACTACCATGTTCGCCTTTTTTTATGACAACAATCTTTGGTCCTAAACTTCTAATTTTTCTGGCCGCTAAAACCAAATTAGAAACACCACTTAGTTCTCTTGCTTCTGAATCATTCATAAAAAAAATATCCACCATTTTTATGAGTTTTAACAATTTTTTCAAATCATTTTTTATCCAGCATTCTATTGTATCACCAGCAATCAATTTTGGTCTTGAAATCTTATTTAAAACATCAAGTTGTAAAGTTGGATTTATATTACCCAGAAAAACATATTTACTATTTTTATAAATATCTGGTATGTCGGGAGAAAAGTTAGCAAAAACATTTAACTCTAATTTTTTCGTTTCTCTGATATTTAAATCATATTTATATTCTCCGGTCCATCTAAATGTTTTACCCTTTTCTATTTTTAAACCAGTTATATCTATGGCTCTCTTCTTAATCTCATTAATAAACTTTTTTGGAAAATCTTCTCCGACAACGCCAACTAATCTTACTTTATTAAAATAACTGGCTGCATATGAAAAATAAGTAGCAGAACCTCCCAGAACTTCTTTTACAGTTTTAAAAGGTGTCACGACTGTATCTAGGGCTATTGAACCTACCACGATTAAACTCATTTCTCACCTACAAAACAAACCTTATTCCTACCACTTGCTTTGGCCAGATATAATCCCTTATCGGCTGCTTCTACCAGAACATCAGGTGATGTACCATCTCGACCATAACTGGCGACACCCAGACTAACAGTTACTTTTCCACTATGTTGATTTTCTCTAGACTCAAAAGGATATTTTTCTATGACCTGCCTTATTCTTTCGGCTAAGACTATGGCCCCTTCCTTTGATGTTTCAGGAAGTATCACCATAAATTCTTCTCCACCGTATCTTGCAACTAAATCCACTTTTCTGGTCATATTTTTTAAAATTTGGCCTATTTCTATAAGAACAGAATCCCCAGCTAGATGACCATTTATATCATTATAATTCTTAAAATGATCAACATCAAGCATAATCATTGATAGTATTCCTTGCTTCCCGTATCTTGAGATTCTATCTATTTCATCCTTAAGTTTTTCATAAAAATATCTATGATTATAGACATTGGTTAAGCCATCAACAATAGCCAGATACTCAATTCTTTCATAAAGTTTAGCATTTTCTATGGCTATAGCCACCTGATTAGCAAAAAATGTTAAAGGGACTAAATCCGATTCTTCAATAGGTCTCTTATTAATAACATTGTCCGCCAATAAAACCCCAATAGATACATTTTTGATTACCAGCGACAAAACAACATACTCTTTAAACCCTAATAAACTTACAAATTCCTGTGAACACCGGTGATCATTAGGAGCATCTCTTATGATGTAACTTTTTTGTTCAATAGCCACTCTGGGAATAATGTCTAACGACTTATCTAACTTGAAAATATGGTCATTTAACATATTAAAATCCACTCCAAGCGAAGCAATTGGTTTTAGTATTTCCTTTTTTCTCTTATCCCTTTCTAATGAATATATTAATACTCGATCATAATGTAACTCTTCTGTTAAATTTTTAAGAACTATCTTCAAAACATCGTCTAATTTTGTTGAACTTCTTAAGGCATGAGTTAATTGTTCAACATAACTTAGTTGCTTATTTACAGTTGCCAGATACTTAATTTGTTTATAATTTTTAAGATCAACACAAATTAAAGAAAGAAAACCTACAATCCATAATAAAAAAACCCAAAAATTCCATTTACCACCACCTATAAGAAATAAAACAAAAAATAAAAAAAGGTAGGTGACAGAACATCTCATTAACTTATAAAATAATGCTTTAATTATTATCATAACCTTTCAATGGTAGTCGCAGACTCTTTAGTCCTGTACCCGAGTATAACGAGTGGTACAGGGTTAGCCTGCGGTATTTACTTCCTCTAACTGGGAATTAGCCTTAAAAGAACTTCTAACAAACGGACCTGATAAAACAAACTTAAATCCAATTTTTTCAGCATCACTTTTAATTTCCTCAAACTCTTCCGGTGGAACAAATCTTTGAACACTTATATTGTTCTTTGAAGGTCTTAAATATTGCCCTATGGTCAATATATCACACTTTACTCTTTTTAAGTCTGAAAGTATACCCCGCACCCTTTGGTGGTGCGTGGGTAAACCCGATATTTCCTCTCTTGTTTCGCCCAATCCCAGCATAAATCCAGACTTAGTTAATATAGAATGATTTAACTCTTTCACTATTTTTAAAACTTCTAATGACCTATTATAATTTGAAGATGGTCTAACTAATTTATAAAGTCTTGGTACTGTTTCAACATTATGAGCAAAAACATCCGGATTTTCATCAACTATCTGTTTTATAAATCTTATATTGCCTTTAAAGTCTGGTGTTAAAACTTCAATTTTTAAATTATGAATTTTCCTTAACTCCCTCATGACCTGAACAAACTGACCGGCTCCACCATCTTTTAAATCATCTCGTGTAACTGAAGTAATAACAACATATGATAATTTTAATTTCAAAACAGCATCTAATATTTTTTTGGGCTCATCATTATCAACTTTTAAAGGGACGCCACAAATTATATTACAAAACCTGCAATCACGAGTGCAAATATTACCCAGGATTAAAAAAGTGGCAACTTTCCTAGAAAAACACTCTATAATATTTGGACATTTAGCACTCTCACATACTGTATTTAACTTACCCTTTTTTATTAAATTATATGTCCTGTTAAACTCAGAATTAGCTGGAAATCTTTTTTTTAACCAGTATGGTAATCTTAAATAGTCTGTTTGCCGTGGCAAACAACTATTCCTAATATTATTTGTTACATTATGGAAAGTCATCGTTCATTTTTCAGTTAAGGCTGCAATTCCTGGAAGTTCTTTACCCTCGATAAATTCTAATGAAGCACCTCCACCAGTTGATATATGGGTAATTTTATCTGATACCCCTGCTTTTTTTATCGCAGATACAGAATCCCCGCCTCCAACAATTGAAACTGCTCCACTCTCCGCTATTACCCTCGCCAGAGCCGTAGTTCCTTTAGCAAAGGCATCAACTTCAAATAAGCCAAGTGGACCATTCCAGAATATGGTCTTTGCTTTCTTTATTGCTTTCCCAAATTCCTCAATTGTCTTAGGTCCTATATCAAGGGCTATATAATTGTCTGGAATATCCGAGACCACCTTCATATCTGTTGGTGAGTCTTTCTTATCTGCAACCACATGGTCTACGGGAAGTAGTAATGGAATATTTTTTTCTTTGGCATTTTTTAAAATCTCTTTTGCCATTTCAACCTTATCTTCCTCAATAAGAGATTTCCCAATCTTAATTCCCTGTGCTTTTAAGAATGTATAAGCCATTCCTCCACCAATAATTAAAGCATCTACTTTTGTAAGTAAATTATTTAACAAATCTATCTTGGAAGAAATTTTTGCTCCTCCAATAATGGCCATTAAAGGCTTAGATGGATTACTTAAGACTAACCCCAAATATTTTATCTCTTTTTCTATTAAAAATCCTGCGGCCGACTGTTTTACATATTTTGTTATACCTTCTGTTGAAGCATGGGCCCGATGAGCTGTTCCAAAAGCATCGTTTACATAAACATCGGCTAATTCTGCTAAAGACTTTGCGAATCGAGGGTCATTTTCTTCTTCCTCTGCATGAAATCTTACATTTTCTAAGAGTAAAATATCTCCATTTTTCATTTGAGAAATTGCATAGTTAACTTTATCACCTATGCAGTCATCTACTTGTCCAATTTTTTTGCCAATCAGTTCTTCTAATTTTTTTGCTACAGGTGCCATTCTTAGTTTATCAACCACTTTTCCGTCCGGTCTACCCAGGTGTGAAACGAGTATTACCTTTCCACCATTATTAGAAATATATTTTATCGTAGGTAATGCCTCTCTTATTCTCGTATCATCTGTTACCTTTAAATTACTGTCAAGTGGAACATTAAAATCAACTCTAACCAGCACTCTTTTACCCTTAAATTGTAAATCCCTTATAGATAGTTTTCCCATAATTCAAACTCCTTTTATAGGGACAGACACCTTTTTTTGACCCCTTATTTATAAAACAAACTCATCTCTTTCTGTCCACTGATTGTAACTTTACTTTTCTTGTTTTGTGGTCCATATCTTCCTGTAAATTCACCCATTTTTTTTCTTTCTTCAAAAGTTTTTATTACAATATGTTTATTTATTTCTTCTTTGACGAATTTTAATTCGCTTTCATAATTATTCAACCTGTTTTTAGCAAATTTAACATATTCTTCGGAAATTTCTATACCAATGTAATCCAGTCCCAATATCTTTGCGGCAACTAAAGTTGTTCCACTCCCAGCATATGGATCAATGACTACTCCCTTTTTATTATTCATAATTGAATAAATCGCCCTGATAGGCAATACTAACGGAAAAGGTGCTGGATGTGAATTTGTTCGCTCGGGAGAAAATCGCCAAATAGAAGTTAATAAAGCATGTTTTGACTTTAATTCTTCACCGATTAAATTTTTCTCTTTTGGTTTGTAAAGCCAATATATTCTTTCCTCTACTTGCCAGAATCTCCAGCCCCTTATATTGGCCGCTATCATTCTATCCCAGATTATTTCTTGTCTAATTGCCCACTTTGTTTGCCTTAACCAATCCATAGGATGAAACATCTCACCTCTTTCCCATCTTATTTTGTGATTGTAAAAAAATGACCCACCGAGTTTAGTAATTCTGAAAATTTCATTTAAAACCATTATTTGATTTTTCTGATATTCATCTTCATGTATTTTGTCTACGGCACCCTCATATTTTACATTTTTTACTAACCAACCCTTTTTATTCTCACCTTTATTATAAGGTGGTGATGTTATCCCAACATCAACAATTTCATCTGATAAAGTTTTCAAAATTGTCAAGGCATCGCTTTTAATTATTTTATTCAGATATTCATCTGATTTCATTTTGCTCTTCCTTCTAAAAATTCATAAAAACCTTTGATTATATATAGTTTATATTTTGCTAATTCATCTTTATTTAAAAGATAGGCAATTTTTAAATTTGGGCTTTTAATAAAATCCTTGTAATCAAAATCTGCACTTCTTAAAAATTGCCCTTTTGTGCTTTCACTTCCCTTTAATTTTCTCTGCCATTTCTGTATTTTTATTTCCAAATTTTTCACAAAATCTGAAGAAGTAAAAGGAAACTCAATAATATAAACAAGTTTACCGTCTACAAATCCACTTACTAGCATATTTAAATCTTTTTCTTGTTTGTCTTTTTGCAATCTTGCGGGAGTATAATCAGTAAAATTTCCTCCACCATTTAATTTTGACGGTCTTGTTTTTCTTTCACCTCTTTTATGTTTTTCAAGTTCTTCAGTACCAAAATTTTTGGGTTTCGCCTCACATTTCATAGTCCTTCCAGGAATAAAAGTGTCTTGTTTAAAACCATTATACCCTATTTTGCCTTCTTTATGTTCATATCCTGCTAATGTAATGGTTAAAAACTCTCGTATTGTTGATGAATTCTTGTCATTTATATACATCGTCAGTAAATCAACAAGCATTCCTATAATAGTATCTTTGGATTTACCTATCAAATAACTGCTTAGCTCTCTATGGGTTCCCGTTGAATAGATTTTTACTACATTTGCCAATTCTTGATTCATGTTTTCACCTCTTCAAGTTATCTGTCTCAAAAAATAATTGACTCTGACCCCTATTTTTTTGAAATGTATAAGGCTAATTCAACTACTCTATTTGAATAAGCCCATTCGTTGTCATACCAGGCTACAACTTTAACCATATCATTATCAATAACCATGGTACACATTGCATCTACTATTGCGGATTTTTCATTTCCACAAAAATCTATAGATACAAGTGGCTTATCACAATATTCAATGTATTTACTCATCTTAGAATCTTCTGATGCTTTCCTTAATGATGCATTCACTTCCTCAACAGTAGTCCTTTTTTCCAAATCAGCAACTAAATCAACGACTGAAACATTTGGAGTAGGAACTCTCATAGAAAATCCTGTAAGTTTTCCTTTTAACTCAGGAAGCACCAACCCTACTGCCTTTGCTGCACCTGTTGTTGTTGGTATCATAGAAAGCGCCGCTGCCCTTGCTCTTCTTAAATCCTTGTGCTCCAAGTCTAATATTCTCTGGTCATTTGTATATGAATGAATTGTTGTCATCAAACCTCTTTTTATACCAAAGTTTTGCATTAAAACTTTACAAACAGGTGCCAAGCAGTTTGTAGTACAAGAAGCATTTGAAATGATAAAATGTTTTTGTGGGTCATATTTTTCTTCATTAACTCCCATAACAATTGTAATATCTTCGTTTTTTGCTGGAGCAGAAATTATAACTCTCTTTGCTCCGGCATTTAAATGCGCAACTGCTTTTTCTTTTTCTGTAAACTTTCCGGTAGATTCAATAACTATATCAACTCCCATTGATTTCCAGGGTAAATTAGCCGGCTCTTTCTCTGATAAAACTTTAATTTCTTTTCCATTAATCACTAAACTATTTTCTTTTGAACTCACATCCCCTGGAAAAATTTTATGAATCGAATCATGTTTAAACAAATGTGCTAAAACTTCTGCTTTTGTTATATCATTCACCGCTACAAAATCCAATTCCTTCCATGCTTCTTTATTCAAAGCTGCTGCTCGTAGTACAAGCCTTCCTATCCTACCAAATCCATTTATTCCAACTTTTACTGCCATAATTTTACCTCCTTGTTAATATGTAGTACATATTACTATGTACTAATTACGGTTCTTCAGGTTTGATTGTAGAAAATTTATTTAATATTTCTACCTTTGCCTGAAGCCTCCTTTAATTTGAATTTATCCTAATTTAAGGTTAGGATATTGACCTTTTTACAGTTCAATTCTTCACTGTGTATTTTATC
>JBDRBU010000104.1:0-17803 GCA_043822305.1 Candidatus Firestoneibacteriota bacterium
GATAAAATACACAGTGAAGAATTGAACTGTAAAAAGGTCAATATCCTAACCTTAAATTAGGATAAATTCAAATTAAAGGAGGCTTCAGGCAAAGGTAGAAATATTAAATAAATTTTCTACAATCAAACCTGAAGAACCGGAGAAATAATATGAATAAAAAAAAGGCCCAAAAAATGTTTAAGGCAGCACTAACCTACTGTGAGAAAAATCACAAAAGCGAACTTGAGTGTGCCAGGAACATTAACCCAGATACCTTTAAGAATTTAACCGTTAAAGAGTTTCTCGAAGAATACTGCTGGGTTGTGTATACAAGTAATTTTAAAGTTAAGACAATTGAGGCATTATTCCCTCGATTACAGAAGGCATTCCTAAATTTTGATTTGGCAGCTCTTGCGCAAATGCGATCTCTTACGGCAGTACTTACAGTATTTAAAAACAAAATCAAGGCAAATTGCTTTTTCAAGGGAAGTAAGGCTATTGCTGCTGAAGGTTTTTCCACGTTCAAAAGACGTCTTGAAAAACAAGGAATTAACATTCTGGAGGAGTTGCCCGGAATCGGGCCCATTACCAAGTGTCTACTTGCAAGGAACATTGGACTTGCCGATGTAGAGAAGCGTGATATCTGGCTTAAACGTGCATCAAAGGCATGCAACGCAAGCGTTAGTGAATTTGTTACGTTTCTTAGTAAGCATAACAAGGAGAAACGCGGTGTTGTCGATGTGGTAATTTGGCGATATGGTGCGGAAAAAAAGTTTGGTCTTTGAAACAAAGAGGGAACAAAATAAATAAAATAATAATTTAAGTAAGAAAGAATAAGAGAAATAGTGATAGTAAATTGCAAGAACCCAAGGAGGATACATGACTGAGAAAGATGTTGAAGTAGTAAAAGCAGATCCCGCAAAGAAAGCATCATTCGGTGGAAAGATAATAAAGTGGAGCAAAGTAAAAGATGTAAGGATTGGAGAGATTTTCGGAGATAAAGATTGTGGGATGGGTGAACAGATAAAGTTAATCTGGGCATTCATAAAGAAGAATAAAATTAACGAGTAGTTTAAAGATGGGCGGGTAGAAATGCCTGTCCAACCCTGTACCATTCGCAAGGCTCAGGTACAGAACAAGTTTAATAGAAAAGAGAGTAGAAGAATTAGAAACAAATAAGCACAGATGAAGGGAGTGAAAAAATGAAAAAAATGGTATCTGTCCCTATTTTAATTTTGATGATTGGGGGGTGTGCACCTGCATATAAAATTATTGTTAAAATGAATCCTGTGACAGATAGTGAAGAAAATATTAAAGATAATGTAAAGATTACAGCAGTTTATCAAGATAGAGATAATTTAGAAAAAATTATTCCTTATATAAACAGGAATCCATATCTAAGCGAAAATAAGGTTCTTTTTACAGTTTTTGAAATTGTTGTAGAAAATAATAGAGATGATAAAATAGAGATAGATACCTCTAAATGTGTTTTGTTGGATGGTCTAGGTAATCAATATAATGCGTTTTCTTTAACATATTTTGAAAGTTTATATCCAGCCACAACTACTCAGTATTATACTTATTCTCCTGCGTTTAACGAGTATTCTCCAAATGTTGCTTATACAGATGATTATTATAAGAAAAATATGGCAGGAAAAACTTTATTTAAAAATGGCGATATGTTTTCTAAGGTAGTTAGTAAAGGTTTTCTGGTGTTTGAGTCAGTAGGGAGAGAGTCTTCTAATATAACTTTAATAATTCCTTGTGTTAAAATATTCAAAGATAATCAAGAGATAGAAAAGATAGATTTTAAATTTAAATTTTCACAAGAAGTGTATGTTGGTAAATAAAGTGGGGAAAGTAAGTAAAGTAAAGAAAGTAAAGGAAATAAAGGAAGTAGAATGAAAAAAGAACTTTCTAAAAGATATGACCCTAAGGATGTAGAGAAAAAATGGTATAAGATTTGGCTCTCTAAGAATTATTTCCATTCTGATGTTGATTCAAAAAAACCTTCGTTTTCTTTAGTGATTCCGCCACCAAATATAACTGGTGCTCTTCATATAGGACATGCATTAAATAATACACTTCAGGATATAATTGCTCGTTTTAAAAGAATGCAGGGTTTTAATGTTTTGTGGCTTCCGGGAGTAGACCATGCAGGAATTGCTACTCAAAATGTTATAGAGAAAGAATTGGTAAAAGAGGGCCAGACTCGGGATAGTCTGGGAAGAGAAAAGTTTGTAAAAAAAGTATGGGAATGGAAAGAAAAATATGGAAATACTATTATAAATCAACTTCAAGAATTAGGGTGCTCTTGTGATTGGAGTAGGACCAGATTCACCATGGATGAGGGTTTATCTAATGCGGTTAAAGAGGTATTTGTCCAACTTTATAAAGAAGGTTTAATATATAGAGATAATTATATAATTAATTGGTGCCCTCGATGCAAAACGGCACTTTCTGATATAGAAGTTGAACATAAAGAAATTAAGGGAAATTTTTATTTTATCAAATATCCAGTGAAGAATAAGGAAGATGAACATATCACTGTGGCTACAACTAGACCTGAAACAATGTTAGGAGATACGGCTGTGGCTATTAATCCCAACGATAAAAGATGGGTTGGTTTAATTGGTAAAACTCTAAGACTACCTATAATGGATAGAGAAATTCCTGTAATTACTGATGATAAGATTGATATGACCATGGGAACTGGTGCCGTGAAGGTTACTCCTGCTCATGACGCGGATGATTTTGAAACAGGCAAAACACATAAATTGCCATCTATAAATATAATGAATTCTGATGCAACCATGAATGGGAATGCTGGAAAATATAAAGGTCTAGATAGATATGTTGCCAGAAAAGAAATAGTAAATGAATTGCAAAAGTTGGGTTTATTGGTAAAAATAGAAGACCATACACATTCGGTTGGCCATTGTTATAGGTGTAATACGGTTATAGAGCCAACTTTTTCACTTCAATGGTTTATAAGGATAAAGCCACTGGCCGAACCAGCAATTAAAGCCGTAAAAGAAGGGAAAATAAAATTCATACCCGAATCATGGACAGCAACTTATTACAATTGGATGGAGAATATTAAGGATTGGTGTATTTCCAGACAGTTATGGTGGGGACACAGGTTACCGGTATGGTATTGTAATAGTTGTGATGAAATAAATGTGGCCAATGAGAAGCCGGAGAAATGTCAAAAATGTGGTGGTGACAAATTAAAACAAGATCCGGATGTGTTAGATACCTGGTTTTCTTCTGCTTTATGGCCATTTTCAACACTTGGTTGGCCAGATAATACACCTGAATTAAAAGTGTTTTATCCTACATCTATTCTTTCAACAGGTTTTGATATAATATTTTTCTGGGTGGCTAGAATGATCATGATGGGATTAAAATTTAAAAATGATGTTCCATTTAAAGAGGTTTATATACATGCTTTAATTCGAGATATAGAAGGTAAAAAAATGAGCAAGTCAAAAGGGAATGTTTTAGACCCTCTTGTTGTTATAGATAAGTATGGGACAGATGCGTTAAGATTTACTTTAGGAATCTTAGCCGCACAAGGAAGAGATATTTATCTTTCAGAGGATAGAATTGAAGGTTATAGAAATTTTGCAAATAAGATATGGAATGCATCAAGGTTTGTTTTGATGAATTTAGATGGATTTAATAAGGGTAATATAAAAATAGAAAAAATGAAGTTAACCCTAAGAGATAGATGGATCATAAGCAAATTCAATAGATTAATAAATGAGACGACAAATTTTTTGAATACTTATAACTTTGATAAAGCAGCTCAAGGAATTTATGAATTTTTATGGCATGAATTTTGTGATTGGTATATAGAGATTTCGAAACCGAGTTTAAATAAAGATGTTTATGAAAATTTGCCACAAGATGGTGGACATTCCCCAAGAGAAACAACCCAGCATATTTTATGTGATATACTTGAGCGGACATTAAGGTTGCTTCATCCTTTCATGCCATTTATTACAGAAGAAATCTGGCAGTATCTTCCACATGAGGGAGATAGTATTATGGTGTCATCATATCCAACTTACAATAAGGGTGAAATAAATGAAGATGTTGAGAAAGAAATGGAACTAATTAAAAATGTGATAATCGCTATAAGAAATATTAGAAGCGAAGTTAAAACAAATCCCTCAAATAAAGTTGATGTATGGATAAGAAGTGATGAAAAAGAAATCTTAAAAGTTATAGAAAATAATTCTAATTATATTACTGATTTAGCAAAAGTATCAACATTAAAAGCAGGTGCTAAATTGGAAAAACCGAATGTATGTGTAACGGCTGTCCTGCCCAAATTAGAAATTTTTGTTTTATTAAAAGAAGCTGTTGATTTGCAAAAAGAAAGAGAAAAGTTAAATAAAGAGATAGAAAAAATCACTAAAGAATTAATTAGTATAAAGAAAAAATTTGCAAATGAAGAATTTTTACAAAAAGCACCGGCTAAAGTTATAGCCGATGAAAAATTAAAGCAGAAGGAATTACTTGATAAGAAAGAGAAATTGGTTGAAAATTTAAAAAGGATAGAGAATCTCGTTAATGGGGATAAAGCAGATAATACATAATGCATTAAGGGAAGATATTGGTAAGGGAGATATAACCAGTATAGCGATTATTCCGTGTGATTTAAATATTAAAGCGATTATTGTTGCCAGGGAAAATGGTAAACTTGCCGGACTAAATATTGCAAAAGAAGTTTTTAAAATTATAGATAAAAAAATAAAGTTTAATTTAAAAGTAAAAGAAGGAAGTTATATAAAATCTGGCCAAGTCTTAGCCGAGATATTTGGCCAGGCCAGAAGTATATTGTCCTCCGAGAGAGTTGCTTTAAACTTTTTGCAAAGACTGTCCGGCATAACAACTTTAACCGATAAGTTTGTAAAAAAGATTAAATCTTCTAAAATAAAAATTCTTGATACAAGAAAAACAACGCCAAACCTGCGTCTTTTAGAAAAATATGCTGTTAAAATGGGTGGGGGATTTAATCATAGATTTGGACTTTTTGATGGGATGTTAATAAAAGATAATCATATACAGATTGCCGGAGGTATTAATAATGCCATAGAAAAAGCAAGGAAGAAGTATCCTAAAATGAAAATAGAAGTAGAAGCACAAAGTTTAAAAGAAGTTAAAGAATCTTTAAAAGCTAATTTTAATGTTATCATGCTTGACAATATGAATATTCCAGATTTAAGAAAAGCAATAAAGCTAATAAATGGTAAATATAAAATAGAAGTTTCAGGAGGTGTAAGGTTAAACAATATATCAAAAATTTCACAATTAAAAATAGATTATATATCAATAGGTGCCTTAACCCATTCAGCAAAAAGTTTAAATATGAGTTTAGATATTAAATAGGGACAGACACCCTATTTTTAGGAGGAAATATGGACAATATATTCAGGAAAGCATTTTTGGCCGGTTTAGGTGCAGTTGCTTTAACTGAAAAAGCAGGGAAAAAATTGCTTAAAGAACTTGTGAAAAAAGGAGCAGTATCAGAAAAAGAGGCAGGGAAAATAATTAAAGAAGTTGTTAAGAAAGCTAAAAAAGAGAAAAAAGATTTAGCCAATAAGATAGTAACAGAAACCAAAAAAATAGTTGAGAAAGCAAGTGTGAAAGCGATAGAGGGACTTAATAAATTAGAGAAAGAATTAAGTAAAAAAGACAAATAAAAGGGGTCAGAGTCGATTAAATTATCTCTTAGCGAAAAGTATAAAAATGGTCGCTGTCCCTATTTATTTATTCTATTTATTTATTTCTATTTATTTCGTTGGGACTTCTTTTATGCTTGAGCCGTTAGTCAACATTGAAAACGAAAAAGGAGAAGATGTAAAATGGAATTAAATGATTTTGTTAATTCGATCAAAGAAAAAGTTCCAGGTTTTAAAAGTAAAAATATTAACGAAGGACAAACAAAAGAATGGTTAATAAAACCTTTTTTTGAAGTATTAGGATGGCAATTTTCCAATCCAAATGAAGTTGTTCCAGAAGATGATGATTCGACCGGAAAAAAACCAGATTTCGGTTTTTATTTCAATGATAGTGTTAAATTTTTTCTAGAAGCAAAATCAATTAATAATCCACTTGATGATTTAAGGATGATATCTGAAAAGATAAATTATTGTAATAATGCTAATGTGCCATTTCTAATAATTACAAATGGGATAAATTATAAAATCTATTATATTGGTTTAAAAGGAAGTGGAAAAGATAAACTTTTACAAGAATTTTCTATATTGGAAGATATAGATGATGAAATTATAATGATGCTAACAAAAGAGGCTTTTAATGATGATCAATTATATGATTATGCAAAAAGAAAATATATTTTTGTGAATGTCAAAACTGCCCTAGAAAACATTTTTCAAAAACCGCATAAGAAAATTATTGATAAAATAAACAATGAGATAAGAACAATCTTAGGACATAAATTTGGAGATGATGAAATAAAAGAAGCGTTAAAAAGTTTTAATTTAACCATAAATCTTAATATGTTTGAGGAAAACGATAAAAAGGATGATTCGAAAAAACCAGATGAAAACAATATCTATACTATTGAAAATCAATTTAAAAGTGGTAAATGGGTTAATAGCTATGATTTATATAATAAACTAAAGAAATATTTGAATAAAAACAATATTAGATTTGTAGAAAATCCTACAAAGTCTTATATCGGTATACTTGATAAAGATAATAATTACTTTCAAGTGCATGGTCAAAAATCTGGCTTAAAATTATTTATTAATATTGATTATTCAGAACTCTCTGAACAAGAAAAATTAAAAACAAGAGATGTTAGTGAGATCGGTCGCTCGGGAATTGGTAATACAGAGTGTATAATAAAGAATGAAAATGATTTTGATTGGCTTTTAGGAATTATTAGAAAAGCATACGATAAAATATAACAAATAAAAAATGGTCGCTGTCACTATTTTATGGATATAATTAAAATAACTAAAACATATAGAAATTTAAAAAGATTAACAGAAATTGCAAATGTTTTGTTTAAATATGGATTTGAGTATTTGGTGGACAGGATGAATTTAATACATCTTATCCCTTTTAGAAAAAGAATAAAGTTAATAGAACATAAAGAAGAAAAATTTGAAATTGGTGAGAAATTAAAACTGATATGCGAAGAACTTGGTACAACTTTTATTAAATTTGGGCAGATTTTAAGTTTAAGAACAGATATTTTCCCTGAAAATGTGACTAATGAGCTTTCAAAACTTCAGGATGAAGTTAAACCTTTTTCTTATAAGGAAGCAAAGGTAGTTTTGGAAAAAGAATATAAAGTTAAATTAGAAGAAATATTTTCTTATTTTAAAGAAACTCCATATGCTTCTGCTTCTATTTCTCAGGTTCATTTTGCAACTTTAAAATCAACAAAAGAAAAAGTTATAGTAAAAGTTCAAAGACCAAACATAGAAAAGGAAGTGAAACAAGATATTGATATTTTGTATTATTTAGCCCATCTTATTGAAAAATACTTCCCTGAATTCAAAGTATATAATCCATCAGGAATAGTAGAAGAATTTGAAAAAACAATTTATAGAGAATTAGATTTTACATATGAATTAAGTAATGCGGAAATGTTTAGAAAAATTTTTAAGGATAGCCAAACAGTATATATTCCGAAAGTTTACTATGAGTATTCTTCAAAAAAAGTGTTAGTTATGGAATATCTTGATGGAATCAAGATTACATCTTGTGAGAGGGCAAAAAAAGTAGATAAAATTTTAGTAACATCTAATTTGATTAATGCATATCATGCTATGGTTTTTGAAAGCGGTTTTTTTCACGCTGACCCACATCCGGGTAATATATTTGTGCTAAAAGATAATAGAATAGGTTTTGTTGATTTCGGTATGGTTGGATATATTAATGATAAGATATTAAAAAAACTTGCATATTTGTTTTTATCTTTTGTTGAAGAGGATTTAGATTTAAGAGAATATGAATGTCTTGGGATTATTGCTGAATACGAGGAAAATATAGAATATGAAAAAGAAACCATAGAACTTTTAAACAGATACCGTGGTTTTCCTTTACAGAAAATTGATATTAGTCGTGTTATCAGAGAATTATCCGAACTTGCTCGAAGATACGATTTTAGATTTCCAAGAGATTTGATGTTACTCGGTAAAACCTTGCTTACCATTGAAAGAATAGTCAGGGATTTGAACCCTGGATTTAATTTTGTAGTTGCCGGAGAACCTTTTGCGAGAAAGTTTATTGAAAGAAACTTACAGCCAAAGATGATATTAAAAGAAGCAGAAAGAAATATTTTATCGTTGTATCAATTCTTAAGAGATTTACCAAAGGAATTATCTGATATATTTAGAAAGATTAAAAAAGGTAATTTGAAAATAGAATTTGAACATATTGGTTTAGAACCTTTAATTAGCGAGATTGATAAAGCAACAAATAGACTTGCATTTAGTTTTATTATAGGTTCTTTAATAATAGGCTCGTCTATAATTACATATGCTGGATTTGGACCTAAGATTTTTGGATTACCTGCTTATGGTATGGCAGGGTATCTTATAGCAGCGTTTCTGGGTTTATGGCTAATAATAGCCATCATTAAAGCCAATAAGTTATGAGATTACTTGGTATTGATTATGGAGAAAAAAGAGTTGGTGTAGCCATAACTGATGAACTTAATATCTTAGCCCATCCCTTAAAGGTAGTCAAGTCAACTAATGCGATAAACGAGATTAAAAAAATTTTAAACGAATATAATGATATAAGCAAAATCATAGTTGGAATGCCATTAAATCTTAAAGGAGAAGTTTCTTTTAAGGCAAAACAAGTCTTAGATTGGATTGAAAAATTGAAAAAAGAGGTAAACATTCCTATTATTACCTGGGATGAGAGATTTACAACTTCTGCCGCAGAAAGTTTTTTATTGGAAGCAAATGTAAAACGGAAAAATAGAAAAAAAATTATAGATAAATTAGCTGCTCGGATTATCTTGCAGGATTATTTAGATGCGAATAAATAAATTTTCTAAAATAATAATTTTCATATTAATTATTTTTATAATTATTCCTATTTATATTATTTTCACACCTAATAGTTTTTCTGATTCAGCAAAAATCGTAGATATAAATAAAGGCATGTCAACAGGAGAAATAACGGTTTTACTTAAAGGCGAAAATCTGATTAAATCTTCCTTATTTTTTAAGATAATGTGTTATATGCATGGTGGAAGTTTAAAGGCGGGACAGTACGAATTAAAGGCTAATATGAATTTATGGAAGATGGTTGGAATTCTTAAAATGGGCAAGGTAAAACTTTATAAAATTACCATACCAGAAGGTTTTACTTTAAGACAAATTGCTGAATTACTCGAGATAAATAATTTGATAGATAAAAAAAAGTTTATGGAATTATGTTATGATAAAGAAATTATTAAAAAGTTTGATTTTATTAAATCAAAATCTTTGGAAGGTTTTTTATTTCCGGATACTTATTACTTAAAGAAGAGTATTGAAGAAGAGGATATAGTGTTACTGATGATAAGAAGATTTAATGAAATAATCGAAAAAAATAATATTCATGAATTAGTAAAACAAAAAAATATAAATCTTTATGATTTAATAAAATTAGCATCTCTTGTGGAGAAAGAAGCAAAACTTGGTTACGAAAGACAAATAATATCTTCTGTTTTTTTAAAAAGATTAAAATCCCGCATGAAATTAGAATCCTGTGCCTCAGTGTTGTATGCACTTAATAATATTGGAATAAATAAGATTCATTTAAGAGATGCAGATTTGAAGATAAATTCAGATTTTAATACATATCTTCATTATGGTTTACCAGCAACTCCTATTTGTAATTCTGGTTTAGAATCTATTTTTGCAGTCTTAAATCCTGCTGACACTAATTATTTGTACTTTGTATCCAAGAAAGATGGAACTCATGAGTTTTCAACCACTTTAGAAGAACATTTAAAAGCAAAAAGAAAATGGAAATAAAAGATGATAAAATTAATTAATGTTACAAAAAAATTTGGAGAATTTACAGCAGTTGATAATATCTCTCTTAGTATAAAAAAAGGAGAGATATTTGGATTTTTAGGTCCTAATGGAGCAGGTAAGACGACTACTATAAAAATGATGACAGGTTTACTTAAAATAACTTCTGGAAATATTTCAATTGGTGGATATGATCTTGAAATAAATCCAATAGAAGTAAAAAAAATAATAGGTTTTATTCCCGATAGACCCTATATTTACGATAAATTAACCGGTAAGGAGTTTTTGGAGTTTATGGCTGGTATATACAAAGTTGATAAAGTTAAGAGAGACAAAAAGATGGATGAACTTTTTGAGTTATTTGAGTTAAAGGATTGGGCTGATGAACTTATTGAAAGCTATTCACATGGCATGAAACAAAAGTTAGTCTTATCGGCTAATTTGCTTCATGAACCTAAAGTTTTTATTATTGATGAACCTATGGTGGGATTAGACCCAAAATCAGCAAGGATAGTTAAAGAGATATTTATCAATCTGGGTAAGTCCGGGATTACTCTTTTTATCTCAACTCATAGTCTTGAGATTGTTGAATCATTATGTGATAATATATGTATTATTCAAAAGGGAAGAATTATTGCCAAAGGAACAATATCAGAATTAAGAAAATCAGCAAAAGCAGAAGTGTCTAACCTTGAAGATTTGTTTTTAAGTTTAACGGGTGCACCGGACACCTATACCATTCGCAGGGCTCAGGTACAGGGCAAGTTTAACAGAAGTGATTAAATACCTTAGATAAAATTATAGTCTGATTACTTTCGTAATCAACTATTCCTAACCCTGTACCATTCGCAAGGCTCAGGCACAGGACAAGTATTATTTGTTACATTATGGAAAGTCACGGATTGCGGATTACGAATTATGGAAAACTTGTTTAATCTATTAACAGTCACTATTAATACAGTTAGAAATATTATGAAAAGAGTGGATAGAAAAGGGAAGTTTAAAACTTACCTCTTATCAATTATCGTTGTATTTTTTCTAATTAGCATTTTCGCTATATTTTACCGCATTTTAATTTATTTTAATACTGTTCCTTTATTTGGTCCTGTTTTAATTTCCAAACTCCTGGCTATGGTTTTTTTAACATTTCTATTTATGCTTCTTTTTAGTAATGTTATCGTTGCCATTTCAACTTTTTATCTTTCAGATGATATGAATTTACTTATGGCTACTCCCATACCTTTAACACCTATAATTTTTTTGAAATTTTTACACACTATTGTTAATAGTTCCTGGATGGTATTTTTAATGGTGATACCTATATTTGCTGCATATACTTTTGTTTTAAAAGCAGGTATTTTGTGTTTCATTTTTTCTATATTTGTTTTTTTAATATTTTTAATACTTATTGCCTCATTTGGGATTTTATTTACTATGCTTTTAATGAGAATTTTCCCTGCCAAAAGGACAAGAGATGTTTTTGTTTTATTAAGTATAGGATTTGTGTGTGTTTTAACTGTTCTTTTAAGATTGCTACAGCCAGAAAAGCTAACAAATCCAAATGAACTTTTGGGAGTTATGGAGTATATGTCGTCTTTAAAAACTCCGGCTGCTCCATATTTGCCAAGCGCCTGGGTTTCACAGGCAGTTATAGGAATATTAAACTATAATTATAAAGAAGCATTTATTAATCTGGGGTTACTTTCAGTGGTTTGTATTAGTTTGTTTGCAATGTTTTTATTTCTATCAAATTTTATATTTGTAAAAGGATGGTGGAATGCTTCTGAAAATCAATTAACGAGATACAAAAAGAAATTTTTAGATAGATTAAACCTGCGCGAAATATTTTTTTACATTCAATCTAATATTAAAGAATTGGTTATAAAAGATATAAAAGTTTTTTTCAGGGATACGGCCCAATGGTCTCAAGTCCTAATTTTAATTTCAATAGTTATAATATACCTGTTTAATATTTCTAATTTACCCTTAGATAAACTTCCTTCTAATGTTTATGCAAAGTATATTAAGGATGTAATATTTTTTCTAAATATGGGCTTTGCCGGGTTTATAATTGCGGCTGTATCGGCGCGATTTGTTTTTTCTGGAATAAGCGTTGAAGGGAAAAATTTCTGGATAATAAAATCCATTCCACTTTTACCGCGAAAATTTTTAATGGAAAAATTCTGGATAAGTTTTTTCCCATTATTTTTTCTATCAGAATTACTAATATTCCTTTCAATATATTTTTTAAAGATAGATTTGTTTATGAGTTTAATTTCAATTATAACTATTTGTATTTTTAGTATTTCTTTAACTTCAATGGGTGTAGGTTTTGGAGCAATGTTTCCAAAATTTGATGCAGATAACACAGCAGATATAGCCACAAGTTATGGCGGAATCATATATATGATTTTTGCTGTTATTTATATTGGTGTTTCGCTGGTTATAATAGCAGGCCCTGTAAATATGTATTATTCAAGTAAAATGATATTAGGACGAATAAATTATCATTATGTAGTTATAAGTTTAATATTATTTTTTATAGTTCAATTTTTAGCAATTTATTTACCTTTAAAATTTGGAGAATTGGCTTTAAATAAAATCGAAGTGTAAAGTATGGGGACAGACACCATATTTATATTGATGAGGAGGAAAAAAATGAAAAAGATTATCTTTTTAACGCTTGTAATAATGCTTTTTTCAATATCATCTGTAAGAGCAGAAACAAAGTCAAATAAGTCCTTGAAGATTCTTTTTATCGGCAATAGCCTTACTTTTCATCATAATATTCCAGACCTGGTCGGCCAAATCGCTTATTATAAGTTTAAGAAAGCGCAAATAGACGAATATGTGCCGGGAAACACTAATTTCAGAGCCCACTTTGAAAGCAAAGAATGCTTGGATATAATAAAAAATAATAAGTATGATGTTGTAGTTCTGCAAAGCGCCAGTTTTGAGCCGATAAGCGGGCCGGAAGGGTTGAAAAAATACGGTATCAAACTTCAGGAAAAAATAAAAAAATCAGGAGCAAGGACGGTATTTTTCATGACCTGGGAATACCACGGCATGGCTGATTGGATAAAAGAAACCAAGGACGCGGAATTAATTAAATTGGCTGAGAAAGAAATCCCGACAATGTATTCTAAAGTCAGAGATGTGTATATTGACTTAACGAAGGAAACCGGCTCAGAAATAGCTCCAGTAGGCATGGCGTGGAATATGATAATGAAATCAATGCCGGATCTGATGTTGTATGAAAGTGACAATTCGCATCCATCCGAGAAAGGTTCATTCCTTAGTGCGATAGTTCTCTACTCTGTCATTTTCGAAGAAGAACCAAAAAACATTCCGTCATCTCTTTATCCGTACAAAAGGGAAAAAGACCAGAGAGCAAAGAATTATATTATAAATCTTAATTTCAGCGAAAAAATGAAGATGGAACAGATTGCGGCAAAAGCTATTGCAGAAGCGAAGAAAATGCTGAGCAAATAAAATCTATTGGAGCGAGTCTAATGGGGAATGTTGATGTTCTTTCAGCTACAATGCGGTATGAGTATGATGCGTGTGGGAAAGTCCGCAGTGAAACTCCTTCTGGTGATACCCGCAACAAAAACAAATTCGTAGGTGGATACGGTATCGTAGCCGACGAAGAAGACGGGTTAACCTATATGCGGGCCCGCTACTATGATAGCGAAACAGGAAGGTTTATTAGTAGGGATCCGATTGCAGGTGAAATGAAAGAACCACTTACTCTGAATAAATATTTATATTGTCAAAATAATCCAATTAATTATATTGACCCAGATGGAAAGTGTAGAAAGAAAACCCAGGAAGCGATAGATAATATGAGGAAAGTAGGTTTAAATAAAATGGCAGATGATCTACAAAATAAATTAGATAATGGTCAAGTCCATGAAACATCAGGCGAGAGTTATATTGATTCTGAAACTGGAGATATCTATGTGAATGACAAATCCCTTGATAATCCTATATCTGCAGCAGATGCTTTAGCTCACGAATATTATCATGGAGAAGAGACAAGCAATGGTGGAGGTGCCGTAAGCAATTGGTGGTATGGAGTTGGTGGTGAGACGAAAGCAAATAACTACGGAAATAATGTTGGACAGGCTATTTATAATCTGCTAACTCCACCTGATAGAAGGGGTAAATAAGTATGCATATTGATTTAAGGGGAGGAATTGTGAAAATCAATGTTAAATTAATTTCTGTTCTAATTTTATTTTCTGTCTTAAATGTTCAGGGTAGTGAGTTTAGAGCGATGGTATTACAACCATTAATTAATCCATTTAATAAATATTTGGGTATTTATTTCTTGTTTTTTGCTTTTGTTCTTGAATCGTTTTTGTTGTGGAAATATAAATTTAGCAAACTATTGAATGCTATCATTGTGTCTTTCAGTTCAACTTTACTTTTAGTATTAGTAGTCTTGCTTATGCCAGATTCTCTGTTTAATTATTTAATGATAAACAATCTAAGAGATTTAAGTAATCCTATTCGTTTTATATTCATTAATTTAGCAATATTCATTTTTATAATAGTAATAAAATATGGTATATATTATTTAAGTGCAAAGAAAATTCTTAGGTCTATAAAATATTTAGTTTTCACAAATATCTTGATTTATGGATTGGCTTTAATTCTTTTATCTATATTTTATCCAATATATTATTTTGAACCTGGATCATTTTCAGAAACAACGTGTAAAGAAAACATGTCGCATATTGCAAAAATCTTAAAAATGTATTCAGTTGAACATAATGGGGAATTACCATCTGCTGATTCAATTGAGGAAATGAAGTTAAAATTAGAACCATATCGCACCAAAGCAGACTATATTAATACAATTGGCCAGAACATTGTTTTTGATACCCTCTTTGAATGTCCCATGGAAAGACTCGCAAGAACAAATAAAAAGACATACATCTATTCTATAAAAAAAGAAATGAAAGATAAAAGTTACAATTATTTTTGCAAATATTCAGAAGTTGAAATTATGTACTGTGATAGTTCTTTCCACGGAAAATTTAAACCTCTTAAACCTCGAATAACGGGTTTGGATTTTATTGATCTCAAACCTCGTGAGCAGAAAATGCGTTAGTATCGTAGCACAAAACGTGATAAGATGTAAATTGGAAGTAACCCAACACCCTACCCAGCACAAATCGGGATAAGCAGTAAAGCGGAAGTACGAAAATTCGAACAGTTAGAAGGTCAGTAAACATCATAACAAATTAACTACTGCTTGTGAATCCAATCAGAAGTACTCACAGAGGGAAAATTGGAATAGATTCAAGGAAGTTTGTCTTTAATCTTATGTTGACCCGGCGGAATTACATCAATCTTTACAGCAAAGTTCGTGATAGGCAGTAAAGCGGAAGTACGAAAATTCGAAGGTTAATAAAATAAGGGTTTTTAAGGATTTGAAAAGTCTGTTGTAATTGATAAATACTTGTATTTTTAGAAAAATCTATGTAGAATAAAGATATCCATGGATTCACTGTTCTTTGAGCTTATGAGTTACGATGCATTTGGGAAAGTGCGATCTGAAACTCCTTCTGGGGATACGAGAAATAAAAATAAGTTCGTTGGCGGGTATGGGATTATTGATGATTCGGTTGATGATGGGTTGGTTTATATGAGGGCTAGGTATTATGATAGTGAAACGGGAAGGTTTATTTCAAGAGACCCATGGACATGGGGGCCAGATGATGAAAGGACAAGGGAACATTTTTATTTTTTTGAATTAATTCAATTAAGTGGAATTCAACAAAGTGAAAACTTATATAATTATGCGTATAATAATCCTTTAAGATATATTGATAAAAATGGGAAAAACCCGGTGCTCATTATTGAAATAGGTGGGGCTGCAATAGGTTTATATCTTCTTTTTGCTGAGGTAATACCTGCGATTGTGCACATAAGTGAAGCCAAGGAATTTAAAAAAGATTTAGACGCTAAAGCTTTAGCAGACCAAATAAAGAGTCAAGATAGAGAAGGTCAAAAAGAGTTATTGACACCATGCAGAAAGAATATAATAGCTCGTGCTTTTTTAAAAGGATATTTATCAATGAGTGATATAAGATAAGCTTAATATTAGGAATATTAGCATGAAATATGGTCAAACGGTTTTTTGAATAAATATATTATGTAGAACGCTAAAATAGTTTAGGAGGTTTTTGTGGAAAGCATATTTATGTCTCAGAAATGGATTTTGGCGGATATTTTACAAGGTCTGGGTAATTTGATTATCGGAAGTGCAATAATACTATTTTATTTTCATAAAGTACTTAAAAAACAAGGAAGCACAATATTTCTTTTTTCCCTTGGTTTAATTGCTATTTTAAAAGCAGTATCAATATTATACTTTTATGGTATTTTAAGAGTTTACTATTTTATCTATGTTCTAAGTATAATGGAATTTGCGTTAGTAATATATTCAATAAAAAAGGGTGACTTGTTTTTTTTAGGAGAGATATTTGAAAAGGTACTTAAAAAAACAAGAATAAGAGCAATTAGAATATTATACATTATTTTTATATTATTAAGCGTATTTATAATTATTCTTAATATTATTAATATTGTTTATCTTTGGAATAATGGGGCAACTTTACTATCTCATTAAATGATAGTTGATTCATCTTCACCAGCACAAAACGGGATAGACTGTAAAGCGGAAGTACGAATTTTCGTTAGTTAAAAACCCTAATAAATCAAGTACTCTTTTGAATCCACAGCAAAGTTCGTGATAGACTATAAAGCGGAAGAACAAAATTACACTAGCTTAAAAGAACAACAGTTTCTTTTATTATAAAATATTTTGTTATATTTCCGGTTCGCTTTTATTCCACCATTCATTAAATGGAGGTTTATTTACAGTTTTCTTTACTTCACTGAATTGACCTCTTGCTATAGTATCAGTTGATGGCATATTATAAATTTGATTTTTCGAAATAATCCATCTGTCATGAATATCGGACTTTAGCTTTCTATCGGCAATAACTCTTAATTCAATCTTTATTCCTTCTATTTTAAGTTCTTCTTTTAAATCCTTATACATCTTTTTAAATCTTTCGTCTATTTTTTCCGGCAGCATCAATATTCTGATAAGCTTGACATTCTTTGTATTTAGTGACTCCGAAAGAAGATCTAACCCAACTTTTGAAAAATATTTATCTACCCAATATATATTCCTTTGGCAAGAACCAATAATATCTCTTATTGTTTTCTTATTTGAATAAGGTTTTCCGGGAGATAATAAAATAGGTTGCTCCTGATGCATGACTTGAAAGATTGTTTTAATGTTCTTATCGTGTTTTTCTACTTTTTCCTCAATACTGTTTAATCTGCCAATAACCTCTTTATTTGAATAAACAAATCTCCTTATATTAACAAATACTCGCATTATCCCAATATTTACCTGTATAGCTCTTTTACTGTTAAGAACACTTGAAAGCATTGCTACACCCTGTTCTGTAAAAGCATAAGGTAACGCCCTTCTTAATGTTGTAAGATTTAAAGTCGCAATTTGCGACTTTAAATTATTAACCTCTTTTTTATTTAATTGAAACATGAAATCGCTCGGGAAACGGTTTATATTACGCGCAACTGCTTCATTCCCTCAAAGCCGAAAGAAATTCCAGGTTCTTTCGTATTTATTGTGGGTACCTCCTTGGATTTAACAGCCCGCAATGTTGATGGATTTTTAGTTTAAAATATTCGACATCCCTATACCCATAAGCCATTCGTTTAAGCCGTTTAATTTTATTGTTAATTCCTTC
>JBDRBU010000105.1:0-8533 GCA_043822305.1 Candidatus Firestoneibacteriota bacterium
TCTTGATAAGATACTACGGTTTTATTGTTGTAGATGAGTGGCAGTTTTTGGGGTTTTATTGTTGTAATAGTGACATTTAATAGTGGTTTTTTGAGGATTTTATCGCTGTAAATTAACAAGGTTTTATTGCTGTAAATAACACAATATCTTCAAATCGTTTATAGACATATCCACTATCAGGTTTTTTGATTTCATTTATCAAATCTCTTAATTTCTTATCTCGTTTAGAATCATCCTTGCCTTTCAGGAAAATCAGAATTTCTTTGCCTTTTTTGACTGCTCTACGATATTCCATTTCAATTGCAGAAAATCCATTTGTTCCTTGTATCCCATATTCAATTCCAAATATACCAAAATAGATATCACTTGCATCTACTTCTTTAATATATGTTATATTTAAAGATTTACCCTTCGCTGGTAAATCTTCAAAAAGGAATACATTAAAATAATCCCCTAAAAGGACATTATTGCTGATAAATTCCTTGATTGCTCGACGATCTCCCCTTAATTCCCTCTGATCCTTTATAACAAGCAAGTATATTTTAGTATATTTAAAACAGATTTTTAAGGAAAATATACTTTGACAAATAATTCATAAGATGGTAAAATGTTTTACAATGACAAGTATAATAGAAATAGATGATAGTAACTTTGAAGGAGATATGGCAAAATTAACCATTCCTGTCTTATTATTCTTTAAATCAGAATGGTGTCCAACTTGTAAAAAAATAAATCCTATCATAGAATCTATATCTGACCAATATATAGATAAAGTAAAATTTATTAGAATTGATGCTGTTAAAAATATAAAAGTTTCACAACAAAATAATGTCCTTTCAATTCCCACTTTAATACTTTTTAAAAATGGCAAAGAGGTTAAAAGAAATATAGGAGACATCTCAGAAAATCAATTAAAATCTTTTCTAAACAAAAACTTATGAACGAATTAGTGCAAAATTTAAAAATATATTTAGAATCAGCACCTTTAATGGCATATATTGCCATCTTTGTCGGTGGAATACTTACGAGTTTTGAACCCTGTCTATACACAATGCTTCCTGTTACCTTAGCCTTTATCTCCAGTCAAAGTGGTGGTTCAAAATTAAAAGGTTTTTTTCTCTCTATTATTTATGTTCTGGGTATTGCTATTACTTACTCAGCCTTAGGGGCCGTAGCAGCATTGGGAGGTTCATTATTTGGTAGTATTAGCTCAAAACCCATAACAAATCTAATTATGGGAAATGCGTGCCTACTGCTTGGCTTATCAATGTTTGATATTTTCACAATAAAAGTGCCGTCTTTTATCTCAAATTTACAGTCAAAAAGAATTGGGAAAGGATTTGTCACAATCTTTTTTTTAGGATTAGTATCTGGTTTTGTTGTTGGACCCTGTGCAGCCGGCATATTAGGAGTTGCCTTAACATATGTTGCTACAAAACAAAATGTATTATTTGGCATAACACTGCTTTTTACATTTTCAATGGGAATGGGGGTTTTACTTATAATAGTAGGAACATTTGCCGGATTTTTAATGGCCTTACCAAAAGCAGGACCATGGATGGATAAAATAAGAAAAATAATGGGGACATTTCTAATTATAATTGGAGAATATTTTATTTATTTGGCAGGGAAATTATCTATTTAATTGGAGGTATAAATGAAAAAAATAATTATATTTCTAACTATTTTAAGTTTTTTTGCAATGGGGATGAGTAAAAAATCTACTGAAACTGAAACAAAAGAATTAGAAAATTCATCTTCAGAAAAAAAGGCACCGGATTTTTCTTTAAAAGATTTATCAGGCAAACAGGTCAATCTTAAAGATTTTACAGATAAGAAAGTAGTGCTTCTATTATTCTGGACAACATGGTGTGGCTACTGTGTTCAAGAAATTCCTGAATTAAAAAAATTACAGGAGGAATTTAAAGATAAAGACTTGGAAATTTTAGCCATAAACATTAAAGAGAGTAAGGAAAAGGTGGAGTCTTTTGTATCCAAAAAAGGGATAAAATATATTATCTTACTTGATGATGGTGCTGTTGCAAAAAAATACAATGTTGTTGGAATCCCAACCAATGTAATCATAGATAAAAACGGAAATATAAAATCTTACGGCGATTTACCAAGTATAGATTTTATAGAAAAGATCATTAAAGAGTGAATGACCATAAAGGTTCTTACTTAGCCACTAACCATATCCCTATTATCAAAAACCCAAATCCTACTAATTGCACAACTGTTATAGTTTCTTTAAAAAACAACCAGGAGACAAGCCCTATTAATATAAAACCAGAACTTGTCATAACAGGATAGGCTACACTTAAATTCATCTTTGAAAGAACATAACTATAAGCAACTAAAGCCAGGCCAAAACAAATTATACCACCAATTATTGGGAGGGAAAACCATCTGGTTTTTAACATATTAACTATTCCTTCTTCTTTACTACCTATCATACCTAATTTTATCAATATATTAGCCAGTGCATTTAAAACAATAGCGAATATTAGGACAATCCATTTCATAAATTATCTCCTTAATTACTCATCATATCTACAAACTTTTTAAACAAGTAAGAAGAATCATGTGGACCTGGAGACGATTCAGGATGATACTGGACAGAAAATATAGGTAATTTAGTATGTTCTAACCCTTCACAGGTCCTATCATTTAAATTTACATATGTTTGTTTAATGTTTTTATCAGGAATAGAATCCAGATCAACAGCAAATCCATGATTTTGCGAGGTTATTTCAACGCTTCTGGTTGAAAGTCTCATAACAGGTTGATTACCCCCTCTATGTCCGAATTTAAGTTTGTAGGTTTTACCAGAAAATGCAAGACCCAACATCTGATGCCCAAGGCAAATCCCAAAAATTGGAATCTTCCCTATTAATCTTTTCACTGTATCAACCACATATGTAACTGGCTTAGGGTCACCCGGACCATTTGAAAGTAACACCCCATTAGGGGTTAAACTAAGTATCTCATCTGCTTTTGTCGTAGCCGGAACAACTGTAACATCGCATCCAAATAAAACCAAATTCTTTAAAATATTAAATTTAACTCCACAATCAATAACAACTACAGAATATTTCTTTCTTCTGTTTTCATTTCCAAATAATCTTAGTTGTGCATCTTTATTTTCTTCTTTATTTAAAAACAATGGGGGTTCATCCCATTTGTATGATTTCTTACAAGTAACATCCTTGACTAAATCTATTCCAACAATAGAAGGAGAATTTTTAGCTTTTTTTACTAATCTTTTTTTATCTAAATCTAAAGTTGAGATAATACCTTTCTTGGCTCCATATGTTCTAATATGTTTTGTTAATTTTCTTGTATCTATACCTTCTAGACCTATAATATTGTGTTTTTTTAAATAAGCCGAAAGATTATCTTCTGCACGATAATTACTAACTATTTTACTACACTCTTTTACTACAAATCCATTTATCTGTGGTTTAGATGATTCTACATCTTCCTTATTCACTCCATAATTTCCAATCATAGGGTAGGTCATGGTAACTATTTGGCCATGGTAAGAAGGGTCCGTTAGAATTTCCTGATATCCGGTCATACTGGTGTTAAAAACAACTTCACCGTAACTTTCGCCTATTGCTCCAAAATTTTTACCAACAAAAAATAACCCGTCTTCTAAGGCTAATGCAGATTTAATTTCTTTCAAATTATCTTACCTTCTTTCATTTTAATAATTCCACTAACAATAACGATATCTGGAAGTCCTTGAACTCTCATTTGATGAAAAGGTGAATTTCTACTTTTAGAATGAAACTTAGTTACATCAATAGTATATTCCTTATCTAAATCCATAACCAATATATCTGCATCTAAACCAGCCTTTAGACTACCTTTATTTAATTTTAAAATTTTCGCTGGATTCATTGTAATTTTTTTAATTGCTTCTTCTATGGTTAAAACATTTTTATTAACTAATTCAGTCATGGTTAAAGGAAGTAAAGTTTCTAATCCAATTATCCCAAAGGCAGCATAATTAAACTCAACCTCTTTGTCTATCCTGCCATGTGGAGCATGGTCACTTGCAATACAATCTATCGTTCCATCTTTTAATCCATCTTTTACTTCTTCTACATCTTCTTTTGTCCTTAATGGTGGATTCATTTTTGCATTTGTATCATAATCTTTTACCATATCATCAGTTAAAGTAAAATAATGTGGTGCCGTTTCACAAGTAATATTAATACCAATACTTTTCGCCCATCTAATTATCTCTACTGACTTTTTACAACTTACATGAGCGATGTGAACTCTTGCCCCTGTATACTCAGATAATGCTATGTTTCTAAAGACCATTATGCTTTCCGCTACATCTGGCATTGCTCTTAACCCTAATATTGTAGAATTAAATCCTTCATTCATCACTCCATCAATAGTCATATTTTTATCTTCACAATGTGTAATTATGGGAATATCAAACTGCTTGGTATATTCCATTGCTCTTCTCATTATTTCTGCATTCATTATTGGAAAGGCATCGTCTGAAAGAGCAATAGCGCCACTTTTGACAAGCATACCAACATCTGAAATTTCATCCCCTTTGCCTCCTTTTGTAAGACTTGCTATTGGGAAAACATTAACAAACCCTTCTTTTTTACTCTTTTGTATAATAAATTCTACTACGGCTGGATTATCAATAGGAGGTTCAGTATTTGGCATACAACAGAGAGAAGTAACTCCACCAAAAAGTGCTGATTCTGTTCCACTTCTTATTGTCTCTTTATATTCAAAACCAGGTTCTCTTAAATGCACATGCATATCAATTAAACCAGGAGTTACTATCTTTCCATTAACATCTATTACCTCGGCATCTTTTTCTGTTATATTTTTTTCAATTTTTTTTATAATACCATCTTCTATTAAAATATCTAAAACTTCGTTTGTCTTAGTTTCCGGGTCAATTACTCTACCATTAGTAAGAAGTAATTTCATCTGTCTTACCTCCTGCCAGTAAATATAAAACTGCCATCCTCACGGCTATGCCATTTGTAACTTGTTCAGTAATTACTGACTGGCTACTATCGGCAACCTCTGAAGATATTTCAACTCCTCTATTCATCGGACCAGGGTGCATAACTATGGCATCTGGTTTAGCCAGTTTTAACTTATCCTCATCAAGACCATAAAGGGAAGTATACTCCCTTAAAGAAGGAAATAAATTTCTTTTTTGCCTTTCTAATTGAATTCTAAGCATATAAACTACATCTGCATCAACTATGGCTTTACTTAAGTTATAGCAAACTTCAACATTTAATTTTTCTACTTCCTTAGGGATTAAAGTTGGAGGAGCGGCCAAAACTACATTAGCGCCCATTTTAGTTAAACCATAAATATTCGACCTGGCTACTCTACTATGGGCAATATCTCCAACTATTAGAACTTTTAAACCTTTTATTTTTTTCTTTTTCTCTCTGATGGTAAACAAATCAAGTAATCCCTGGGTAGGATGCTCATGCATTCCATCACCCGCATTTATAATAGAAGATTTTAAAATCTTTGATAAAAACAGTGGAACACCGGAACATGAGTGTCTTATGACAATCATATCAGATTCTAAGGCTTCAATTGTTCTGGCTGTATCTATCAATGACTCGCCTTTGACCACACTACTCGTAGAAACTGAAAAGTTTATAACATCAGCACTTAACCTCTTGGCTGCTAATTCAAACGATGTCCTTGTCCTTGTACTTGCTTCAAAAAATAAATTCACAACTGTTCTTCCTCTTAGACTTGGAACTTTTTTAACTGCTCTGGCAAAAATTGTTTTAAATGACTCAGCCGTATTTAGTATAAGTTCAATCTCTTTATCTGTCAAATGTTCAAGTCCTATTAAATGCTTTCTTGTGAAAATCAAGTTATTTCTCCCTCTAATATTTCAACACTATCCTCGCCATCGAGTTCTTTAACTTTTATTTTAACTTCTTCTTTTAAGGATGTAGGGATATTTTTTCCTACATAATCAGCCTGAATTGGTAATTCCTTATGACCTCTATCTATCAACACAAGTAACTGTATTTTACCTGGTCTCCCAAAATCTAATAAGGCATCTATGGCCGATCTTGTGCTTCTACCTGTAAATAAAACATCGTCTATTAGAATAATACTTTTATTGTTTATATCAAATCTTATATCCGTGGGTTGGACTGCTTTTGAAATTTTTAAATTAACATCGTCTCTATAAAATGTTATATCTATAGCGCCAACAGGAATATTTTTTTTAGTAAAATTTTTAATCTTATCCGCAATTCTTCTGGCCATAATATCTCCACGACTTTTAATACCTATTAAAACAACTTCATCTAAATTTTCATTTCTTTCTATAATTTCATGAGAAAGTCTCGATAAAGTTTTTTCTATTGCATTTTTATCCATTATTTTTCTTATCATAATTTACCTTAAAAAAATAGCCTTTTCACTGCTTAAATCAGCAAAAAGGCTATTAATTTACATCTATTTAAACTTTTCACTTTTCTCCTTTCCAACCTCACAGGGTTAAATTAAAGGTGTTTAATTATTTCTAAGTGTATATTATCAAATTAGATTAACTCTGTCAATGCTTTTTTTCTTTTTTTGTTAAAAAACAAATGTTGCTGAGGCCATTATATTGTTAATATTAAGAATATTACCATTAGTAACTACTTCAAGAGTAAGTGCATCACTCACCTGATAACCAAGCCCTAATGTATATAAAGTAGTCATAGTTGAAGTTTTCTCCTCTGGTAAACTTGTAGTTACTGAAGTTGTTGTTTGTGTTGTAGGAACCCCACCCGTTACAACACCATCAGTAGTTATAGTAGTTGTTGTTGGCAGTGTTTTTGTAGTTGTCGTTGTTCCTGTTCTAACCATTGTCCAAACCTGCTCTAATCCTGCTCTGACAACTAAACCTTTTATAACTGGTGCTTCAAATCCAACTGGAAGAGCAATAGTTATTCCATCAGTCTTAGTTGCAGTAGTTATCTCATCAGTATTATTCTGAATAGTTGTTGTCCTTGTTGTATAACCAGCTAAAGCATTTGTGTTTGTTTCTGTGGTATAAACATTACTAGTACCATCTATTGTCGTATTCTCTGTACCATAAAGAGATACTCGTAGACCAACACCAAGTTCAATATCGGATTTTTTCACATTCACACCCAAACCACCACTAATTACATTACCAGTGAATTCTGCTGAAAAAGTATCAGTGGTACTACTATTTTTATTATAAGTATTATCTATACCACCAAGGGCAGCTAGTGCTATTGCTGAAGTTGTGTCTGTCGAATTATTATTCAGTAAACATTTATAAGGAGTTGAACTATAAGAAACAGGAACAGCCACGGTAATATCGTTAGAAAGTGCTAACCGACCAACTGCTTTTATTCCCATATCCATTCCACTTAAATCCCCCTTATTACTATCCGAATATGTCTGTGTCCTGGATTTTTCACCTGGAACTATCCACCAATAATAATAATTTGCTTTAGTATCTCCATCAGGATTTTCATCAATAGTGGTTGTTGAAGTGCTAGTACCACCCACTTCTCCTGACTTTATCTTAGCATTAGCTGCTACATCAAGACTTAGTCCAGACATAGGTTTAAAATTTACTCCACCAGTAATAACGATAGCCGTTGGTGATGTAGAATATTTATAATCTAAAACTCCATTGCTTGTATAACTATAACTCTCGTCGTCTGAAGATGGTTTTACATTCGTTGGTACAACTTCAATTACATTATAAGAAGAAGTTGAACTACTTTTTTCATAACCATCATCATTATTTTCTATACCAATTCTTGCTCCCAAGGATAATCTATCATCCATCTTAATACCAACTCCAGCACCAAGATTAAATCTACCACCTTGTAAAGCAGTAAGTTTGTAAAGATAATCATAAGAAATTGTTTTTGTCCAGTTATCATCATTTGTAGTTGGTAGTCCAGTTTCTACAGTTGTAGTAGAGGAATTACTCTGATATACATTAACTTGATTACCATATGTAAGAGAAATTTGAGCAAAAATATTACTAACTGGTGAAGTTACAAAATTTAATATATATGGTGATGGACTTACATAATCTGCAAAATCAATATATCCTTTGGTTTTATCTATGGAAGTAAGATTAGCAGGATTTCTACCAACATCCAAACCATTACCTTCTAAATCAACAACAATTCCTTCAAGGTCATTTCCCATTCCATCCATTCTTCTACCTGCATAGATAGATGAAATGACCATAAGAGAAATTGCAATTCCAAACACTACTATTTTCAAACATTTCATACTTTTATCCTCCTTTTTTTAATATTATATCTGATAAATCAAGCAACTACAATTAAACAAAAATCACCTCCTTTGCAAGTAAATACTCACTGGTTCTTCAGGTTTGATTGTAGAAAATTTATTTAATATTTCTACCTTTGCCTGAAGCCTCCTTTAATTTGAATTTATCCTAATTTAAGGTTAGGATATTGACCTTTTTACAGTTCAATTCTTCACTGTGTATTTTATC
>JBDRBU010000106.1:0-18517 GCA_043822305.1 Candidatus Firestoneibacteriota bacterium
TCCTGAGGAATTCAAAAAAGAATATGGATTGTTACAACAAGTAGAAAAAAACAAATCGGTACAAAAAGGAGAATAAAATCTGTGAAACATTATATTCTATTAGCATTTTTATTCAAAAAACCTTATGGCAAAATTTCAAAATATATAATAATAAGTTTGACTTTCATCACATTTTTTAGTATTAAGAACTCGGGAAGCGAAAGAGCAGTAACCGCCATCATAAAAGCCAGTGCCGTCCCCATCTGAACGCCTTTTTCCGTAAGTGCGCTCACAAGTGGCATTACTCCCGCTGCATTCGAATAAAGCGGCACTCCAATAAGTGCGGCGATAGGTACTGCAAAAATATTGCCTCTGCCTGCAACTTTAGCGATAAACTCTGCAGGGACATAGCCATGTATCCATGCACCAAGGCCTATCCCTATCATTACAAAAAGCCAGACCTTCTTTAAGATATCCAATGTATATCCTCTTGCATAAAGAATTCTGCTTTTAAAATCAGGATTCTCTACAGGACCCGAGCAATAATTGTTTTTAACATTTTTAAGTACAAAGTCTGCCAGAAGATTTTCTACTTTAAGCATGCCTATTACAATACCAGAAATAATAGCAATAATCAGGCCGCTGCCAATATATAACAGTGATATCTTCCAGCCAAAAAGCCCCCAGAGCATTACAAGCGCAACTTCATTAATCATAGGAGATGCCACAAGAAAAGTAAAGGTAACACCTAAAGGAATGCCTGCCTCAACAAAACCCAGAAAAAGAGGCACTGCACTACAGGAACAAAAAGGCGTAACTATACCAAGCAAGGAAACAATTATATTACCGGTGTATTTCTTTTTACCGCCAAGTATCTGCCTTGTTTTTTCTGGTGGGAAGTAAGTCCTAATAAAAGAAACGATAAAAATGATCACAATAAGAAGAAGGAATATTTTAATAGTATCGTAAATAAAGAAATTTAACGCTTCCCCGATAAGCGATCCCGCTTTTAGTTTCAATACTATATATACGAACCAATATGCGAAAGCATTCAACAAAGTATCTCTCCTTTTTATTTATTTGTTTTTTTCCTGATCTTAACGAGAAGCACCTTTACATTTTTCTATCTCATCACTTACTTTCCTGAAAAACTCTATCGGCTGATTTTTAGGATCTGGTACATGCCACTCAATAAACTCCGCTGCCGGGTAAATAGGGCAAACTCACCACAACCCATTCCAACCATATAATCAACCTGCTTGAATGGCAGGTCATTAGAACCTTTTGAAACATTTAGAGTCGTTGTTTTAGAATAATCAGCACCTACTCTCTTTCCCATAAAGAAACTTACTAAGAACATCACTACAAAGTATATAAGCAGTGGAACAGCTATTCGAAGGACATCCCCAGGTATCTTTATTATCAGATTACCTTTAACACGATACAACGCGCCAAACCGATCAATATCAGCCCTGCCATATATTCCGGATAACATCTTAAAAATACTATTGCAAGAAGGAACATCAAAACCGGACCTATCACCCAATTTTGCAGTAGAGAAAGACCTATCACCTTTTTATTTTTAAATACGTCCCCCATCTCCTCATATTTTACTTTGGCAAAAGGCGGATACATCATCAGGATTAGGCCTATCGCTATCGGAATATTTGTGGTCCCTACTGAAAAATTGTTTACGAATCTTTCAACACCAGAAATAAAGTAACCAGATAGGACACCTACAGCCATAGCAAGAAATATCCATAGGGTTAAATACCTGTCAAGAAAAGAAAGTTTCTTTGATATACCATCCATTACTTCTATCCTTTAATCAGTTTTATCCTTTTTCCCAGATTATGTTTGATTATTTCTTCAGCACATGAAAGAAAATTTAAAGCACATGGAATTTCAAGTTTATATATTATTTTTTTTCCGTCTTTTCTAAAGCTTAATATTCCTGATCTATGTAGTATTGATAAATGCTTTGAAATACCTGTTCTTTCTGATTTTAGTGTTTGAACTATTTCACAAACACACTTTTCGCCTTTGCTTAAAAAATCAACTATTTTTAACCTTACAGGATGCCCTAATGCTTGCAATATTTCCGCCTTTAACCTAAATATTTCATTTGTTTTTTCTGACATATTATCACCTCTTATGTGAATATTATATCACATGTTCACTTGTTTGTCAAGATTTTTAAGATTTTTAAGTGCTAATTTATGAATAATGCGGATCTATTGGGATATTGTGCAGTACAAAGGGTACCCGCATTGAGATGGATTCACTCTCTACGACAGAAGCACCATCTCAAAAACTTCTTAAGATGGTGCTTCTTAATATAAAAAATTTGTCGTAAATAAGGTTTGTCATGCCCGAGTGTATTAATCGGGCATCCAGAGTCTTGTTTTATCAGTGTTTTTAAGACACTGGATTCCCTATCCCCGTTTTCACGATGACAAGTTCCGCGGGAATGACACAAAAACCAACTATTTCAACAGCCTGAATGTCAAAAGATATGAACAGATAGACTTGTAGCCAGGACGGGACTATCATTAATTATTTTTTGATGTTGTATTTTTTAAAAATAATTTTTTCTGCCTCAAGCCAATCATGCAAGTCACTGCCATGCTTGCCACCTTTTTTTACGAAAAGTTCATGTGCTTTTTCTCTTATTTCCTTTTCCACCTGCTCTTCATTTATTTTTTCAGTTTTCTTTTTGTCAATATTTAACATATAATTTGCCTCCTTTTATCGCTTCTATATAAAACTAACGGATGCGTTATAATCAGTTTCATATTAGAAAGTATTATCTTATCTGTCATTTATTCCATGGACATTGTTTACTATCTTGTTTATTAAACCTGATGATTATCTAACTCAATATGATAAATTAACTTACAATCTGTAAATCAATTTGTTTTTTGTCTAAATCAACCTTCATCACTTTTACTTTTACAGAATCACCCAATCTGTATCTTTTATTTTTACGTCTTCCAATAAATGTATATAATTTTTCATCGTAAATATAATAATCATCTACTAAATTACTTACATGAACTAATCCATCAATTTGTAAATCATCTATTTCAACAAATAATCCATAACTCTCTACTCCGCTTATAATACCACTATATACCTTGCCCAGATTATTTCTGATCAATTGAATCTTTTTGATCTTTGTGATTTCTTCTTCAACTTTTTCTGCTAATCTTTCTGTTTCAGAACAATGCTTGGCTATCTTTGAAAGTGTTTTAGATTTAATTCGATTAAGTAAAATTCTATGTACAACCAAATCGGGATATCTCCTTATAGGTGATGTAAAATGTGTGTAATACTTTTTAGCCAGAGCAAAATGACATATGGGATTAGTTGAATAAATAGCTAATTTTAATGACCTTAAAGCCATTCGGTTTATAACACTCTCGTTAGATGTATCTTTACAACTTTTTAAAAGATTTTGCAAATCTTTAGAATGCAAATTTTTACTGATTTTAAAATTATAACCAAGTGCCTTAACAAATTTACTAAAATTCACTATATCTTCATAATCAGGAACTTCATGAATCCTGTATATTGAAAGAGATTTACTTTTAAAAATATGCGTGGCTATAATTTCATTGGCCATAAGCATAAATTCTTCTATTATTCTCTGAGCCCAGTTACGAATTATTTTCACAACTCTAACAGGATAACCATCTTTATCCAAGACAACTTTTGTTTCTGGAAGATCAAAGTCTAAACTCCCATCTTTTACCCTTTTATTGTACAAAACCTTAGCCAGTTCGAACATCACATCTAATTCGAGTGTAACATCTTTATACTGATTCCTTAATGTCTCATCTTTTTCTTCAACCATCTTGGCGACTAGATTGTATGTAAGTCTTCGTTTTGACCTTATGATACTTTTACATATCTTGTATGTCTTAACATGACCATCGTTATCTATATCCATTAAAACAGAAATAGTTAATCTATCTTCATTTGGTTTTAAACTACACATTTCATTTGATAGAACCTCTGGAAGCATAGGTATAACTTTATTTAAAAAATAAATACTATTACCTCTCTTTAATGCTTCTTCATCAATAGATGAATCTTCTTTTACATAATAACTTACATCAGCGATATGAACTCCTAATTTAAATTCGTTTTTCCCTATTTTACTTATTGAAACAGCATCATCAAAATCCTTGGCATCTTCACCATCTATAGTAAAAATATTCTCTTCCCTGAAATCTTTTCTAAGACAAATTTCTTCTTCTAAAATAATTCCGTTTATTTTACCTGACTCTCTTATAACAGATTGAGGAAATTCTTCGGAAAGGTTATACTGCCTTATTAGTGCTTTTAAATCAACATCTGGAGCATTTTTATAACCTATTATTTCAATAATCTGACCTTCTGGATTATTTCCTTCCCTGGGCCATTCTGTTATTCTTACTACAACTTTTTGAGCATTCTTTGCGCCCATTGATAAACTTTTATGTATATAAATGTTATGCCATATTTTTTTATCATCAGGAATTACAAATCCAAAATGTTTACTTTCTTCAAATACACCAACTACATTTTCATTTGCTCTCTTTAAAATCCTTGTAATCTCTCCTTCTTTATTTTTACCCCTTAAAACTTTTACAATCCTGACAACTACCTTATCACCATGCATGGCTTCATTTATATTTGCGTTACTTATATAAACCTCATCATCGCTATCTTCCAATTTCACAAAACCAAAACCTTTAGGATGACCTTGTAGTATTCCAACTGTTAAAGCCATTTCATATTTATCACCTTTAATTTTAATAATTTCTCCTTTTTTCATTTGTGCAATTCGTTCTTTTATTCGTGTAATTCGCTTTTTATGCGGAAGGGGGGATTTGAACCCCCACTCCAATAAAGGAACTGGACCCTGAATCCAGCGCGTCTACCAGCTCCGCCACTTCCGCTTATTCTTTAGTAATTATTCAGTAAAAGTCATCTAATTTTTTAATATATTGAAAAATCTTTAGTAGTCAAAGGAAATCATCAATATTAAAATAATATACTTTTTAATTTTATTATCTCATCCTTTTCAATTATTTTAAATCCTTACTGCAATATCTACAAACTTTTGCTTCTTGCTTAATTATCTCAGCACAATAAGGACATTTTTTTAACTCTCCAGATTTCATTCTATTTTCATCAACTTTTTCCTGATTAGGTGGCAATAAAAAAGCAATCAAAACCCCAATCCAACCAAGCAGGAGTCCCAATACTTGACCATGGCCCTTTTGTCTACCTTTTCTTTTAAATATTTCTCCAGCCTTAAAAATTGGCATTATCCATAAAACAACAATTTATTATTTCATTTATAGTTTGTTGTGTTAAAGATTCTTTGTGTATTATTTGTTTTAATTCTAAAGAACGTTTTAGCAACTCAGCACTATTAAATGCTTGAATATCAAAAAGTTTAATCCAGGTTTGTTTAGGAAATACTTTTTCTTTACCCCTTTCAATGACAAAGTAACCACTATTAGAATGGCAACTCAATGTCTGTGGCTTATTTTTAGATTGAGATGTAGTTAAAGCAAACAAAAATGGATCTTCTTTTTGAGGAGAATTAAGTAATATTAAAAACTTATCTTGTGGTTGACCTCCATTTTTAAATGGAAAAGATTTATGCCAAATGACATCACCTTTTTGATACATCAAAAAAAGTCCTAATTAATTTTCTATCTTCTTGTCTTTCTTGTATTTCTTCTATCGGTAATTTATTTTTAAAATATTCCTCTTTGAGTGATAAAATATAATCTATTTTTTGAAACATTCCCTTTGTTGTTTTTGTATAATCCCATGGACCTTCTGGGAAATGAGTTGCTTTCGTCATATCTTTGGCTCTCATATCTTTGTAAAAAAACGCTATTCGCTCCAATAGATCTAATTCTCTTTGAGAAAAATATTTCTTATCAAACCTTACCTTATTCTTAATCTTTATTTCTCCGCCTAACCCACCATCTTCTTTGGGAATATAGACAATATACTTATCCAATTCTTTTTCACCATTCTTAATACATTTATAAACTTCTTCTGGAACTGGCCCATATTTATAAGTATAATATTCTTGACCAGTTACAGAAAACCTTGTTTGAACAAAATGTTCAAAATCTAAATAATAAAGTAATTTCATCAATTTTGTTAATCCACAATATTTAGTTTTTTTGACAAAATATATTATAGAATGAATAATCTTTTCTTTTTGATGAGATATAATCATTTTATCCTCTTTTGTAAAGTATATACAATTTTTACTTTATTGTCAATACTCATAATTACGACTCAATAAGTACACACTTGATTTCTACCACTTTTTTTAGCGCGATACAATGCTTCATCGGCTCTTTTAATCAAATCTTGCGTTGTCTCAGCATCACGAGGAAAACCGGCTACACCAATACTAATAGTAATATTTATTTTCAGACTACCTATATCAAATAAGTGTTTTTCTGTAATAACTCGTATCCTGTCTGCATACATCTTTGCACCTTCAAGTGATGTTTCTGTGGCTACAATAGCAAACTCTTCACCACCATACCTGGCTACTGAATCTGTGGCCCTACTTATCCCTCTAACTATTTCCACAAACTCTACAAGTATCTTATCACCTGCTTGATGTCCGTATGTATCATTAACTTTCTTAAAATGATCTAAGTCTATCATCAGGAGGGAAATCCCTCCACCGTATCTTTTTACTCTTTCAACCTCTTCTTCTAATCTAAATGTGAAATACCTTCTTAAATATGCCTTGGTTAAACCATCTGTAATAGATAATATATGTAAATAAGAACTTTCTAAGGCAACTGTGGCTATGTTTATTAAAGCAGACAAAAATTCTAAGTCACTATCCTGATAAGGTAAATATGCCTTTGAGGATCCTATGATTAAAATACCACTTAATCTTTCCTTAAACACTAAAGGCGCACAAATTTCACAGTTTAACTCTTCTAATTTTTTTATAGATTCTAGATCATTACAGTTTGTCTTAATATTAGAAAATTTTTCCACTTTCTTGGATTTAATTAAATAATTACAAAAATTATCTTTAATATTAAAAGTAATATCTATCTTATTAGAATATCCTGTGGCTAAATTAAAATAAAGGGTTGTTTCTTCTTCATTAAGTAATAAAAATAAAATTGCCGAAGATGCATTAATATGTTCCTTGCTTGTATATAAAATAACACTTCCTATCCCTTCTATATCTAAACTAAAATTTAATTCTTTGGCCGAATTAAGTAATGTTGATATATCCCTTACTCTCCTTGTTAATTTAAACTGAGTTTCTTCCAAACCATCGACCATTTCATTAAAACTATCAGCAAGTTCTTTAATCTCATCATTACTTTTTAATAATACTCTATAATCTAATTTACCTTTGCCAAATAATCCAACTGCTCTGGTTAATTCTTCCATAGGACGAACCATTAACTTAATTAAAATAAATGATATTAGAACAGTAATAAATGTTGCGACTATAGAGATTAAAAATATATCCTGGCTGATTTTTTTAACTGACTCTTCTGCTTCTTTTTTTGAAAAACCAATCTTTACTGCTTCTTCCAAGAAAACTTTAACATGATTAATGGTTAAAAAACTAACTAAGGCCATCATCATGGAAATTATAAGAAATACAAGAATAGATATTTTCGTTTTTATTGATATTTTCATTTTAAATAGGGACAGACACTATATTTTTACTCCTAAAAAACTTTCTTTTGTTTTTCTATTAAAATTATATCAAATCTTGTCCTCGTGAAAACGAGGAATTGAATTTTTTGTAGTCGCAGGCTTTAGCCTGCGTAATTTATCAGGCTTTTTTGCCCAATGAATTGGACAACTACAATATAGCAATCTTATCAAACTCTTCTACATCTATAGCCGGAAAAGTAGTAAATGAAATACCTGTTAATTTTGTAATAGCAATTGATGCTTTGATTACTTTTTGAATATTTGGAAGGTCAACCAAAAACACTAAATCATATGACCCTAATAACACATACATTAAATTCACCTTACCCCCTGCTTTTTCAATAAGACTTACTACTTTCTCTGTCCTATCTGTAGAAATTTTTTGGACGGCATCTAATGAATATTTTCCTAACATTAAAAATTTCATTTTTCTCACCTCCCGTGAAAAAATGGTATTTTTTTTGGGGTGAGTGACGGGATTTGAACCCGCGACACCCAGGTCCACAACCTGGTACTCTAACCAGCTGAGCTACACTCACCATCTGAATTTATTATATTAAATATATAGAATTAAATCAACTAATTTTACTCAATCTACAGGTAAGAAATATTGAGATTATAAATACAAAAATATATAAAATCCCGGAAAAAAATTCATTTAATCTTATTAAAATATAACCTGTTATAGCCAAAAATATAGAAATGGAATATATTATAAACATAACCTGCTTTCTATTTAATCTTAGTTTTAACAATCTAAGAGGAAAATGATCCGAACTTCCAAAATACACAGGTTTACCCTGCTTCCACCTCACCCACATAACAAACAATGTATCAAATATGGGTACACCCAGAATAATAATTGGTGTCATAACAGCAAGATTATTGGTAAAACTATAACTTTCTGTTATAGCGAGTGTGCCAAGCATAAAACCAATGAATAAACTTCCCGCATCTCCCATAAATATTCTTGCCGGTGGAAAATTATAAACCAAAAATCCAAGTATAGAACCGGCTAACGATAAAGAGGCTAAAGGACTAAATAATTTCCCGCCTTCCATACCAATTATAAAAAAAGTAATCAAGGCAATAAAAGCAACACCACCAGCAAGTCCATCCATTATATCTACAAAATTAAAAGCATTAGTAACTCCAACTATCCATAAAACAGTAATAATATTATTTGAAAACTCGTTTCCTAAAAAATTTATTTTTATATCACAAACAATTAAAATTACTGCTGATAAAATCTGGATAAAAAATTTAAACGGTATATTTAATTTCTTAATATCGTCAACCAACCCTAATAAAAAAATAAGACTTGCCCCAATAATAATTCCAACAAGTCCTTTAATTGTGTGTGCCGTGGCCATTTCGTACACAAACAAAGCAATAAAAAAAGACAAAAATATAGCCACCCCACCCAAATAAGGAATTGGTTTCTTGTGCCTTTTTAGATTATCATCCGGCTTGTCTAAGATATTAAATCTTTTAGCTATTTTTATGCAAATTGGCACAGAAACCAAACTTAATAAAAACGAACTTGTAAAAATTAACAAATATTTCATATATTATCCTTCATTACTCTTTTACTGAATATTATTTTTCTTTTTTGTAATATCTTCTTCCATAATTTAAATATATTAATTATACTAAGTCCAACTTTAATATCAAATATAATTATATATATCCAAAATAAAAATTCGTAAATTAAGAAGTAATGTAAATGTGATAAGAATTCTTTTAAGGAACAATTTTTCAATAATACCAAATACCTGTTTAACAATATATGCTTACGGATAAAAAATGGCTTTTTTGTAAATAAAAACCTCTTTGAAAAAAATCTGGTTTCATTTTTTGCATCACTACCTGATCTATAATGAAAAGCAACTGCTTTTGGTTCAAAATAAGCTTTCCAACCATATAAATTCGCACGCCAACCCAAATCGAAATCTTCATAATACATAAAAAAATCCTCATCAAAGTATTCATCATTTATCTTTATATCTTCAAGCATTTCTTTTTTATATAAACTTACCGCACCACATGATGAAAAAACATAACCCTCTTTAAATATATGCTTATCTAACTTCCCATATCCCCTTTCTATTGGCTTTAAAAACCTGCTTATAAACTGCCCGGTAGAATCAATAACATTTTTATCAGTTAACCGTAATATTTTACCCGTGATAAGACCAACATCGTTTTTTAAACTATTTAATTTATTTATTATTTTTTCTATAAAATCTTCTGCAAGAACTACATCCGAATTAAGAATTAATATATAATCGCCTGAAGAATTTCTAAGACCAAAATTAGCCGATTTGCAAAACCCTAAATTTTCCGTAATAAAATATATTTTTAAATCCGAATATTTCTTTTTTAAAAACTCCACAGAGCAATCTGTTGAAAAATTATCAACAACAATAATTTCGCAAACATTATATGTTTGATTTTTTACCGATTCTATACATTTTTCCAAAAATTTTTCACAATTATAATTTACGATAACACATGAAATTTTCATTATTTCGCTTTTATCTCTATTAAAAATTTTTCATAATTAATATTTGCTATGTTTTTATACTTATTATAAATGTCCATGGCTTTATCATGTTCTAATTTTGAAGATTTAACATTACCTGTTCTCTTATAAACCTCGCTTAACAAAAGATGCGCCCTTGAAAAATTTGGCTCTAAAATTATTGAATCTTTAAGAATTTTTTCAGCAAGATTGTAACTTTTAACTAAATAATAAACATATCCGAGTTCATATCTTAATATAGCATCATTAGGGTATAAATTTATAGCTTTATTATACTCTTCAACAGTTTCCTGATATAACTTTGCATCATAATATAATAACGCAAGGTGTTTGTGATAAAATGCATTCATTTTATTTTTTAAAACAGCGGACTTAAAATACGCTTCTGAGATATTAAAAGTTTTTAAATCTTTAGTTAACTTATAATAATTTTGATAATGTTTACCTAAGACATCGTAATATTTCCCCGACAAAGGATTTAAAAAAATAGCAGTTTTCATGCTTTTTTCAGCATCTTCCAAATTATGTTTTTTTGTATTATAAAAATAATTCATATAAAAATGTTCGGCTAGACTATTTTGAATAACGACTATAATTAAAATTAGAACAAGCAGTAATATATACATACGAAGTCTCTTCACCTTGTTCAATTTTACAAAACAAGCATTGGTCTGGTTTAACGGCTTTGAAAAAATCACGGCTATCAACATAATAAAAATAATATTTATGGGCAGAAAATGTAGATTAAAATCAACAGTAGCATGAATAAGTATGGATATTATAGCCAGAACACTACCCAGAATCAATTTAAGTTCAGATTCATTATTAGTATTTTTTATAAGTATATAACTTTGTTTAAGTATAATAATAATAAAGATAAACATTAACAGCATCCCGGCCATGCCCATTTCGGAAATTACCTGTAAATATTCATTGTGGGCAAACTCAGCCAATCTTGTAAATCTTCCGATATTTCCTTCTATCGGGAAAGTATACTTTGGAAAAACATCTGCAAATGTACCCAGACCATATCCCAGAAATGGTTTATCTAAAAACATCTTTAACGCACTCTTATATATGCCTACCCTGGCATATGCGGCTACATCATCTCCACCGATATTAACCATTCTACTCATGAGAGGATTTGGAACTATTAAAAGCAACAAAATTATTATAAAAATTATAAGAGATATGCTAAGTCTAAATCTTTTTTTAATAACTTTCTTACTGGCTAAGATATTTAAAGATATTAAGAAAAGAATAATAACAAAAACAAAAGATAGCGCCGCTCCTCTTGACTGAGTTAGAACCAAACATATTATAGAACTAATTAAAGATGAACAATTTAAAATATTTTTAAAAAGTCCTTTTGAGTTTATTAAGGACATAGAAACTAAGGAGATGTTTATAACTAAAAATCCACCTAATAAATTTGGATTTGGAAATAAACTTTCAGCCCTTAAATCACCCAGAAAGAAATACTGATAAATACCTATGACAGAAACTGCAAAAGAAACAAAAGTAATAGTTTCTATAACAAACATTATATTTTTCAAATTTCGCAAATAATTAACAGTTACATAAAAAAGAAAAATACAAGAAATTACTTTAAATATTTCATATAATGTTTTTTCTGTATTTACAGAAACCAATAAAGATAAGAATGATAGTAAAATTAAACCAGTTCCAACATAGTCAATTGGTGTCTTAATTAATCTTTCTTTTTTGAAAATCGTTATTAAAAACAATAATCCTGTCACAATAAATATAACAGTAAAATTTAAAAGATGAAATTTTGCCAGGAGCACCGATATGACCATGATGCAGACAATCCCTATTTCAAACACATATCGTTTCAAAATATTTAACACACCAGAAAACATTGATTGAAGACTCGTGAATGAATGAATAGAAACCTTAAAATTAGTGACATAAAAAGATGATAAGATGCCCAGATTAGCAAACCACATCAAAGAATTCTGCCACATATTTGAATCTAGATCAACAAGATTATGGACTAAAAAAGATAGGACCGAAGAAAAAAAGCCTATAAATAAAGCTTTATTTTCTTTAGAATCTTTCTTGCTTAAAAATAATAAACTTTCTTTTATTATGACTAATACCAAAAAAACCAAAGAAATAAATCCAACAACTCCTAATTCACAAAAAACCTGAATATAGAAATTATGTGGATATTTAAGCGGCAAAGAAGTTAAATCTTGAAAAGAGTTTACTCCACTTCCTATTAATGGTGAAATTTTTATAATATTTATACAATCTTTCCAGTAATTTAGTCTTGATAAAATAGAATTATTAGGGTCACTAAAGTTAAATAAATCGGGTCTTGATAGTAATATTATGAACAAAGTTAAACCAAAAACAATTATACCTGATAAGACTACTTTCCCCTTGTCCTTAAAGATTAAATAAAAATAAATAAATAAAGATATAAATAATGTTAAAAAACTACCTACAGATTTTGTAAGATATAAAACAAAAATTAAACCAGTCATAAGTAACAAGACAAATATTTTTTTCAAACCTGATTTTAAAATCCATAATAAACTTAAACTAATAGGTATAATCATGACAATATAACCTGCAAAAACATTTGGATATAGAAAAGTAGCAAAAACTCGTTTTAAAGAAACATTCTTAACAATCTCTGCTGTAATCACTTTATCATAAATTATCCCGTGTTCAAAAATATATCTTAATATATCATCAAAACCTATATAGTATTGATGGATGGCAAACAATATCACCAAGGCCGAACTTAACAACACTGTCCAAATGAATTTTATCTTCCATTTTAAAGAATTAAAATTATTTATTATTAAGCTAAACAACAAAATATAAAATGCTAAATGTAAATTATTAAGATTAAAACTACTGTACTTTGAAAAAATATTAGATACAAAAGTAATTAAAAGAAGTGAAAATAATGGTATGTTAATTTTAGTGTTTGTTAAAACTGATTCTTTTTTAAAAACATTCTGAAAAAACCACAATAAAAATATAAATATTATAGATACATAATAAAAATTTAAAAAAAAAGGATAAACTTCTGCAGAGAAAAGAGGAGTAAAAAACAATAATAATAAAACTAACCAATTAGTAACATTTTTCACTAAGACTTACCTTTTTTTTAAGATACATATAGCAGCCTGTAAACCCAAAATGTAACTTTCCTTACCAAATCCATAAATTCCACCCACGGCAACCTGCGATATAAATGAATGAGATCTAAACTCTTCTCTTTTGTATATATTTGAAAGGTGAACTTCAATAGTAGGAATCTTAACAGATGATATTGCTTCTCTAATGGCTAAACTCGTATGTGTATAGGCCGCAGGGTTAATAACTAAAACCTGAGCCCATTTTTCTCCATGTTTTTGAATAATATTGATTATTTCACCTTCTGAATTTGCCTGAAAAATTTTAACATTTACTTTTTCCTTTTTTGCAAAATTTCTAATTTCTTTATCAATCTCTTTTAAGGTGAACCTTCCGTAAATTTCAGGTTCTCTTTTACCTAATAAATTTAAATTTGGGCCATGAATAACCAATATATTACCTCTCATTTTTACCTCCAATTTATTTTACTTCTCAATCCCTAATAATTTCGCTGCATTTAGATAAAAATATTTATGTATATCTTCTTTTGAATAACCAAGTTTTTTTAATTTTTTCTTCCACCATATTTCATCTTTACCATAATTTTCTCCCATATTGTCAGTGCCATACATAATTTGATCCAGATAAAGACTTTTTAAGCCAGGTAGTTCGTTTTTAAAAATCCATTTTCCCCATCCAGGACAGGTGTCTGCAAAAGCATTCTTTAACCTCGATGTTAAAACAATTGTTTCCAAATATGTTGATGCTCCACCAAAATGTGCAAATATAAAATTAATATCCGGATGCCTTTTGGCTGGAATTTCAAAATGAAATGGTGAAGCAGTTAATAAAGAAGTTTTTCTTGAAAACTTTATTGGTGCAATCCAACCACAATGAGAAAGACATAGTAATTTTCTTTTTTCAACTTCTTCCCAAACAGGTTCAAACTTATCATCATTAGGGTCATATCCAAAATTTGGAAAAAGTTTAATGGATTTAAAACCAAAATCTGAATATTTTTTTATTAAATCAATACATTTTTTTACTGGCATTCTAAAATCAACATAAACACTTCCATATAATTTCTTGGGATGTTTTTTTACTGCTTTTAAGATATCTAAATTCGTATCTACTTTTGTTATAGAACCATGAACAAGCGCTGCTACAACATCATGCTTATTCATAATTTCCACATATTTGTCCATATATGGGTCATCATTAACTGGATGAATATGAATATCTATTTTTTTCATCATACTTTTCTAATTTAAACCTTTATGGCCGCAGGATATGAACCTAATATTTTTAAAAACAAACACTCTTTTTCTAACTCATTTAAAGCCTTTGCAACTTTTTTATCCTCTAGATGACCTACAAAATCTATAAAGAAATAATAATCCGATGCTTTTCTTATTGAAGGACGAGATTCGATATTAGATAAGTTTATTCCATGCTTTTTAAAAGGGATAAGCATTGTATCTAAAACACCCGTCTTATCCCTTATTGAAAATAGTATTGAAGTTTTGTCATCTCCCGTTTTTGGAACATACTTTTTACCAATAATTAAAAATCTTGTGTAATTATTAAAAATATCCTCTGTTGATAAAATTTCCGCACAAATACGCAAATCCGAATCTATAAACATATCTAAGGCATGAGTAATGACACCCTCCGTAGAACTCTCTATAGGCATAACACCATAATCACATCTATTACTCTCTACCTCTGCAAAAATATCACTTATACTTTTTACAGCAATATGTTTTACTGAGGAACCAAAATGCTGTAATGAGGCTAAATAAGTAAAAGTAGATTCCTGGTTCAAGTAGGCAACCCTTAAAGACGCCTGCAGATCTCGTGAAGCAGAAATTATTTCTTTAAAAATAGATTTAACAGATTTATTCGGAAAAGGGCCTTTGTTGTTTTTTATCAATAAATTATATATTTTTACTTCTCGATCAGGGACATAATAATCCTTGCTTTTACATTTTTTAAAATGTTTAACATTTAAGACAAGTTTTGCTCTTTCATTTAACAAATTTAATATTCGATGGTCTATCTTATCTATTTGTTTTCTAATATTTTTTAAACTCATTTAATACCACACTTTTCATTTAACTAAATCAGTTAATGTGCCCGTTTCAGTGAAAAACGAATCCGCCATTCTTTTATCAACTGCTCTTAATCTACGACATAAGGTTGCAATAAAAACCCATAGTAATTTTACGGCTAATGAGTCATTTGAACTTAAAAGTTGTCTAAAATCCTCTCTCTTCATTACAAACATTTCTACATTATCAAATGCTACTGCACTTGCACATCTTTCAGACTCATCAAGCAAAGCCATTTCACCAAAAAATTCACCTTCCCTGATTAAGACTAAAACTTCTTCTTTATTAGCTATAGATTTTTTTACAATCTTTACTCTACCAGAAATTACAATATAAAATGCATTACCTTCCATTCCATCCTCAAATATCTTTTGACCCTCACGATAAGATACTTCTTTACTTATTTTCCTGATATACCAACTTTCCTCATCTAAAAGGTCTTTAAACGGCTTTATTTTTCTTAGAAATATAACAGATTTAATATATTTGCTTATTTTCTCCTTCACCTCAACATTCGTATCATCAAAGGCAATGGCAGAAAAAAATTTATCTTCTTCTTCCTTGGACCTTGTAACTTTACCCTCTATATTTTCAAATCTGCAGTCTTCTTGAAATTCAAATGTTAATGAAACTAAAGTACCTACCGGTAAAAAAGTATTTATAATCATTGATAAACCACTTCCACCAATATTAATCGTATTACCAACAAAAAATCTACCACCTAAATCTTTAACCATAACACCTACGGGAAGGGTTATATTAATTCTTTGATATTTTCTCCTTTCCTGATCATACATCTTTCCTCCTAAACCATACTTACTTTTTGTAATCTGACAATGATGCTTCACTAAAAAGTAAATCAACCATTTCCTGATTCATCGTTTTTAATCTTTTAGATAAAGTTCTAATAAATCCCAGGAGTATTTTTATTACCAATTTATGATTACTTATCATCATTTTATTAAAATCATCAGCCGTTATTACAAAAAGAGAAGAATCAGTATGAGCCATAGCCCCGGCTGTTCTTTTACCCTCATCAAACAATGCCATTTCTCCAAAAAACTCCCCTTCTCTTATTAAGGCTAAAACTTCCTCATTGCTTTCTTCAATTTGCGATTTCTTTGTTATTTTAATTTTTCCAGAAATTACCGCATAAAAAGCATCCCCTTCAGAACCTTCTTCAAATATTACTTGATCTTCCTTAAAATTCACTTTTCTCCCTATACTTTTCAAATAAAGTGCTTCATCATCGGCAAGACAAGAAAAGAGTTTTATTCTTTTTATAAAATAAATAGAGTTTGCTAAATTACTTATTTTTTCAATATTCTCCTGAGTCATATTTAAAAATTCAAGACCAAAAACGAACTTATCCTCAGCATCATTAACTCTCAAAATTTTCGTAGAAACATCTTCAATAACAATGTCATCGTGAATTTTAAATGAGAGAAGTAAATTTTTCCCTAAGGGTAAAAAAGAATCAAGTGAAATGGCAACACCTCCGGCACTAATATCTACAATATTGCCAACATATACTTTGTTTGTATTCTTTATGGTAACATTCATAGGAATGTTTAATCTTAATCTCTTATGCTTTCTTCTATTTTTCCATTCTTCTGACATGTTTTTTCATCTCCTCTTAAATAGTTTAAAAGTTCTTCTACTCTGGGTAAATCCACCAAACTCTTTAAACCAAAATATCGTAAAAATTCTTGTGTTGTCCCATAAAGTAACGGTCGGCCAATACACTCTTTTCTTCCCTTAATAGCAATTAAATTTCTCTCTAAAAGAGTCTCTAAAACACCTTCCGTACTAACTCCCCTAATACCTTCAATCTCAAGCCTGGTCACAGGTTGTTTATATGATACTATGGCTAATGTTTCTAATGCTGCTTTCGACAATCTGGTTACAATTCTTGCTTTATATAATCTTTTTATCCAAACTGCAAACTGTGGTTTTGTAACAATTTGAAATCCTTCTGCTATTTCCACAATACTAAAAGGTCTACCTAAAGTCTCATATTCAATTTGTAGCTCTGCCAGAAGTTTTCTAGCAACTTCCTCATCAAATTCTTCCAATACTTCGTTTATCCTCTTTACTGAAAGTGGTTTACCTGAGACAAAAAGCAAACATTCTATTATATCCTTTTTAAAAGATAAATCCATATATTACTTCCTAAGTATATAAATTTCATGGGTTGTCATACTTTGTTTACAAATAATCAATCCTAATTTTATCAACTCTAATATGGCTAAAAATGTTGTTATCACATGCTCCTTGGACAATTGTTTTTTTAAAAAATCTATAAATTGAATTTTTTCCTGCAAATCTAAAACATCTAAAATTTCGTTAATTTTCTGTTTAACTGTTACGCCTTCTCTGGCCATATTTACAACTTCATCCTTGGGCAGATACGCTAAAACACTTTTAAAAGCAAAGAGTAAATCATACAAAGTTGCTTCTTTAAATTCTTTCTCAACAAATTCAGAGAAGTCTTCCTCTTTATAAAAAAAGTCTCTTTGTTTTATCTCCTTCGTTTCTAATTCCTTAGACACTTCTTTAAATTTCCTGTACTCTTGAAGTAATTTCTCCATATCTACATTTTCCTCAGTAGATTTAGTATCTTCAACATTAGGTAATAAAGATTCTGATTTTAAATATATCAAGTTTGCCATATATAATATAAATTCACTACCTTCATCTATATTGGTGAGCTCAAATCCTTTAACTATATCTAAAACTGTTACTTGACTCACATCAATCTCTTCTTCTTTAATTAAATCAAGAAGTATTTCAAAAGGTCCTTCATATTTTTTTGAAACTACATTATACATAACATACTCCGTTATAAGTATTCAGTGAACGCCGTTATTTTACATTACTTACCACCAAACACAACAATACTGGTTCTTCAGGTTTGATTGTAGAAAATTTATTTAATATTTCTACCTTTGCCTGAAGCCTCCTTTAATTTGAATTTATCCTAATTTAAGGTTAGGATATTGACCTTTTTACAGTTCAATTCTTCACTGTGTATTTTATC
>JBDRBU010000107.1:0-54859 GCA_043822305.1 Candidatus Firestoneibacteriota bacterium
AAATTTCTCAAAGATTTCATCTTATAGATTGAAGAAAGTCGAAGATCTATTAAACGATCGTCCAAGAGAAGTGCTTGATTGGCATACACCAAAAGAAGTATTTACTGAAACCGTTGCACTAGGGACTTGAATGTAAGCAGACACTATTTTTGTAAATCCTCACCGAACACTGTCATTGTGAACGGGTAGTGAAATAATCTCAATGATTTTATGGAGTGCAACAACGATGTTGTTGCATATGCAAAATCACCGATTTTGCACTCCAAAGTTTAAATGCAAGGTAATGATGTTCACTGAATACTTACCTATTTTTCAGTCACTGTCCCAAATTTTTTATCCTTTTGTAATTCTCTTTTGCTTCAAACTGATCCGGGTTTATCTGTAATGCTTTCTTATAACTTTCTAACGCTTTGGCGATATCATTTAATTGGAAATAATTATTTCCCAGCATAACATACGATTCCACCTTGCTTTCATTATGACTGATTGCTTTCAAACAGTACTCCAAAGATTTCTTATAATCTTTATCTTTATAACATTTCAGACATAAACCATAATAAATATTAGATATTTTTTCTTTTACCATTAGAATAGAATTTCTATCCGGATGCCAGTTTGCTTGAGGATAATATTCTACAGATTTTTCATAATGCTGTAATGCTTTATCATTCTCTTTAAGACTCTCGTAATATTCTCCAAGATTATAATTCGCCCTGACATTATCCGGTTGATATTTTAAAACAACATTCCATAATGAAAAATTATCCTTCCAATCATAATTCCGGCTAAAAGTAATCATTCCAAAAATAATTAGAATAACAGAACCAAGAACTAAGAGTACCGTATTGCCAAAATTTCTAAATTTAGGGTAAATCCATATGGCTAAAATACTTAAACTAATAGAAGGTAAGTATAAAAACCTTTCTCCTATCAATGTTCCAATTGATATTATGTTAGAAACCGGTAAAATTGTAATAAAAAACCAAATTATTGAAAATGATATTATTTTTTGCTTATCTTTAAATCTATAAGCAATAAAGAGCAAAACAACTATTAAAATAAGTGGAATAAAAACATCTAATTTAAACAAGGAATTACCCAGAGGGAAATCACTATAATCAGGAGTTAATGGGTATGGCCAAAACAAGAGTTTTAAATAGTGTCCTAAAACCTGAAACACTATAAATATTCTTTGGGGAAAATTTTGCTGGCTCAATATACCAGTTTGATGAGCAGATACTAATCCACCTAAGACTGTAGTTCTTATAATGAAATAAATGGCAATAACAATTAAAAATCCAATATAGTGTTTTTTTTCGCATTTCTTTTTAAATATAAACTCAGATGAAAACAAGACTAAAGGTAAAGTTATAGCCATTTCTTTTGAAAGTAAAGCCAGAAAAAAAGTTATAAGACAACCGAAGTATTTATTTTTAATATACAGCCACAATGTTAAAAGATAAAAAAATGTTGCGAGTAGTTCAGTTCTACCCACAATCATATTTACGGCCTCAGTATGAACAGGATGGAATGAAAACAATAAAGCAGATAGTAGGTAGTAAGTCGAAGGTAAAGATTTAAAAAAACTAACTAATATTAAAAACAATAAGACTGAATTTAAGTCGTTTAATATTATATTTGTAAGGTGAAAGCCAAAAGGGTTATGGCTCCAGATAGCATAATCTATTGCAAATGAACTAATAACCAATGGCCTGTATAAAAAAACTCCTTTTCCATATGGAGTATTTGCCCAATAGTTTGAGACAAAAATCTTTGGAAGATTACCAAGATTTCTTATTAAGGCATTACTCTCTACAATAGGTTTGTCATCCATTAAAAAAATATTCTGTAAAGAATTAAAGTAAATCAGTGTTGAGAGTAAAAATATTATTATACAAATGCAAACAGATTTAGATAGATTCATATCTTCGCTTTTTTCACTTTCTTTACTTTCCTTGCTTTTTTTACTTTATTTGCTTCCTTTTACTCTTTGTAAATTAACTTTTGCATCACGAAAATCAGGTTTTATTTTCAATGTTTTTTCCCATAATTCTATTGCTTTCTCTTTATGACCACTTAAAAAATAGGCCACGGCTATATTATTATACGCTTCAACATAATCGGGTTTTAATGAAATCGCCTTTTCAAATGATGATATTGCTTCTTTAAAATCATTAGTCTCATTATAGGCCACACCTAAATTATAATATGAATCAGGATTACCTGGATTCATGCCAATAGCCTTTAATAATTCATTAATGGCTAATTCAAAATCTTTATTCTTAATATATAAATTACCCAGATTATTACAAGCATCTGAATAATTAGGGTTAATTCTCAAAGCCTCCCTATATTCTTTGATAGCATCTTCTATCATTCCTTTTTTACTTAAAGATAACCCTAAATTATAATGTGCAACCGCCGAGGATGGATTCGCCATTATGGCCTTATTGTAATTTTCTATAGATTTATCAATTAATCCTTTAGTTTCATAAATTATACCAATATTATTACTAACCCATGATATATCGTGGCCTATCTCCTGTGCTTTATCAAACATCCCAAAGGCTAAATCATCCTGTTTTTTCTCAAAATAATATTCTCCCTGTGAAAAATAATATTGGGCCATGATATCTCTGACAAGATATTCTTTATATATTTTTTTATCTTCTATCCCATCAAAATTATAAATTTCAAAATAATCTTTATCTGTTTTTTTATTTAAGGCAAACATTATACCCGTTAACTTTGCTTTATCTTTCATCCATTGATACATACTGCTTGTTCTTAAAAAATAAACAGGTCTTTGTGTCGTATTCACCATATTCATCTGAACCTTTTTTCTTCTTTCCTGATGTTCTTTCATGCTTAATTTTAACATATCATCCCTGTATATATTCTCAAATACACAACCTAAATCCTCGTAGATAGTCACATCTTCTCTTACACCTTCTACTTTTTTAAAATAGGCAAGTATAAATACTTCATTATCCTGAGATGCAAACAATATAGAATTTTTCTCTGGGGTTTTTAACATATTTATCCCGTAATTATAGGCTATGTAATTCTTGCTTCTATCATTTTCAAAATAATTAAATCCTAAAGGCAACAGGAAAGTGAAAGAAGTGAATAAAGTGACAAAAGTAGAAAAAGATTTATTTTTAAACAATGCGATAAAATAACAAAAACCAAAAAAAAGCCAGATAGCAGAAACCAGATAGGCGGGAATATAAAAAACTTCTATCACCTCTAAATCATTTCTATTCATTTTAGGATTTATCAATAAAATCATAACAATAGTAAAAGTTAAAAAAATAAATAAAGTATAAATAAATATCTTTTTATTATTCTTATATAAATAAAATAAACCTAAAATTACATACGGAACAAGAAAAATAGTAAACTGGGAAATGTATGTTTTAAGAAAAGTTAAAATCTGTTGAGAAAATAAATATAATGTTATTTCTCCTTTGGCAAACCCTCCATACTGTTTTCTAAAAACTAAATCTAATAATCCCTGCCAAGAAGTAATATTTCCCCAATTCATAGACGGATTAGAGATGGCTCTAATTGGTAAATATAAATAAAATGATAATCCTATTAAAAATAGTAATACTATCTTCCAAAAATTCTTTACAAGCAAATCTTTCTGCCAAAAATATAAAAAGATAAAAGAAATTACAACTATGGCCAAGGATGTATGATGGTTAGTTAAAATCAGTCCAGAAAATAAGGCAAAAACAAGTAGAGAAGCACCATCTTTATTAAATATAATCCTTAAAAACAAAATTAAAAGTATAATCAATAAAAATGAGTTTAAAGTGTAAATTCCGCCTTTGGCTATAACACTTTGACACCAGAAAGTCCTGGAAAAAGCAAAGATTAAAGAAGTGGAGAAAGCGAGAAAAGTGGAAGAAGTGGATAAAGTAAAGGAAGTGAAAAAAGTAGATAAAGTGAGAAAAAATATAAGTACTGTGGCACTACCGAAGAATACAGCAACAAGATTTACTCTATATGCAATATTACTTAAAGGTAAATATGTAAAAATTTTCCCTAAAAAACAATATAAAGGATATCCGGGAGGATGAGCAATTCCCATTGAATAACAAGCAGCAATTATCTCCCCGCTATCACCAACATATACGGAGGGACAAATTGTTGATAAATAAACAATAAGAACAACCACTAACAAAAGAATTGCAGATAAATTTTTCACCTTATAATATAATCTTTTATAATTGTCCATCCTGATTTAATATTACGCTTTAAATCATTAAAATTTCTGATTATTCTAACTCTACTTAAAATATATTTAAACCTTAAATAAAATTTCCTGAATGCTCTTTTTGACATTTCATCCAAATCTTTTTTATTTAAACCGCTGGGTATATACGAAGGCAAATATTCTTCCCCTCTCATATATCTTCTCCAAACTAAAGGATGCTTTATTATCCCTTCTTTTATTGCTTCATCACAGAGAATAGACCCAGGTAATATAGTCGTAATATAAAAAGCAGCATAGTTTGGAGATAATTTACAAGTAAATTTTATTGATTCTTCCATCTCTTTAATTGTTTCTGTTGGATGACCAAACATAACAAAAGCATTTGTCTCCATACCTAACTCATGACACCATTTAAATGCTTTTATATAATCTTCATTTTTTACTTTTTTATTAATTAAATATCTAATTCTCTCAGAACCAGTTTCAACTCCAAATGATACTTTTATACAACCTGAATCTTTCATAACCTTTAAGAGTTCAGCATCCACTAAATCAGCACGAGTCTGACAACCCCAAGACACCTTTATTTTTTCGTCAATAACCTTCTCACAAAACTGCCTTGTTCTGTCCTTATTAAGCGTAAAGGTATCATCCTCAAAGTTTATATATTTCACTTCATATTTATTGATAACTTCTTTAACTTCTTTTATAATATTCTCAAGACTTCTAACTCTATACTCTTTACCAACCGCTGGTCTAGAACAATAAGCACAATTAAATGGGCAACCTCGCGCAGTAATCATTGAAGTAATCCTTCCACTTATCACTGGACTAAAGTATTTATCATTATCAATTAAATCTCTTGCTGGAAAAGGTAAAGCATCTAAATCATCAGGTACTTTCTTTTTATTAATTTTAATAATTCCGTTATTATTGTACACTAACCCATCTATTTCATCGAATTCACCCTGATCTCTAACGAGTCTTTTACACAACTTAAGAAATCCATATTCCGCTTCTCCAATAAAACCATATTGGACATCCATATCTTCTATAATTTCCGGGTCTATGGATATATGTGCTCCTCCAAGGACTATTTCACATTTAATATTTTCACTCTTTATTCTTTTTATAATTGAATAAACTGTTCTTATCAAAGGAGTAGTCACAGTAATACCAACTATAAAAGGTTTTTTATCCTTAATAATATCAATAATATTCTCTACATTTAACATTTCAACAGAAGCATCAAGAATTTCAACAGAAAAATTTTCTTTTTTCAGGAAAGATGCAAGATAACCTAAGCCAAGATGTGGATACCTTACATAAAATCCGCCTTGTTTTTTTTTACTTTTTAATTTTACAATCTCTGTAAAACTGTATGGAGGGTCTATGAGCAAAATCTCTGGCATATTTAATATTTCTCACAAATTAATCTTATCATGTTCTTACTCACTTTTGACCTTGCTCTCTTAGTTTTTTATATGTTTCAATCAAACTCCTGTCCAGTTCAATTTCACGCTTTAATTCTTCTTTTGTCGGTAAATATAGTTTGTATTTTGAAGCAAAAATTCGCTTACTTCCACTTAGAAGGGTGTATTTAACCATCGTTTGGTTTTTATCCGAACAAAGGATAATTCCGATTGTTGGATTATCGTCTGGCTGTTTGATTTCTTTCTCAACATATCGAACATAGAAATCCATCTGTCCAATATCCTGATGCATGAGTTTTCCAAGTTTCAAATCAATGATGACGAAACACTTCAAAATGTAGTTATAAAATACAAGGTCAATGTAGAAATGTTCGTTTTCAACAGTTATCCTTTTCTGTCTTGCTACAAATGTGAATCCCTTGCCTAATTCCAGGATAAATTCTTGCAAATGGTCAATTAATGCTTGTTCAAGTTGTGTTTCCTTAAATTGATGTCTTTCTGAAATACCGAGAAATTCAAGAACATATGGATCTTTTACTGCATCCTCTGGTTTTTCAATTACCTGTCCTTTTTGTGCAAGTTTCAGAACACCTTTTTTGTCTTTACTTAATGAAATTCTTTCAAACAGGAGAGAATTAATCTGTCGGTCAAGTTCTCTTGTTGACCAATTATTTTTTACAGTTTCCAATTCATAAAATTTTCTTGCAGTTTCATTTTCAACTCTCATTAAGATGCGAAAGTGCGTCCAACTCAATTGGCTACGCAGTGCGTATCTTTTTTCTCTTAAAGATTGGCCACGCAGTACATAGAGTTTAAGATAAACAAGATAAAACTGTCTCATATTTTTAAGATTAGATGTTGTGAATCCTTTACCAAATTTTTTAACCAAATCATCAGATAATCGTTTAATTAAATATTCTCCATATCTTGCTCTTTGTCTACCTTTCTGTTCTTCTTCAACAATAATTTTTCCTATTTCCCAGTATGTTTGAGTTATAATTGTATTTATTTGTCTGATTGTCTTTTTTCTCGCACATTCAATTATTTCTGAAATATTATTAAGAATATTATCGTAATTTGATATCTTAGATGGTAATGTCATTTAGATTATCTCCTTATTAGATGCATTTTTGCGTTTTATTAAAATTAGCACTTCTCGCAAATTAATACAATATCACTTGACATAAAATGAAACAACCTACCAGAATGTAAAAACAACCTTGAAAATATCTTACTTTTAAAAATAAACCAGTTTGCGATAGAATATCTTACCTGCATAATTCCAGTAATTTTTATTATCTTAAAACTATTTGCCTCGACAATCTCTTTTAACTCAGGTATAGTATATTCTTTAACATGATATTCATCACTCTTTGGCTTTAATACTTTTAATTTAACAAATACATCAGTTACTATTCTATTAGGTGTTGTTATTATACATTTCCCTTTTGGCTTCAATACACGGCATATCTCTTTTAATAATTTATTAGCATCATTTACATGCTCTATCACTTCTATTAATAAACAACCATCAAAATACTCATTTTTAAAAGGGAGATTTAATCCATTTGCTTCTACTATATTTAATTCTGGATATCTCTTTCTTAATGTTTCCATACAATCTTTATCATTCTCAACACCTATTACATCTTCAAAGTACTCTCTCGGATTAACTAACCCACAACCAATATCTATTACTTTACCTTTGATAAACTTTTTTGCATAATTATACTTAAATTTTGTACCTAATGATATAAAATTGTCTTCTAAAATATCATATCTTTCTGAGTTATCTTTCATCTATTTTATCTGGGAGTGCCAAGAATACCCCGTCTCTTGAGACTGGGTGAACCCTGCACCATATTGATACAGGGTAAATTGGCACAATTAATATTACATGATATATCCCCAACAAATAAAGGGAATTAATCATTTTGCTACTGAATATTAATACATTTTTTATAATCTGTCGAAATTTCACTTGAATTGAATGCACGATTATAGATACGAACTTCATCAATTATACCATTAATATATTCTCCATTTGTTCTATGACCTATTTCCAGATTGCCTGTATTGGTAACTAATGGATTAGCAGTAAAGTTACCATTGATTGTATCTGCTAAAGTTCCATCAATATAATATTTTATTTGATTATTAAGAACATCAACTATTGTTGCCACATAATACCATTGGCTCAAACTTAAAATGGTATCAGTTCCTCCTACCATATCTCTCCATGATCCGTTAGAGTAATAAGTGAAATAATACTTTTTGGTACCCGCATAAAATCCGATTTTATAATTTGAATTTTCACCTTTGGCTAAAATTGTAGGAGACCAGCCTGCACTTCTTAAATAAACACAACTAATTATTGTAAAATTCGAGCCAATATTTAAACTGCTTGAGTGAGGCACAATAACGGTGCCATTATTATTAAAATTTAAAGCATTTCCATATTTTCCTGTTGTCCATGTCGCTGTGCTGATAGTACCATTATTTCCATTCGTACTTGAATCATTAGCAGTATTTCCTGATCCTTCATCAAATTTCCAGTATCCTACCAAGTTAGTATCCGAAATGTCATTACCGCCACCACCTCCACCGACAATATTAACCGGATCAAATGGATTATCCCTGTTCATGTTTTGCGCACAGCTGATTAAAAATACAACGCAGATTGAAATGAATAATGTGAATTTTGCTGGTTTATGTATCATTTTTTTTTGATTTATTTTCTTCGTATAAGTTATTTAAAGTTTAAATTATCTTTTAATAAAGCAAGTGGGCGCTGTCCCTACTTATGTCCTACTTATTATTCGAGGTCCAAATCATCTTTTAATTTTTTAATCTTCTCATCTCGGCGATTGTTTTCCTGCTTAATTTTTTGTGCCTTTTGTTCCTTAATCTCATCTTCTTTTTGCGCTTTCAAATCAGATTCCTTTTGTTTCTCAATGGTGCTATTTATATGCTGCATTTTATAATTATTACTGTTTGTTTCAACATATGTAAAACCCGTGGAACGGTATTCATGAACATATTCACGAGTTAGTTTTATTATACAACTGTTTTTCTCCCAATAACATCCGTCGGTTTTGCGTGAAAAGTCAGAACCCGCATTAAAGTTTTTATCTATTTCCTGGTAATCTTTGCCAATCTTACACACATATAATTCAACAATATCTTTCCAAGGAAACTTAGCGGAAACTTCTTTTATTAAAACTTCCTTATGCGAGATGGAAAAATTATACAATGTGCCTTTATAAAACTGAAATTCCGCATCACAACTAAATCCTTTTATGGGTGCTTTTGCGCTAATTGTCTCTTCGGTTGTTGTTTTTATCTCTTTATATCTTGTATCATTTTTTATTTTATCCAGCACCACACTGTAAGCCATACCCAATTTTATCCCTCTAAAATCCATATCTTCCAGTTTACATGGCAAATTTCCAGTGTTTTCATTTTGTTTTATTTCTGCAACTACCGGACTATCCACCACGCATATACTTGTTATAAAAACAAGCATAGCCATAAACAACGATTTATGCATAAAAATCCTCCTTTTTTGAATGATTACCGTTCAAATTTATCTTAAAAGTTAATCAAATATGCTATTTTAATTCCGTCATTTTGATATTCAAATGATATCACCCTTGGTTTTTGGACGCCTTTACTCTTAGCGGGATCAAATATAAACGGATCTATTACACCATAAACCCAGATGGCAGCAGAAACCCAAAAACAAATATTATTTAAACTCCGTGTATCTCCTTCTTTTTTTACAAGAGATTGAAAATCGCTATCTGCACCTGCCGCTTGGTAATCCTTAACAGCCTGGTCATGCAATAAATAGAAATAAATCGTACTGCCTATAGCCATAATTTCGCAGCCTGCTATTGCATATCCTTTAAGGTCCTGCCCATTTTCAATCTGACCCCATCCCGGCAGGAGTGCAGAACGCCAAGATATGTCATATGAAGTTTCAGCTCTGAGCACTATATTTTCAGTAACTTTTGCTTCCCGTTTAACAGGTTCTTTTAATTTCTTTTCAACGGGTAAACCGGCCAGCAATCCGGCAACATATTTACAAAGGTCGGGTAGTTGAGTTTCTGAAATGCATTCTTCGGATACATTAGTAATTACTTTAGCACTTTTAACATCAATTACTTTTGCTGTCATGTTGTATTTATATTCGATTTTACTTAAATTACCTATAACCACCTGCTGTACAGTTAAAATCGCTCCGATTTTTGCGATTTTAACTGTACAATCTGCTGAAATACAATCGGTCATTTGAAAAGATTGATCTTTTAGTATCTTATCAATATTTGATTTTTCCAATATGGAGTATTTTCCAGTATTAAACAACTCCATACGCAAACTATTAGATACCGTACTGGCCAGACTAAAAGATGTATCCTTGGGGACAAAGTCCATGACTGCTATTTGGATTTTCTGATCAGCTGACGATAATTTAAGACATGAAAAAATCATAAAAAACGAGACCAACAAGAGTTTTTTATGCATATTCTTACCATCCCTCTTTAACATTTAAATTATTTTCCATAAATTGCTTTTCTTATTTCTACAGGGTCCACAGGACATCCTTTTATTTTTGCCCCTTCAATTCCTAACTTCCTAATAGCACAATCACCACATAATATAATTCTGCCTTCTTTACTACCTATTAAATCTTTATTCCCACCGGCAATAAGATTGACTTTCCCTTTTAATGTAAAACTAGACAAAACTTGCCATATATCCTTAATAACATTTGTTTGCCTCTTTATATGTCCTGGTCGAATTGCTTCCAGACAATTATCCCAGCATCTACTACAAGAATTTGTAATATTTATACCTATTTTGCCAATATTTATCACTTTAAAAATCGGATTCCACTTAGCCAATGGTTTTGAAAATCCAATCACCTGTCCATCATCTTTTCTATCTTTCCATAGAGAATTTAAATAAGAAATCTTCGTAATATCCAACCCAACAAGGTCGCATGCAACTTTATCAACAAAAACAGAATCCTTACCACCAATTATACGATTAAACTCATACTTTCTGGGAAAAAGTTTACCAAAAGTTTCCCGAACAGTAGTTGCATCAACTAAGACCAATTCTGGTTTAAAATTATCCAAAAGTGACAGATTTTCTTCCAATCCCCATTTGTGAATATTTTTCTTATCTTCATCTGTTATTAAACCTTTTAAATTCTTTACCGCACATGTTATTGCTACTTGAGGATGTCCTTTTAACACTGGAACATCAATTAAGGTTTTGTTTTTCAAAATTACCGGAGCATTTATCTTAAAAGTGCTTTTCTCATATTTCTCGTCTTTTAAATCCACTAATTTTACTTTCTCAAATTCTTTTTCAAGTTCATAATAACCCGCAATTAAAAATGATTTTTTTGTATCCGCATTTATGTAAGAACTTTCGGCCACATATATTTTTTCAATATCATATTTATCCAGAAGAACCTGGACTAACGCCCTGACTATTTTTACATCAGTAATAAATCCCGAGCCAGATTTAAGATAGGCCAGTACATTTGGTTTTATTATTATCTCGTTATGCTTTGGTGTAAAATTCAGTTCATCTAAAACATCAGCTATGTCTTTTTTTAGATTCTTTATTTGTTTTATTATTACTTTATCCATTTTTCTCTCCTATTATATAAAAATGATGAGCAAATAAATAATTTAAAGGAAAAATCATAAACTTCTCAAATAGTTCAAGCCGTTTTATCCACTTATTGTCTTTTAATTTGTCCTCATCGCCTTCCGGCAAAGAACTCCAATACCAGTTTTTCTTTTCTTCTTCGCTCATAATTGCTTTTATCTTGCCCCTCGTATGCATATCAAATGTATCAAACCAAGGAGGTGTGTCAAAACATCCTTTGGCCATAATTTTAAGTCCTGCTTTTTTAAAGAGTTTCTTCAACCGGCCAAGTCTCATCCACTTTACATATCCATGGTCCCAGACCTGTTTATTTTTAAAATGATAATATTTGTGAATGATATAACCGTAATTATAAAAGTTCTGTGTGGCTAAAAATACATATTTTTTTGAAACTCTTTTCATTTCATTAAGAAACGCTTCTCCATCTTTGAAATGCTCAAACATGCAGTAATTCCACACCAGGTCAAAACTACCGTCAGGAAAAGGGAGTTTCTCGTACACCCCGGGTTTAAAACTCGCCTTCTCGTTAAGTTTAAGTAAACTCCAGAACTTCTTTGCATTATCGAGCAGTGCTTCCGATGGGCTGCAAACGGTAACCGAAGAGCCAATTCTTGCAAAGACCACGCTGTTCATCCCCGGAATACCCATAAGCCCGTCAACCGGAGCCTCAAGTACAGTTTTCGGCTTCTGGTCATTATCAAAAACTTTTCTTATAATCCTGTTTAAAAAAATCCTTTCCGAAGCGATTCCCAAACCTTCGTCAAAATCCTTGGTCATATCTGGCAGGTTCCTGTCTATAAAATTTAAAAGAAGTTCTCTGTCATCCATTTACTTTTCCCCCAGAATATATATATGGTGGCTTATAACTGCCTTGATAAATTCAGGAAAATTCTTTTTTTCCAAACTTCCAAGTTTTTCAACTATTCCGTAATCCACTTTTTCCTGATTAACCCCTTGTTCGACTTTAATTCCCAGCCACTGCTTGAGTTCTCTCCTCGAAAATCCTATATCCGGTATCGGCGGCATATCAATATACCCGCATTTTAGTATTTTTATGTTATTCTTTCTGAAGAGTTTCATAATTCCCCGCTTTGTCCTTAAAGAAAGACTACCCCTCTCGGCATGCCGGCACTCCTGTCTCGTTATCAGGTGATAACCAAAATGAAATGGCGACCCGCAATTTAAAACATTAGGCACAAAGGCCAGCAAGTATTTCTTTGAATATTTAAGCATGTCCTTTAACCCGGAAGGATCCAGCTGAAGCGAAGCAAAATTCCAGACCAAATCATATTGCTTAAGATTTTCTTTGCCAACAAATTCCGGGTTATCGTTAAATTTCCATTTTTCTTTTATCTTCTCCAGATTGTCATCGGTTAAAGTAACTTTACTTAAAGGCATGAAGGCTACATTATCATACCCTTTTGTGATGGGACACCCGAATTCCATCACTTCTTCAAACTTGTATTCATCATTTATACTTTTAAAAAACCTGTGAAGCATTATTCTCTCATAAACCGACCCGATACCCTCGTTCCATGTAACTTCGATTATTTTCTTTTCCATTTCATCCATATTTTCACCCAAAAATATATTTTATTCCCACCTTAAATAGAGCGGGATAACTCATCATAATATTTGTGTAGGCCATATTGGCCAGCGGGCAGTAGCAGGAAGTATTTTTTATATCTTCCCTTAATTTTTCGGCTCTTTCACCCATCCAGATTTTTTTAAAGTTAAAACCAGTATCTCTTAAGTTACCTATGGACTCTGCTTTTACACAGCAGAACCACACATTCCCATCCGGCGTAATATGAGCTGTCGTAATTCCAGCATAACAAGGGATAATTTCTTTTTTTTGAATTATACTTCTCTTTAAAATATTATAGTATTCTATCCTTATGGCTTTGGTTAACCTTCCTACACCCTGAAAGTGCTTTGCGTTAATCTCGCCTAAAAGAAAATCTATAACTCCGATATAATCCCTCTCTTCAGGAACAATATCCTTGTCTATAGTCATAAGCTCGTTTCTTTGCTCGGCTATCTCCGTAATATACGAATCAGGATTAAGTTTAATAAGTTCGAAATAAATCTCCTTGAATCTTTTCACATTAAACCGAGAAATTACAGTATGAATGCCAACACTTATATTTTTGGTTTTTATCTCTTTTAACTTTTTCAGAACATCGACCGACTTGTTAAAGTTACCTTTCACCCCTCTTATTTCATCGTCCATTTCGCCTATTTCATCTATGGACAGATTGAAAATAAACCTTGAATCCGGGCACGAGCGAACCATCTCTTCGGCTTTTACCGGAATAATATCCGATAATATTCCATTAGTTGGTATATTTATAACCTTTGGTCTGCATCTTCTATAAAGGCTTTTAATTATTTCGGTGATATCTTTTCTTATAAACGGCTCTCCTCCGCTTATTGTAACCCAATATGGAGAACTGCCGAGCGAATTGAATGTCCTGTCAAACTCCTCAAGAGTAAGATCATCAGATTTCCTGTCCCAGACATAGCATGTCTTACATCTTGAGTTACATTTAAAAGTAACACTTATCGTGTAGCTGAAAGGCATCATCTTCGGCCAGCCGAATCTATAAAACGACTTATATAGAGGTATTTTCAATCCTATTTTAATCATTTTAGTTTTTTTGTGCTTTCTGCAATATCCCACTTATATGGATTCTTTTTCTTAAAGTAAAAATCATAAAACCCGAGAAACCGGCCATATGCTTCTAATAGTATTGCCCCTAGAGTAAACAATATAATTTTTGGCTTTAATTTAATATTACTTAAAATAATTCCAATTATTCTTTTATTATTCATTGTTGAAGCAACATAATTCTGATTTTTCTTAACCCATAAATGTCCGGCATAAATCCTTCTTCTTTGTTTAATAAAATCAGATATTGTCTCTGCTCCTTTATTGTAAACTATCGCTTCGGGTATATATCTTAATTCATAACCTTTCTCTTTTATTTGAGCTTCTAGGCTAACTTCGTCAACGGCAGTTTCTTCCGGTATAGATTTTATTATATTTCTAAAAGATACCATCTCTCCTAATTTTGGATACTCAAGCGCCAATCTGTGATGTAAATCCCATAACATATTCACTGTAAATCCCAAGAATGTATTCTTATCATCCACAGGAGTGGGATGCCCACCCGTCATTCCTATTTTATTATCCCTAAAAGGATTAACTAAAACTTCTATCGTTTTCTTATCGGGAATAGTATCCGCACTTTCTAAAACACATACATCGCCCTTGGCTTCTTTTAAAAATAAGTTTATGGCTGATGCTTTACCTTCTCTTTCTTTTTGGGAAATTAATTTTATCCTTTTATCCCTATCAATAAACTCTTTTACAATAATTTCAGTATTATCTGTACAACCACTACAGACTACAATTATTTCCCCAATCTCTACTTCTGATAACTCTTGATGTCCCAATGTATCTAACAATTTACCCATATTATTTTCTTCATTATAGGCCATTATGCCCAGACTACACCTTATCATATCTTTTCCTCTTTATTTCTAAAACCATAATTGATAAAGCAATTATAACAGCCATAATAGTAATAATCACACCTATGATAAAACTTGTAGGTTTGTAAAAAAATGTTATATTATGCTTTCCTTTTTCAACATATATTGCTCTAAACAATCCATATGCAGGATAAATCTTGGTTTCCTGGCCATCTAGACTCGCTTTCCACTCCGGATAAAATACTTCACTTAAAACAAGCATTGAATTATTATCTGTATTAACTTCTATATCCACTTTGTTTGGAATATAGTTAACTACTTTAACCCGTGCACCAAAAAGTGCAGGGTTTACTTCTGCTGGTTTATTAACTGATTTATCTAATTGGTAAGGAATTTCTTCCTCTAATATCACCGAACTTAAAGGATTAAAGTCTGGAGCATTTATAGTCTTATAAATACTTTCTTTATTTTTAATTACTGTCCTATTATTTACCAAATATGCTCTTGGCCAACATAAAAGATTCTCGTAAATCTTAACATTTTTATCAAATATTAATTTAAAATTAGGATGATTTATCTCTTGATTGGATAAAAGATATTTAACATTTAATAAATTTAATACATTAATATTATTTAAACCGGCTTTGCTTGTGAAATCAGTATATATTTTCAAAGGAAGTCCATGGTAACCGCCTATGCTTTGTATTTCCTCGGTTATAAACCAATTTTTCATATATAAGTCACCCAGAGGGTAAACCCGGTATAAAGAATTATCCTTTTTTAACACATCAACTATTTCTTCTCGTATTATATCATCTTGTTTAAGAGGTGCAGTTTTCACACATAAAGATTCAATAGTCCAAACATCTACTAAATGAAGAATTAACAAACAGACTATTAAAGAATATTTATCTATTTTAGAATAAAAAGATAAAAATACAAATATGGCGCCTATCCAGAAAAATATAACTAATCTAAACATATCGTCTAATATCATTTTATATAATATACTCCCTATTTGTGTTAAATCCTGATTAACAAATTTATTCTTTATTAATTCCAGCTTTTGCATGGACGAAATAAAATCTGATGAATTAGAACCAAAGACAATCCATCCTAAAGAAAATATTACACCTAAAACAATCATAATTATTAAAAATTTTTTAAAATTCTTTAAATTATTTATCTTATCTTTTTTGTTGATAAAATTTAAAATAAAATCAAATCCGATACCAGAAAGTACTGTTATTGAAAATGCGAAGAACACTAACCATCTGGCTGGAGACCTGAAACCGTTTATAATCGGAATCTTATACAGCAAACTATATAATGGAGTGTATTTACCAAAAGAAAGTATTAGGGCTAAAACCGTTAAACAAACAAAAAATATTGCCCTTTTATCCTTTATTAAAAAAAACACAGCAACAAATGCAAGTATAAGTGGCAGTATTCCAAAATACTCACTGGTTAGCCAAAAAGAGCAATGCCCCCAATATGTTGATTCCATAAGACCAAAAAACCTTGGCAACAAAAATGTAATTAGTTCAGCAGGATGATATGACCAGGAAGTAAAAAATTCATAGTTAACATCTCCTCTAAAAGAAAACTTATTATAAAAAAATGCCGGAATAAACTGAAGGGCACTGATTAAGGGTATAAACAAAATAAAAGCCAGAAAAAACAAAATTAGTTTGTATTTAAAATTATCTTTTAACCTGTATATAAAGTATAAAGTAACTACAAAAACACCATAGACCATATATTGATGTCCAAAGGCTAATATCTGCAAAGCCGCCACAAAACTTCCCGCGATAAAATAAGAAAAGTATTCTTTCTGCATGCCTTTTTCTATGAAATAAAACAAAAGCGGAATAAGGGCTATGGCGTGCACATTATTTAAATGTCCAGCATTGATTAAAGTGGTGATATTACCGCAAAACATCCAGAAAACTCCCGCAATAAAGGCAGATAATTTGGATAAATTTATGGCCCGAGCAAAAAGATACATAAAAAACCCGGCAAAAAAGATATGCAGAACATAAGAAAACAAGATAAAATCATTCCATGGGAAATTTAACAAAAAATAAAATATGTAAGTAGGATAAAAAATACCTGTGGTTGGTTGATGAGGCATACCACCAAAAACATACGGAATCCAGTACGGTATCTGATGTTTATTTACTATTGTCTGATTGAAGGCATCATAATATTGTCCCATAAGAACAATATCATGTCCAAATATCATTTTATCTGCTTCAAAGAATCTTATTGAATATATAAAAGTAAGAAGAGCAAATAAAATTATTGGAATTATATTTTCTGAAAACCAATTTTTTTGATTATTCATTTGAAATGTAATTTAATAATCCCCCTGCGAGAATAATGTCTTTTTGTCTTTTTTGAAGGTAAAGTTTAACTTTAAAACGATAATTTTTAGTTTTATTAGATATTTCTAAATTTTCTTTCTGATTTCTGATTTCCAGGATATCTCCCTCACTGATTTTATCATAATCTTTTTCATTCGTAAAAGTTAAAGGCAATATTCCAAAATTTGTTAAATTGGCTAAATGTATTCTGGCAAATGATTTTGCCACAGCTGCTTTAACTCCCAGATATCTGGGTGATATGGCGGCATGTTCCCGACTGGAACCCTGACCATAGTTTTTACCGGCGACAATAAAACCACCTTTCTTTTCTTTTGCTCTTTTTACAAAGTTAACATCAATTTTACTAAACACATATTCTGAAATCGCCGGAATATTTGAACGAAGTGGTAGTATCTTAGCCCCTGCTGGCAAAATATCATCAGTGGTTATATTATCTTTCAATTTAATTAAAACTCCTCCCGTTAAATTTTTCTTAAGTTTACTAAAATGAGGCAAGGGTTTTATATTAGGTCCTCTTATGATTTTTATTTTTAAAGAATCTTTTGGCGGTTTTATTATTAGGCTATCGTTTACATCCACTTTTGGTTCAATAATTTCAGGCATTTTTCTTAACTCTCTCGGGTCAGATATGTACCCTTTTATGGCACTATAAGCAGCAACTTCTGGACTACAAAGATATACTTCTGCATCGGCTGTTCCTGAACGACCCTTAAAATTTCTATTAAATGTCCTGAGAGAAACTCCACAAGATGCCGGTGCCTGACCCATACCTAAACAAGGACCACACGCCGTTTCTAAAATTCTCCCCCCGGCCTTTATTATTGTAGAAAGTGCGCCATTTTTGGCTATCATTTCTAATACTTGTTTAGAACCAGGGGCAACAACAAAACTTACATCAGGATGTATTCTTTTATTTTTCAAAATATAAGCAACTTTCATTAAATCTTTATATGAAGAGTTTGTACAACTTCCAACTATCACCTGATTAACTTTTATTTTTTTTAACTCACGAACTTTGCAAACATTATCTGGACTATGTGGTCTGGCAATTAAAGGCTCAAGTTTATCTAACTTTATTGTAATTTCTTCATCATAATGTGCATTATTATCTGGCTTTATCTCTTTCCAATCTTTTGCTCTATTCTGCCATCTTAAAAATTTCAAAGTTTCTTCATCAGAAGGGAAGATTGAGGTTGTCGCACCTAATTCTGCCCCCATATTACATATAGTAGCCCTTTCAGGAACCGATAAATTTTTTAAACCATTACCTGTATATTCAAATATCTTTCCGATACCACCTTTAACTCCCCACCTTCGTAATATTTCCAATATTATATCTTTAGCCGATACCCATGGTTTTAAAGTACCAATTAAATTCACTTTAATTATCTTTGGCCTAATAAAATAAAATGGCCTGCCGGCCAGAGCCCAAGCAACATCTAAACCACCGGCACCGATAGCGAGCATTCCAAGACCACCGCAAGTTGGAGTATGAGAATCAGAACCAAGTAAAGTATCACCCGGAATGGCAAATCTTTCTAAATGAACCTGATGACATATCCCCTGCCCCGATTTTGAAAAATATATTCCATACTTTGCTGCAAATGTTTGCAAAAATAAATGGTCGTCAAAATTTTCAAATCCAGACTGCAAAGTATTATGGTCAACATAGCTCACGGAAAGTTTTGTTTTAACTTTTGGAATATTTAAAGACTCGAATTCCAAACAGACCAAAGTACCTGTAGCATCTTGAGTTAATGTCTGGTCTATTTTTAGACCTATTTCTTCTCCACATTTAAGAACACCATTTATTAAATGTTTTCTTAATATCTTCTGTGCTATATTCTCACCAAAAATAGTCGCTGTCCCTATTTTATTCCCAGTTTTCTTTTTCAACATCGCCTTCTTTCTTTTTAACCTCTATTATTTCGTAATTTTTTGTTCCTAATTTATACTCTTCGGCAATATTTAAAATAACATCAGTATCTCTTTTATTGATAATTCCCAAAACATTACCTGAAGACTTTATTCCTAAATCTTCAGCAGAACTTTGGGGCAATGGTCCTGCATTATTTACCATATCTAACGATGCTTTATCTATAGCCACCGGGTCATCACTTATCATTATCCCCTGGTCATTAACAACTGGAGTATCTGCTACCGGCATACAGTCACATTCAGGCTGAACATCCATAATGAAATTAACAAAAATAATTTTATTGGGCTTAAATGTACTTAAGACTGCCTGGCTAGCCTCAACAATATGAGTGCATAATCTTTCTTGAGTAATGGGCATATCTAATGCACCTTTCTTGCAAATTCTAGCACATCGACCACATCTCCAACAAAGTTCATCATTTATTTCATAAATTTCTTTGGGAATTATAGTAATGGCCGTTACCGGACAAATATCTTCACATTGTTTACACCAGGAACATTTTTCTTTTATCCATTTTGGAACCTTATCATCAACACTATGGAGTCTGCCTCTATTTAACTTTCCTTCTCTTGTTTTAGGACTTACGCCACCCATACCTATATTTTTTATAGCTCCACCAAAACCCGGTCCTATATGTCCTTTAAAATGAGATAAAACAACCATAGCCTCAGCATGATAAATTGAACTAGCTACTTCAATTTCTTTTATATATTTTGCTCCTTCTACTTTCACTGGTACGGCATCTCTTCCAAATATACCATCAGCAATTATTACCGGCGCGCCACAGGTTGCCTGGGTATATCCATTTTCCGTAGCAACTTCTAAATATTGTAATGCTTCTATCCTCGTTGTATCAGTCACAAAAGGTTTTCCACCTGTTTTTTTGATAGAATTAACAACCTTCCTCACAAAAACAGGTCTTATTGTTCTAAAGGCCCCACGGCCACCAAAATGCATTTTTACGGCAACTTTATCTCCATGAGTAATGTATTTTTTTAAATCTATTTTAAGCAACAACTCCTCTAATTTAAATGGTAAACTATAACTAACATCCCATATTTTTGCTCTGGCACTTGCAAAAAAAACTTTACTTTTTTTCATAATGCTTATCCTTCCTGAAAATCATTTTTACCACAGCCATTAACGAGACTAAGTTTATAAACGAAAAATAAAAAGGTATGTAAGATATTCTTAAAAGTCCGGCCATATAAAATATTATCTGTAATAAAAACATTATGACATACAAGGGTTTAACTAATATAAGGAAATTTATTATAAAAATCGAGATAAACAAGACACCAGCCAGATTTAAAAGAATATTGTAAGATAATAATTGTATAAACATTAACAGACGAAAAGAGCGAATTAAATCAAATAAATATTTGATTGAACTCAACTCACTCATTATTCTATTTAACTCAATCTTAAAATTCTCTCCAAAATCAAAACTTACATCTTTGTTCACAATGGCTAAGGGCTCATAAACTGTCTTAAATCTTTCTTTTAAAACACTTAAAGGTAAAACAATACAAGCCGGAATGTTTAATTCTTTCATTTCCTTAAACAATGACTTTCTGATGGCATATAATTCTTTGTTAACTAAGGTTAGAACTTTTATTTTGCTTGATAGATTTAATATGAGTTTTTTATACTTTAAAAATAAATTTTCGCCTTGGACAAATAAATTATCATTAACATTATATCTTAGATTTCCACAGACTAATCCAACTTTACTATCGGCAAAATTTCTAACCAGATTTTTAAGACTGTATTTATCCAAAACAGAATTATCATCAGTAAAAGATATTATTTCTCCTTTAGTTTGCAAAATACAATTATTTAAAATTTCATTTTCGTTCTTTTTTTCTGCTTGATAAAATAATTTTATCCCTCTTTTGTAATAGTTAGACACTACCTCGGACATATTCTCAGAGGTACCACAGGAAGCAACTATTATTTCTAATTTATTCCTTGGATATTCCAACAATAAACAATTCTCTATCTTTTGCATTAATTTTTTATCATCGTTTGATGAAAAAATTATTAGCGAAACAGAAGGCTCAAAATCTGATTTAATAAGTTTCTTTCTGCTAAACAAAGATAAGAAGTACAGGAAAAGTGGATACCCTATATAAATATATAAAACCAGAAATATTAACAACCAAAATTTGACTTTTAATATTAATATCATAACTATAGTATACCAGAAATAAGATGTTCTATCAACAAAACTTCAGCTTTCAGCAATTCTATTATCAGTTAAAATCGCATTCCAAAAACCTTTAATTACTCTTTCTGCCTTTTCACTTGTATTCATACATAAAACCCTGTTTCTCTAATATTATTCTCTTCTTTTCAATATTTCCTAAATACACTCGCATCAGGCTTTTCCAAAGTTTTCCATGATTGGGAACACGAAAGTGCAAAAGTTCGTGGATAATGACATATTTGCCTGCAGACTTATCCATCTTAAGAAGGTTAAGGTTGAAGTTCAAGTTGCCTTTGGTGGAGCAGGATGCCCACTTGTTCTTCATCAGACGGAATTTCATGGACTTAACTTTAACATCTATTTTATCGGCAAACTTCTTAACTTCTTTTTTAAACTCGTCTCTGTTCTTCCACTTACGCATATTAATGCCGCCTAATTTCCTATATTTTCCGCATCTTCCAACAATTTGAACAAATACTCAACGGTGTCGGTATATTTATCCATATCATCTTCAATAGATGCCAGATACAGCGTTATATCTGTTCTTAATTCTCTTTTTTCCTGCTCGCTCTTCTGCCAATTGGGATATTCGTCAAATATCTTTTTAATTTCTTTTGTCGTTTTATCTGGGTCTTTTATCTTTTTATCCGTAAGAACCGTGTTCACAAAAGCCGACATTCCGTCAAAACCCTTTGCTTCCATCTCTTTCTTTTGCTCTAAATGGGTTTCAATTGCAGAGTATAATTCATCAAGAATATCTTGCGTTTCTTCCTGTCTGTCTTCATACAGTTCCTGTATTGCTTTTGCCCTTGCAGATAAAGAAATCAACAATAAATCGTCAGGATTATCAATAACATACTTTTCAATGCTCTTAACAAGGTTAATAACTTTTGTATTATTGTTTTTACCTTTTTCTTTTATTTTTTTTAAAGTGTTTTCATTTATCTCGTAGATGTCCATTCCTCCGTGCAAGTCATAAAGTCCTATCTTCTCCTGAATCAGATTCTTGGTCTTTTGCAGAAATTCCCTGTCAACACTGGCTCGCTTAAAGAAAGCATTTAAAACAATATGATAGATTTGTGATAATTTGCTGTAGTCATTAATATAGGGTCTTAAAAAAGCATCTGGAGAGATTATCTCATACAGGGCTTCTATCTCTTTGTAAAACTTGCGAAACCCTTCCCTCTTTGATTTATCCTTGAAGTATTCTATAATTGCATCGGTATCCTTATCAGTAAATCCGTATTTTATAAGTCCAAGATACCTTGCCGATTCTTTTTTCATCTTTGTCTCAAACAACTGTTTTAGTAAACCGATGTCCTTTATTACCGCATTTACTTCGTCAGAATCAAACGCCAATGCCTTTTTTAACTTATTAAATATTCCGATAAAATCCAGAACAAATCCGTGCGGCTTTTTAACCTCTTTACCGTCTTTGTCTATTTCATAAGGTCTATTTACCCTTGCTATTGCCTGAAGTAAAGTATGGTCTCTCATCGGCTTATCAAGATACATCGCATAAAGAATCGGAGCATCGTAACCAGTGAGTAGTTTATCGGTAACTATGAATATTTTTGGTAATTTATCGGGCTTAATGAATTCCTTCCTGATTTTCTTTTCCGCCTCTTTAGTAATATGATGTTTTTTGAGTTCTTCCGAATCATTATTATTACCTGTATATATAACACTGGAGTATTCTTTAGGCAGGTATTTGTCCAATGCCTTTTTATACATTGCACACGCTTCCCTATCTACTCCAACCATAAACGCTTTATATCCAAGCGGCTCAACATTATCTTTGTAATGCTTCGCTACAAACCTGGCGACTTCATCAACTCGCTCCTTCCCTTTGAGGAATGTCCTGGTGTTTACCGCCTTCTCAATGACTCGATTTAATTCATCAATATCACTTATACCTTCTGCCTCTGCTAAAGCAAGAAATTCCTTTTCTAATATTTCTTCTGGCACAAGCAAGTCATTAGGAGCCAAAGCATAAAATAACGGCAGGGTTGTGCCGTCTTTAATGGAATCCGCTATTGAATACTTATGAAGGTAACCTTTCTTATCATCTATACCAAAGATCTTAAAAGTTCCTTTGCCGTGTGCAGTATTGTCAACTGGGGTGCCAGTAAATCCTATAAAAGAAGCATTGGGAATAGCAGCCATCAAGAAATTCCCCAAATCTCCTTGGGTAGTCCTATGTGCTTCATCCACAAGAACATAAATATTCTTTCTCATATTTATATTGGCAGGCATATCAGCAAACTTATGAATCATACTCACAACAATACCCCTAAAATCGTCCTTCAATAGTTTATTGAGTTTTGTTATACTGCCCGCTTTCTCGGCGTGTTCAATTCCAACAGAATGCAGATTTCTGATTAACTGGTCCTCAAGTTCATTTCTGTCAATCAATAAGATAATCGTCGGCTTTTCTGCTTCTGGTGCTTTAAAAAGCATCTCTGCTACTTTTATCATAGTAAATGTCTTGCCGCTTCCCTGGGTATGCCAGACCAACCCTCTACATCTTTCTTTGTCAAGAGCCCTTTCAAAAACAAGTTTGACTGCTGCTATTTGGTACTGCCTTAAGATGTATTTATTAAGTTCCTCGTCTTTTTCGGAAAAGATTATAAAGTTTTTAATGCAGGACAAGATATGTTCTTTAGTAAAGAAGGTCTTAACCTTACTCTCAAGTTGTCCGATTTCTTCTTCTTTCCAGTTAAAAATATTCCTTCTAACCATATTCCAAGTAACCCCATAAGAAAATCCAAGTGATTCCGTCACAGTAAACATCTGCTCTGACACCATCATCTCTGGTGTTTCCCTGTGGTAACGTCGTATCTGGTCAATACCAAGGGCTAACGCTTCTTCCTTTGTAGCATTCTTGCATTCAATCACTGCAACAGGAAGACCGTTAATCAGAAATACAATGTCTTCACGATTCCCGTATTTACCGTTAGAATAATAATACTCGTCTGTTACTTGGTAGGTATTATTCTTTGGATTATCAAAATCTATTAATATAAGGTTTGGCTCTCGGTTCTCTTTTTTGCAAAAAAATGTTTTTTCACCTCTTAAGTATTGTAGAAATTCCCTATTGCCGTGAATATTGCTTTTAAGAGTGCTTAAGGTCTTTATTAGGGCTTCTTTGGATTCATCATATTTAGGATTAAACTCTTTTACTTTCTTATAAAACAGGTCAACAAAGAATAGCGATGGTTCCGTGCCATAAGGCACAGGAACAATCTGCCGATATTTTTCGGCAGTTTCCCTGTTTACATACTCCCAGCCCAATTCCTGGACATATTTTAATATAGGGTTTTGAACCCCGCCACGTTCACTCATTTTTTGTCCTCTTTGATAAGTCTTAAGATTTGTTTTTCACGGTCTAATTCATTTATTAATTCTTTTTTACTTGGCAGATAAAGTTTGTACTTAGAAGCAAATAGTTTTTTATTATCTTTCAGAACCGAGTATTTAACAACTGTTTCATCTTTTTCAGTACACAGAATAATGCCAATTGTAGGATTGTCATCTTTGGCTTTCATCTTATCTTCAAACAAACGAACATACATATCCATTTGTCCAATATCTTGGTGAGTAAGTTTTTCAGTTTTTAAGTCAATCAATACAAAGCATTTCAGTAAGTAATTGTAAAATACAAGGTCAATATAGAAATGCTGTGTTTCTGTTGAAATTCGCCGTTGTCTGGCAACAAAAGAAAACCCACGGCCTAATTCCAGGAGGAACTTCTGAAGATGATTAATTAATGCCTGTTCAAGGTGGCTCTCTTTTAGATTAGTATTTTCTTGAAGCCCTAAGAATTCCAATACAAACGGATCCTTAATTTGGTCCTCGGGTTTTATACTCAACTGTCTTGCTCTTGTATCTGCTTCTTGTTTAACTGAAGTCTTATTTTTGCTTGTCAGAAGACGTTCATAATAAAAAGAGTTGATTTGTCTTTCCAACTGCCTTGTACTCCAATTTGCATCAGCACATTCATTAAGATAAAATGCCCTGTTTCTATCATTGTCCACCCGTAATAATAACCGATAATGCGTCCAACTTAATTCTGAACGCAATGCGTTCACTTTTGGGAACATCACATAAAATTGCTTCATAAAATATAAGTTTCTTTCATCAAATCCCTTGCCAAATTCTGCAGTTAATCGTTTTGAAAGGTCATCGATTAAATATGCCCCATATTCAGCACGTTTTTCACCTTTCTGTTCTTCTTCTACAATTAACCTACCTATGTTCCAATAAGCAATAACCATCGTGGAATTAACAGTTCTATAAACATTATTCCTTGCTTCAACAAGGATTTTTCTAACATCAGAGTAAATATCAGTTCTTTTTGGTTTGTTCATTGTTTTTGCTCCTATAATTTATTATGCAATTTTTAAGTCTTTCACCCGTATTCGTCCAGTCATTAACTGATGAAGCATTGATTTGAAAAGAGACTGCAAACAATCTTTTCTTTTTATTGTAATCAATACCTTCTCATCCAATTGCTTTAAAATACTTGATATTTCCTTTTGCCCTTTTATTGCTGGAAAAGGTATTTTCATTTCTCGCACGTTATCATCTCTAACCGCAGGATAACTTGCTCCTGTCTGCAATTTACCAATCTCTTTTATAAAAGAATCTGTTATCAAATATTGATAAAGAAACTCGTAGTCAAGTCTACTTTCATCTGCCCTTAAAACGCAAAAAGCAGTGCTACAATATTCATTATTATATTCGCTTCCTACTTTTGCAACACGCTTTAAAGTAGGTCTGACTGTTGCAAATATAACATCGTTTGAATAAATAATTTTTCTCGCTCGTCCAGGAGCGTCTTTTCCAAGAAAAACTTGATGCCCTATTATAGAAAATATTTCATTTGAGACACTGGACACATCTACATACTTTATTGATTTTGACAGCTCTTTTTCAGGATTCTTTGTAAATGTCTCTCTTATCGCATCTTTTATTTTCACCACTTTCCAACTTTTGGGGATTTTGCCGATTTCGGTGTTTCTCTGCGGCTCATCGTAAAGCCCTTCGGCGAATAATTTCTGCATCATGGCTTTCTTTAGTTCTGTCGTGGTCTTAATAATTTTCTCCTGCGTCTCTATGGCTGATTGAATTTTGGAGAGAATGTAAGAAATATTTGATTGCTCAAAAATAGGAGGTAAAGGTATATTTATGTTTTGAATATCAGAATTATTTACTGCTTTTTGAGTACTACCGTGTGCAAGACTATCTTTAAATTTACCAAAATAATCTGAAAGAAATATTTGTTTTAGGAATATTGGATTTACTTTACCAGAACAAACAACCCCTGTAAAACCTGTTGAAAGTATATACCTGTTTATTTCAGAGATATTCTCTTTTGTGAACGAATATACTTTCAAAGTATTTTTCATCTTTGCAAACCAAACAGAATCCATCTTTGGTTGCATATTCGCTCTTAGTGGTCTGTTTTTAAATGTAATTTTGCATTCAATATTACCAATCTTATTGTATTCAATTGATGATGTTGACAAGTAATCTTTCTCTTTTGAAAAATTATCAATACCACTGCTCAATATTGCAAATTTTTTTTTATCTCCCAATTTTACCAATTCCCACTCCTCTGGTATCAACCCTATTTCAGTTTCTTTAAATCCTTTCATCTGTTAATACCCCAACTTTTTTAAAATATCTTTCAGGTCTTTGTCTATTATCTTGGATTCGACATCAAGTTCGTTTAATTCCGATACTATTTCCCCTATTGGTCGGTATTCTTCCGCTTCCGCAGTGTGAATATACCTTGACGGAGAAATATTGTAATCATTCTTGATAATCTCGTCTTTTGTAACCACCTTGCTAAACTTTGCTGTCTCTTTCCATTTTAGAAATACATCCACAATCTTTTTCTGATTCGCTTCAGGGATAAAGTTCTTCGGGTCACCTTTTTCAAATTCAAGAGAAGCATTCACAAGCAGAACTTTATTCTTTCTGTCTTTTGATTTAATTTTATTTACAAAGACAACTACGCCAGGTGCCGTCGTATTATAAAAAAGATTCTCCGGCAAATATAAAACACTTTCAATAAAATCATTATCAACATACCACTTTCTGATTTCTTTTTCTTTATTGTTTCCAGCATTGCCAGAACCTCTTGATACTGCTCCAGTATCAAGAACAACAGCAGCTCTGCCGTCATCTTTTAAACTCGCAAAAATATGTTGCATCCATCCCCAGTCAGCACTACTCGTAGGTGGAATACCTGCATTAAATCGTTCCAACTCGTCATTTTCATAATCATTTTGTTCAAAACTCTTCTGGTTCCACATAGGATTGGTCATAACCAAGTCAAAAGGTTTTAATTTACTCCCTGATTTAAATCTGGGGTTTTTCATTGTGTCGCCGATTTCAATCTTCCCTTCCATATCGTGAATGACCATATTCATATTTGCCATTGCCCAAGTCGGAGCAGTATACTCCTGACCATAAAGAGCAAGCGGAGCATATTTACCCTTCTTGCCTCCCATTTTCTCCTGTAATGCAATCTGGCTTTTTACAAGAAGTCCTCCAGAACCGCAACAAGGGTCATAAACTTCCATCCCTGGCTCGGGGTCAAGTATCCTCGCCATTATCATTCCGACTTCCGCTGGAGTATAAAACTCTCCTGCACTCTGCCCACTGTCTTCTGCAAACTTTCTAATAAGATATTCATAACTTCTGCCTATAATATCTGGCTCCACATCATCAAGCCCAAGCCGTTTTAAGCTCATTTTTTCAATGAGTTTTATTAAACTCTCTTCCGTAATATCCCTTTGTCCGTGGGTAGTTGCATTAAAGTCAATTCGGTCTATAATCCCCTGTATTCGTTCATTATGTTTCGCAATATCTCGCATAATACTGGTAAGTTTCTCGCCGACTTTATCAGTAAGCGTCCTGATTGCTGACCAAGTATCATCTTTTTCAATATCCTTGGCTCTCAAAGGTAAATAAAAACGAACAAGTTTCGGACTTTTTTCAATAAGTTTAATCGCCTTGGATTTGGAATTACCGAACTTTGCAGCAATACGGTTTACCTCGTCATCAAAAACATCACAAAGCCGTTTCACAAACACTAACGGCAGGATGTAGTCCTTGTATTTGGACGCATCCTTCTCGCCCCTAATAACGCACGCAGCATCCCACAACCATGATTCCAAAGATTTATCTTCTTTGTTGTTATCTTCATTTACCATAAATTCTCCCATGCTTATTCTTTACTCTATGTCTTTAATATTAAAAAGATGATATTTCTTATCGCAATCTATTTATTGGATATCAATGTCTTTATTTTATCCAACTCAAATTCAATTTTCTCTGTTTCAGGATCGTTTGGACTTAATTTTAAATATTTTTCCCAGACCTCAACAGTTTCTTTGTATTTCTGAAATTCATTAAGATAGACTATACCCAGATTCTTGTATGGAGAAGCAAAAGCAGTGTCTATCTTTATGGAATGTTGATATTCAGCAATGGCATAATCGTATTTTTTATAAAAATCATATGTCCAGCCCTGATTAAACCTTGCTTTAGCATATATAACTACTATTTCCGATTCAAATGAATCTGCATCGTAATACTTTGTCTCTAATTTTCTATACTTAAAATTAAACCATATTTTATCATTTTCTGCTTTTACCTTCTCTATATCTATATAAGAATTACTCTTATATAAACATCTAAGCAATCCTTGTCCAAGCATAACATAATCAGTTTCTAAACTTTTTTCCCTTGGACCTGTTACAAAAATTCTATGTGAATCAAAATTACAATCCACTAAATCTTTAATAACATGTTCTCGTCCATCATAATACTCGAACGGGATAATCAAATTTTTTTCTTGCTCTTTCTTTTGAGTAACATACCAGGTATAGGTTAATTTTTCCTGGTCCAACACTATGACATCTTTCTTAACCAATTCTACCATTTGCAAATAATCCAATCCCATACTTAATGTATCACCACTTACAATTAAAATAGAATTTGTTGGATAACTTTTAATCATATTACCACAAAAATCATACAATAAATAATTATCTGATTTATTAATTCTATAATTTAATCCTATAAAAACAATTAGCAGTATTATTAAAACGGGATAAACATATTTAAAGATATGTAAAATACCTACACCGAAAAAAATCGCAAATATTAAAAATGAAACCAGATAAAGTCTTTGTAAAACATGTAAAACAATTTTATCGGAAGTATGACCCAAAAAACACACGAAAAATAATCCACTAAAAACAAAGGCAACTACAAGAAAATAAAAATATTTTTTTAAATTTTTATAAGCAAAATAAATACCTGAAAGTCCAATTAAAAACCCGATAATTGTAAAATGTTTAATTAAAGATCTTAAATACACCCAAACTTGTCCATTATTTAAATCAAAAAGATGTTCTACATGAAAACTCGTTTTCCCATAATCTGCCCTGGTAACCATATGAATAAAATTACTAAGATTAACAGGGTCATCCCAGTTTAATAATGGTCTTAAACTGGCCGCGATAGGAAGATAAATATAAGGAAGTAAACCCAATGAAAATAAGGCCATGGCTTTAATTGGATTTATTTTTAAACTAAATCTGTTTTTATATAACAAATACAAAAATGCTGGGAATAAAAAAATGACACTAAGATGATGCGATAAACTTAATCCAAGTATAAACGAGAATAAATAAAAAAACTTTTCTTTTCTTGTTTCATCCCATATCATTAAAATATAAACTAACAAACATACAAAAAAATTATTTAAACCAAAGACTTCTGCCACAATTGAATATTCCCAGAATGTAGAGACAAAAGCAAGAAATACTGTTGAAAAAATCGACACAACTTCACTTTTAATTAATTTTAAAAGTATTTTATAAAATAATATCAAAGCTAATACCGAGAAGATAGCCGACATTATATTTATTCTATAAGCGATGCTAACTAATGGTAAAAATGTAAAAAGTTTTCCAAGTAAAGTATATAATGGATAACCGGGAGGATGAGCAATTCCCAAAACATATGGTGCAATTATCATTTCAGAACTATCACCAGTAGCCGTAATTGTAGACGCTAAAGTGATAATATAAACAGAAAGGATAGCCATAAAAACAATATAATAATATTTTTTATTCATAATTTACTATATCGTGTAATAGTAGAATTAGGTCCCATGACTAAATTCCCTGATAAATAACTAAAATCCCCTATATATGAATTATCAGATATAATACAATCTTTTAAAACACATCCTTCACCTACTTGGACATTATTCCATAAAATACAACCTTCTAAAACAGAATTTTTTCCTATCAAACAATTCTTGCCTATAATAGAAAACTTTTTTACTATTACTCCTTCTTCTAAGATTGAACCATCACCTATATTGACTGGATTAAAAATTTTAACATTTTTTCCTAATTTTACATTTTTACTTCGCGTACCACCAGAGAGTGCGAGGTTTACCTTTAACCTTCCATTTAAAATATCATAATTTATCTGCTTGTATTTTTCGGGTGTTCCAATATCTAACCAGTAAATATCTTTCTTTATATATCCATAAAAATTATTTTTTAATAGTTTTGGGAAAACATCTCTTTCTATTGAATATACTTTACTTTTTTTCATAAATTTTAAAATACAAGGTTCAATTAAATATACTCCAGCGTTTATGTTTGCTTTTTTCCCTGAAATTTCATCCAAACTTGGCTTCTCCAAAAATCTTACTACTTCATTATTTTTATTAGTTTCAACCACACCATATGAGGAAGGATTTTCAACCGGGGTTAAGGCTAGGGTTAGATTGGACTTTTTCCTTCTATGAAATTTTATCATACTACTTATATTTAAATCTGTAATTATATCTCCATTCATAACTAATGTGGTCGCATCCATAAATTTCTCTGCTCGCTTTATGGCTCCACCGGTACCTAAAGGTTTATCCTCATAGATGTATTTAATTTTCATTCCAAACATTTTACTGCCTAAAACTTTTTTTAACCTTTGAGGTAAATAGCACGCTATTAGAATTACTTCGTCTAGATTATAATTACTTAGCCATTTTAAAATATAAAATATTAAAGGCTGATTAACAACAGGAATTACAGCTTTAGAAACACTTAAGGTCAGAGGTCTAAGTCTGGTTCCTTCTCCACCAACAAGAATTACTGCTTTCATTTTGATACTCCTTTTTTGACTTCATTAACAATAATATTCACAACTTCATCAATATTTAAATTCGTCGTATCGATTTTTTTAGCATCTTTAACCAACTTTAATGCACCAAAAGACCTGTTTACATCTCTCTCATCTCTTTTAGTAAGGTCCTGCCTAACAGTTTCAAAATCTTGTTTCATTCCTTTATTTAGTAATTCTTTATATCTTCTCTTGGCCCTCTTATCTCTAGAAGCGTCTATATAAAACTTAAATTCTGCATCAGGGAAGACTAATGAGCCAATATCTCTGCCTTCTAAAACTACTCCACCATTTTTCCCCATCTTTTGCTGTAATTTAATAAGTATTTTCTTTACACCAACAGAATCGGCTATATCTGATGTATTTTTAGACACCAAAGGATTTCTAATTTCATCGGTTACTTCGGTCCCATCCATGAAAACTTTTAATTTTTTACCTTCCTTAAACTTTATTTTTGTATTCTTAGCCATCTTAATTAAACTTTTTTCATCTTTTAAATCTATCTTGTTTTTTAAAGATTTTAAAGTTATTACCCTGTACATAGCACCCGTATCAATATAACAAAATCCTAATTTTTCTGCAACTAACTTAGCCACAGTACTTTTCCCAGAACTTACCGGTCCATCTATAGCCATTATCGGTTTTTTTCTTTTCACACTACCTCATCCTGGTGGCCATTGCATATGTCTTCCACCAATTAAATGCATATGAATATGAAAAACAGATTGACCTGCTTCTGCATTACAATTAACAACTAATCTAAAACCACGATTTGCAATATTTCTTTCTGTCGCAATTTTGTTTGCCACTTGATACATATTAAACAATATATCTTTATGAGTTTCGTTTATCTCCAAAATTGTCGGTATATGTTCCTTGGGTATAATTAAAACATGCACAGGAGCTTGAGAGTCAATATCTTCAAAGGCTATACATTTATCATCTTCATATACAATCTTACTTGGAATTTGTTTCTGCACTATCTTACAGAATAAACATCCTAACATTAGTTTAACTCCTTTCTAAAATAGGGGACATAAAATAGGGGACAGATACCTATTTCAGACAATCACCATCCCCAGATTAAAATCATCAACTTTAAGTAGTTTAACTTTTACGATTTTATTTATTAAACTTTCATCTGCATTTTCCAAACTCATTTTTATATAATTTGAAGATATTCCCTTAAATAGTCCCGAAATTTTATCTTTAGTTGATTCTACCAAAACTTCAAGTTCTTTACCCATAAAACTTTTAATAATCTCTTTTGAATTTAAACTACATATCTCCTGGGCTTCCAGATGTCTTTTATTTTTAATATCGTCATTAACCTTGTTAAAAAAATTGTACGCATCAGTACCTATTCTATCAGAATATGTAAAAATATGCACCTTTAAAAATTGAATTTCTTCTATAACCTTGCAAGTATTATTAAAATTTTTATCATCTTCTCCAGGAAATCCAACAATTACATCAGTTGTAATAGATATGTCTTTTATTTTATCTCTAGCATAACTTGCTATTTCTTTATAATCTTTTATCAAATAATTTCTCTTCATTTTTTTTAAAATCTCATCATCTCCGCTTTGTAATGGTATGTGTAAATGATTACAAATTTTAGAAGTTGTAGAAATTAAATCTATAAGTTCTCTTGATATATATTTCAGTTCGATAGAACTTAGCCTGATTCGACCTATATCTTTTATGTCAATAAGTGCTTTTAAAACCTCTAACAATCTAATTTCATTATCCAAATCTTTTCCATATGAGCCTAAGTTTATACCTGTTAAAACTATCTCCTTATATCCTTTTTTAGTTAATCTTTTTACTTCATCAACTAGATCATTAAGGTTTCTACTTTTAATTTTTCCTCTAACATATGGCACCTTACAATAAGAACAAAAATTTTCACATCCATCTTGAATCTTTACAAATGCCCTAGTATGCCCATAAAAATCAGATATTTTTAAACCAAAATTTCCCTCACTTTCTTTACTTTCCCTACTTTCTCCACTTTTCCCAATCACCTGCAATATTTTACCTTTGGATTCATTTTCTAAAATAAACTGGGCACCTTTAATGTTTTTATTCTCATTAGCCAGACATCCTGTAACCACCACTGTAATAAAAGGATTATCTCTTATGGCTTTATTTATCTTTAAATACGAATCTCTCTCTGCTGTGTGAGTTACTATGCAAGTATTAATAATGTAAAAATCTGCTTTTTTAATATTATTAGTTATTAGAAAGCCATTTGACTCAAGCAATTCCCTCATGGCTTGAGATTCGTACTGATTAACTTTACAACCTAAGGTATCAATTACCGCTGTTTTCATTTTTTCACTAATATATCAGCCCTTAAGATTTTCTTACCGTCTATCTTTACTTCTATCATTGGCCAATTTGGAGTTTCTGAAATAACTTCGATTTTATCTTTTCTGACAATTATAGTATCTTCGCTTTTAGTTCCAGTAATAGAAGGATTCCAAGCAAAACCTTGATTAACCAAAACCACTTCATTATTTTCTGATGTTGCCTTGTAATCTCTACCTGCATATCCTGTGCTTCCACCCTGATGATGAAGTCTCCACTCATCTTCAAAACCAGTTTGTTTATAAATGCTTAAAGCTTTTTTAAATATCTCGCCAACATTTGCTCCAACTATAGTATTTAAATTAAAGGCCGCATCTACTTTTACCACTGCATTGTGCTTCTTTCTTAATTCAGAAGGTATCTTCCCAAAATGAACAATACGAGTTAAAGACACTATAAGACCCCATTTTCTGGCACAAACTACAACCATGACAACTTTTTTAATCTTTTTATTTGTAGGAATTGGATGTCTATACTTTGAAATTCTATCATCAGCCGCTACCAGCAAAACTACCGGAGTTATACCCTCTTTTAATAATTCCTGCGATAAAGCACCAGCAACCTCAAATTCTGTATCTCCTCTTTTAATCTTTTTACATACATCGACCATGGCCTTTCCTGACATTCCTCCAAGCCATTTGTACCTCTTGATTTCTTCTTCTGTAAGCGAATATCTTAAACGAGCAAACACATTATCAATATTTTTATATCCTCCAAATCCATCATCTGTGCCTATATTCCCGCTATTTACAATCTTTTTAATGATTCCTAATTTTTTAGCATCTTCCCACCAATTGTATTTTTCTAATATAAAATCCTGTCCTTTAACTTCTTCATCCATAATCCGACACGCTTCTATGTTGCTTGTAATTATATATTTTTTATCGTGTGTAACGAGTATCGAGGCCACACCATCTTGAGATGCAGTAACAACATGATTATCCCCTCCTCTTGTCCACCAGGCAAAGTTATTCTGCTTTGTAATTAAAATCCCATCTAAATTATGTTTTTTTAAAAATTGCCTAACTCTTTCTTCTTTCTCTAATATTTCCTTTTCTAAATTAATATTTAACATGTCTTTTCCCCTCCAGAGACTATACAGTAAATATTCAGTGAAAGCCCTCTAACTTTTAATTCCCCCTTTTAATTCCCCCTTAATAAAGGGGGTTAGGGGGTTGTTCTAATTTCACTTCTTCATGGCCGGTGCAATAAAAACTTTCATGTTTTTTATCTGTTTATCTTTCAGACTAACTAAAACCCCACGAGCCTTATCCAATGGAACTTCAAAAAACGAGAACTTATCAAGTATGTTTAAATTTTTTATCAATCGACCATCTATTTTTGCTTCATTTTGAATGGCGGAAATAAAATCCCTGGTGTTCATATTTTGTGCCTTGCCGATGTTAATAAATAATCTGACCATCCCCGGCTCTGCCCCGGTATTATTTAAATCATCGTCGTCAAATTCTTCGTCATCGGTACCTATTATTATTTTAAGCATCGCGGCGGCCACATCCAAAGAAGTATAATCTTCGCTCAGCAAAGATTCAACATAACTAACATATTTTGACAAATGCCCTTCTTTGATTATTTTCTTTATTCTTTCAAGTAAAAGGTTGTTCCTTATTTCCTCCACTTCATCGAATGAAGGGACTTTCTGACGGAGTATATTTACTTTTGCATATCTTTGTATATCCTTTAACTCGTAAATTTCCCGACCGACGACAAAGGTAAACGCTTTGCCTGCTTTCCCCATTCTTCCTGTCCTGCCTATCCGGTGAACATATCTTTCTTCGTCCTGAGGCATATCATAATTAAAAACCGCTTCTATATCATCAATATCCAATCCTCTGGCCGCAACATCGGTGGCTATAAGAATTTCTACTGCACCGCGTTTGAATTTTGCCATCACTCTGTCCCTGGACACTTGCTTTAAATCACCGTGAAGACCAAGTGCGGAATAACCTCTGGACACAAGATGATCAACAACTTCATCGACCTCTTTTTTGGTGTTACAGAAAACAAGCGATGATTTGAGATTATAAAAATCTATAAGACGTGATAATGTTTCGATCTTACCACCTTCCCTTACTTCGCAGTAATATTGTTCCGTATTTGGAACGGTTAAAACTTCATGAACCACCTTCACCATAATTGGGGATTTTTGATATTTATGCGTCAAACCAAGAAATTCTTTTGGCATCGTAGCCGAAAAAAACATTGTTTGCTTTTCTTTCGGAGTCTTCCTTAAAATCGTTTCAATATCATCAACAAATCCCATATCAAGCATCTCATCCGCTTCATCCAAAACAGCCATTTTAATACCTCTTAAATCAATAGTTCCCCTGTCTAAATGATCAAGAACCCTGCCCGGAGTTCCAACTATTATCTGCACACCAATTTCAAGAGCTCTTAACTGTCTGTCTATCGCCTGCCCTCCGTAGACGGCAAGCACCTGAACTCCTCTTTTATGTTTTGATAATTTCCTGAATTCCTCAGAAACCTGAATAGCAAGTTCTCTTGTCGGGCATAAAACAATTGCCTGCGGCTTCTTATTTCGTGCATCTATCTTCTCAATAATCGGAATTCCAAAAGCAAGCGTCTTTCCCGTTCCTGTCTGCGCCTGACCGCAAATATCCTTGCCCTGCCTTAATAAAGGAATGGACTGTGCTTGTATCGGGGTTGTTTCTTCAAACCCCATGTCATCAATTGCTTTTTTTATTTCAACCGGAAGATTTAAATCTTCAAATCTTACTTTTTGCATTTTTCACCTCACTAATTACACATTAAATCTGACGCCAATAATATCTCCATCTTCAACAATATAATCTTTTCCTTTTAAATAAAATTTTCCTGCTTCTTTTAAACTCTTCTCGGATCCAAAAGAAATCAAATCGTCGTATTTCATTACTTCAGCACGAATAAACCCTTTTTCTAAATCAGAATGTATTGCCCCGGCTGCCTGCGGAGCACTGGATCCCGCTCTTATAGTCCATTGCTTTACTTCATCCGAGCCAACACCAAAAAAAGAAATCAAATCAAGTGCCTTAATACATACTCTTTTTAAAATATCAATAGCCGGTTCACTTATCCCAACTTCTTTTAGGAACGCCTGTCTTTCGTCTTCTGTTTCCAAAACAGCTATCTCTGCCTCAACTTTGGCTGAGACGCACATCATATTAATTTTAAATGGCGCAAAATATGTTTCGAGTTTTTTTATTTCAGATTGATCCTTAAGATCTTTCTCCGAAACATTTAAAACAACTATCATTTCCTTAAATGTAATTAACGGATAGCTGGATAATATTTTTTTATCTTCGCTCTTCATTTCCAATAAGCGTAATGGCTTTTCTTTTTCAAGATGCTGTTTTAATTTAAACAATAATTCTTTTTCCTTGATGGCAGAATCAACCATCAATCTTTTTATGTTTTTTTCTATTCTTTCCAAACGTTTTTCAATAAACAACAGATCGTTAAGAATAAGCTCAGAATTTATTTCCTCAATATCTCTTTTGGGATCAACCGAACCGCTAAGATGATACACGGAATCGTTATGGAAAGATCTAACGACATGGCATAAAACATCCACAACATTTATTTCTTTTAAAACCTCTTCTTTGGCCAAATCACCTTTTCCCAATTTAGGCAATAAAACCAGATTTATCTTTGCTCTGGCTAATTTTTCCGGGTTATACATATGGGCAAGTTTTTCAAACCGAGGATCAACAATTTCCGCAATCCCTTCAATAGGTTTACCTGATAATATATCATTTTCACTAAGATTATGCCTGGTTATCAATTCAAATAGTGTTTTTTTGCCTGTCTGTGGAAAACCTATGATTCCTATTTTCATATGATTATTATACCATTATTCCTTCATTTAAAAAAGATTTTTTTATCGTTTGTAGACAAAGGAAGTTTATAGATACTACCTTTTCTCAGGATTTTTTAGGTTTACATTTATATGATTCTTCGAAAGATAAAGATAATATGCAGAAGTAGTAATACAAAATCCTTTAGGGATAAGTAACCCTAATTTGTTTATTTCACCTAAGTTATATCCCCTACCACCTGTTAATGACATAAATGGGGACACCTTATTTAAATAATGTTTATCACTTTTTCATTTTCGTTTTTAACTTTATCCATTTCTTTCACTTTTTTCCTGCTAAATCAATATTAATCCCCATTAGCAATTCATCAATATATGAATCATCTATTTTTTCAAAGTAATAAATCATCCCCAATTTATTTTCCTTCTCTTTCTGCGATAATCTCCAATTTTCCAATATATTCTTTTTGGAAATAGGTTTTCTTATTTCTTTTTGTTTTATAAGTTCAATAATATCTTTTAAGTCAATCTTAAAATATTTAAAAATTAAACACAAATCATAAAAATCACGATATAAAGCCCTTTCACTCATTGCCCTGATTTTTTCAGCACAAATTTCTTTAATATCCATAACACTCACGCTTGTTTTTATACCCCAAACATTTTTGTATTCAAGATGTTTTACCGGAAGAACAACATTCTGAATAAAATCAATTTCAACTTTCAGGGAATTCGGTAATCCTAACGGTCCGTCATATTTCAACCTTTCAATTTTTATGGTCGCTTTTGAAACATAATCCTTTTTTACTTCCAAAAAATCTTGTGATTCAAGAACCGTTTTCACCTCATGAAGCGATATTGATTTATCTATGGAAGTAAAATCAAGGTCTTCTGAAAAACGTGACTGCGGAATATAGCAATGGTGTATTGCCGTCCCTCCCTTAAAAACAATTTTATCTTTTAAGGATGATTCATAAATAATCTTTAACACTACAGCAAGGAAATAATCCTTTTCCGCATCAGCAAGTTTATAATTGAAACTACGTTTGTTAAGTAAACTTAATTGAGTCTTATCTAACAATTTTATCGTCAAAGTACAACCTCCATTTCGAATTAAATACTTTCGAATCCTTGGTCATTTTGCTATAACTTGTTTTGCCTGAAATTAATTTATATAAATCATTAGTACTAATATCTAATTTATCAAGAAAAAAACCTATTTGTCTGATAACATCATAATTAAATTTACTGGCATATTCTTTAAGCAGGTTAAAATCAAAATCATTTTTATATTCATTTAATTTTTGCCATACCAAACCGGCATAGTATTCATTTGAACGAAAATACAAAATATCTAGAATTGCTTTCTCTTTTTTTGCAATATTTACTATTCCAACATCCCCTCGCTCTCCAGAAAAACCAAAATACAAGTTCCCGCTTATCTTAAAAAATTTAATTTCAACATTTCTCATTTTATATCTGCGCGCCCTTTTAAAAGTAATCGCACTTACAGTAGAAAGCATCTGGTCAAAAACACCATGGTATTGGAGAGCATTTTCAAAAGACACATATGAATCTTTATTTAAAGCAGAGATTATATCATACTCCGATACATTATTTGTATTCAAACTCCCGATATCCGTAATTACAACATACAAACCTTTTTTAATTCTAAACAACCATCCGGCTTTTGTCAGAATCGATACCCTTTTCTTTACTTCAATTGCAGAATACTCTTTTTTAAAGATTTCTTTTAATTGATTAAAAGACGCAATACGGCCATAACGGAGAATCACATCCTCCAATAAAAGAGTATCCTTTCTATTTAAAATGGTGTTTTTCATAACCACATAGCATCCTTATATATCCACTATCTGGTAATAGCATACACAATATTTACAAATTATGCAACACATTATTAAAGGGGACAGCATCTTATTTAATAGGGTCTGTTCATATTAGTATCTTTAACATCAAAATATTCTGGATTATATTCTCCTAACCACTCCACCATCTTATTATACTCATTGTTTTTTGGATCTTTAATAATTTCTAATAAATTTTCATAACCACCAATACCTCCACAATCTTCAGGTGGACAATTCCTTTTGCCATCAAGACATATTGGATATCTTTTATCTTTTTCAAAAGGTAATATTTTTTCTAATAAAATTTCATGTTCCCATCCATCTCCAAAATCATATTCATATATCATTTTATTTTTTTCATTTTCAAGCAAATCAGATAGTTTTATTTTTGAATAATCAATTATCTCCATATCGTCCCCATCATCTTCTGATGGCAGACTATAAAATTGACCATTATAAATAAATTGATGAAGATGTGAATTTGACCACCCCATTACAGTTTGTATTATTCTATGTAAACTTGATAATAATAAATCTTTATTAACCAAAACTCGTCTCCATATGGGTGGTCTGCTATATTTTAAAGTAATTTTTAATTGATAAATATTATTCATTTTGCTATTCATAACTTTATTACACCTCCTATAAATCCCCGTACAATTCCCCCTTATCAAAGGGGGTGAGGGGGTTGTTCTATTACCTTGACTTTGGAGTGCAAAATCGGTGATTTTACATATACAACAACATCGTTGTGTCTATTTCATTTTTCTAAATTTCATTAAATTCATGCATTATTAAAGAAACTGTTACTACTCCTGCTGTATCCACTCTTAAAATCCTATTTCCTAAAGAGACCGGAATAACTCCATATTCTTTAGCCAAATTAATCTCATTATATGAAAATCCACCTTCAGGACCAATAAAAATTATAATCTTTTTAGCCTTTTTATCTTTTAATACATCCGATAATCTTTCTCCCTTAAATACTTCCCAGGGTATCAAGGCTAAATCCCAATTTTTAAGATTACTTAAAATATCCTTAAATTCCATTTCTTCTTTAATCAAAGGAATATCTGTTCTACCCGACTGCTTGGCAGATTCTTCTGCTATTTTTTCCCATCTTAATATTTTATTAGGAGAGATCTCTCTAACGATTACCCTTTCTGTAATCATCGGAATAATTTCTTTTACTCCAAGTTCTGTTGTCATCCTTATTATAGTTTCCATCTTATCTTTCTTTGGAACTGCTTGAGCAAGCGTTATAGATACAAAAGGTTCTTTCAATACTTTTTTCTTATCAACTATCTTACCTACTACTTTATCTTTCTCTACAGATTCTAACTTAACCATATACTCGGTAGATGTTCCATCAACAACAATCACCTGGTCGCCTGTTTTCAATCTTAATACATTTCTTATATGTCCAACATCACTTCCAGAAATCGTTATCTTATTATTCTTAATTTCACCTGGATTTACAAAAAATCTATTCATAAATGACCTATTTAAACAAATTTTTCATTTTTTTGAAAAAACTTTCTTTTACTGGATAATTTTCGCCGCTAATTTTCGCAAATTCAATTAGTAACTGCCTTTGCTTCTCGCTAAGATTAGTAGGAACTTCTATAACTACCCGGACTAATTGGTCTCCCTTTTCATTTCTTTTTAAATCTGTAATTCCTTTATTTTTTAATCTAAAAACCTTTTCTGAATGTGTTCCTGGAGGAATTTTCATTTCCATAGGGCCATTTAAGGATGGAACTTCTATTTCAGCACCAAGTGCTGCTTCAGTAAAACTTATTGGGACCTCACATATAATATTATTCCCATCTCTCTCAAAAATTGGATGCTTATCAACATGTAAAACTATGTATAAATCGCCGATTCTCCCACCTCTTTCACCTGCTTCTCCTTCTTTTGATAACCTTAATGTAGAACCATCATCAACACCAGCCGGAATATTAACTCTTATTTTTTTAACATCTTTTACTCTGCCTTCACCTTCACAGACATCACAAGGAGATGATATTATCTTGCCTTCACCATTACATTTATTACAAGTCTGACTTATACTAAAGAAACCTTGAGAATAAATAACCGCACCTCGACCATTACATTTTGGACATGTCTTTAAAGCAGTTCCTTTACTTGCCCCTGTTCCACTACAATGTTTACAAACTACCATTCTCGAAACATCTATTAATCTTTCAACACCATTTACGGCTTCATTAAATGTAATATCCAAATCATATCTTAAATCCCTGCCAGATGCACCTCTTTTACTTTCTTTTGTTCCACCAAAGAATCCCTCAAACATACCTTCAAACATACCACTAAACCTTTCAAATGGATTAAAGTCAGCATCATACCTAAAACCAGAAGAACTTAATCCGTCATGTCCATATGTATCGTATATTTCTCTCTTGTGGGAGTCAGAAAGCACATCATAGGCAACACTAATTTCTTTGAATTTTTCCTCACTTTGCTTACTACCAGGATTAGCATCAGGATGATACATTTTGGCAAGTTGTCTAAAGGCCTTCTTTATATCATCTAAAGATGTATTTCTGTGTACTCCAAGTATCTCATAATAATCTTTTTTATTCATATTATTTTTTCTCCTCTTTCCCTTCCTTCACTTCCTCCACTTCTTCCACTTCCTTCACTTCTTTTTTCTTCGCTATTTTCACCATGGCTGGTCTTATTACCATATCTTTAAAATTATAACCACTTCTCAACTCCTCTATGATCATACCATCTTCTTTATCCTTATCAGTCTCAACAATATTTACAACCTCATGCTCATTAGGATTAAAATATAACCCGTGTGTTTGTTGTTTTTTTAATCCCTCTTTCTCTAAAACTTCTTTCAAATTATTATAAATCAATTTAATACCTCTAATAAAGTTTTTATCTAATTTACTATTGTCGATTTTTAACGCTATCTCAAAATTATCAAGAACTGGAAGTATATTTAAAACAAGTGAAGATGTAGCATACTTTAAAAAGTCTTCTCTTCCTTTATTTATTATTTTTTTAAGATTATCCATTTCGGCTAAGGATCTTAAATACTTATCTTTGTATTCGGATAATTCATTTTGCAATTTACTTAATTCATCTATCTCTTTTATCTCTTCTTTCACTTCTTTCTCTTCTTTTTCTTCTTTATTTACTTCTTCCACTTTGCCAACATCCTCCACTTCTTTTACTTTTTCCACTTCTTCCGCTTCTTCTTCCTTCATATTTATCTCCACAAATAGGGGCAGCCCTATTTTTTTTCCTTAAATTTTCAAAGGATTCATTCGTCGCATATTCGTCGCATATTCGTTGCATTCGTCTCATCTATTTCAAAACATAAAAAGTATTTTTACCTTTGCCTAACCTCTCAACAATCCCAGATCTCTGTAATTCTATCAATTCTCTCACCACTGTGTCTTTTGACAATTTTAATAATTCTACAGTCTCTTTCCTGTTTATTCTCTTGTTTTCTTTCAAGTAATCAACAATTTTTCTTTGTCGTTCTGTTAATTCTTTCAATATTTCATCACTAATATGATATTTTCTAAATGTTACGACAAAGTCTCCTGCAACCTCTTCAAACAAAGGTTCAGGCAAATTATGTTTCTTGCACCATTTAATTATTCTATTTGTTCCGGTTCCCCATTCTTCAATATATTTTATTAGAAAGAAGCATTTGCCTATTAAAGGATTTCTCAAAATAGATTTATGTTTTCTCTTCAAATTTTCAGGTGTAAGCGGTTCTGGAAGATGACCACATCCCCATATCTCAAGACGGTCATCAAATACTCTGCAGCCTTTATCTCTGACTGTAGGATAAACTTCTGTGAGTTTTTACCAAAAAGAAGTATGGCTGCATTAGTTAATTTACCATTAACAATGAGATTAAGTTTTTCCAGTGCTTCTTTTAATGAAATTTGCAAACTAAATTCCAATCGTCTTTCTACTTTTGCTAATTCTAAAAATTTTTTTATAGTATCTTTATCAAGGTCATTTATTCTAACTGATTTACAAATTTCCGAATCAAAGTATAATTTTTCTTTATGTTTTTCTAATATCCTTTTCTCATATTCATCTTTGCTCATTCTCACAGTGGATTTCCCTATTCTCTTAAATGGTCTACCAAAAGCTAAAACAAGTTTATCAGTTGACTCTTTAACCTCTATAACAAGAATTTGTTTATCTTGTATTGATTTTATTGAAATCTTTGGATAAGCCCTTGGATCAGTATTCGTAATTATTTTATTCACTAAATCTTCAATCGTATCTTTACCTTTTTTCACACCTCTAATTTCACCCGCATTTGTTATCCCAACAAATATTTTCCCACCACTTGTATTAGAAAATGCTGATACTGTTTCAATAATTTCTTTCCATTCACTTACCGATTCCTTAAATTCTATTATTTCTGATTCTTCCAGTTTGGAAATATTTTCTTTTATAGTCATTTGTAAAACTCCTGTCTTAAATTTTTAATTTGAATTAACCGCTGATTTTTATTTTTTTTACGCATGGTTATATTTATGCAATTAGCCGGCAAAAGTTCTCTTATCTTATCCGCCCATTCAATTATTGTTACTCCATCTCCATAAAAGTACTCTTCATAACCTAATCTTTCTAATTCTTTGAAGTTTTTTATCCTGTAGCAATCAAAGTGATATACATTCAATATTCCTTTATATTCATTAATTATCATAAATGTTGGACTTTTTACATCGGAATCTAAACCCATTCCCTTTACTATTCCTTTAGTTAAATAAGTTTTACCAACACCTAATTCTCCAATCAAAGAAACAATATCTCCTTTTTTTAAAAGAACCCCAATCTTTTCTCCGAGTTTAATGGTTTCCTTTTCATTATTAGTTTTGAGCAAAGTGGTCATATCCTTTAGCCCTTAGTTTTTCTCTCTTTCCGTTTTTATTTATAATTGCAACTCCAAATTTTTTTGAGACTATCCTGCCTAAGACACTAACTTTTACATTATTTCTTGCCAATCGTAAAGTATTAAATAAATTCTCTGGACTTACTGTAAACAGTAGTTCATAATCCTCGCCGCCGTTTAAAGCAAGCTGATGTGCATTTTTTTTATAAAGTTTTGCTGCCTTTAAAGTATGATTTGATATGGGTATATTATTTTCAAAAATTTCAGCACCAACATTACTTTCAACAACAATATGATTAATTTCACTACTTAACCCATCACTTATATCTATCATCGCATTTACTAAATTATGCCGGACAAGTTCTCTAACAAAATCTAATCTTATTTCAGGAATATAAATTTTATTTTCAAGTAAATGAGATGCACCATCGCCCAAAAAACCAGTTACCAGAATATAATCATCAACTTTTGCACTGCTTCTAAGTAAAAATTTGCCTTTCTCAATCTCTCCAAGAAGAGATATATTAATCACTACTTTGTGTGAAAAAACTGTATCACCGCCTATTAAATCAATATTAAACTCCCGGCAAACATTTTGAATTCCTTTATATAAACTCTTTACAAATCCGACAGTAATGGTCCTGGGTAAACCAATAGAGACTAAAGCATATCTGGGTATGCCTCCCATTGAAACTATATCACTCACATTTACTAACATGGATTTCTTACCTAGAAGATAAGGGGAAAATTTCAAAATAAAATGTACATCTTCAACTAACATATCTGTTGTAGCCATTAATAATTTTTTTGAATCTTCCCTGACAACAGCACAGTCATCACCTAGACCCACTAAAACTCTTTTATCGTTTAATTTCACGGATTTTCTTATTAAATCTATTATTTTAAATTCTCCAATCCTGCTTAATTTCATATTTTCTTTCCCTTACTTATTCTTTTGAAATTTCAACCAAAGTTTAACAAGAAAGCTATATTTAAGTTCTACGGCTTTATGTGGACATAATTCATAACAGCAAAAACATTCTATACATTTCTTCCTATCAACTTTTGGAAAACCATTTGGATAAGTAATAGCATTTACTGGACATGTCTTCCCGCATAGACCACATTTTTTACATGTTTTTTCTTCAAACTCAGGTTTAGCCGTAACAAAACTGTAATAAATTTGAGCCAGTATTCCCAATATTTTATTTTCAAAGATTTTTTTCGTTAATTTTTGTCCACACAAAGAAGCAGGTAATTTAAAATTCGGGATTTTAATCAACTCTAAATTTTCACCTACTAATTCATTGCCTTCGGGTACGAATCCTTCCTTATATGCTTCGTTAAGCATCCCAATATTATTGGGGTCATAACCCATTATTTTTACCATGACTGTATCTAAAGCCACACAATCAGAACTCATTAGAATTAATCCAATTTTACGAGGGTTGCCACTAGAAGGGCCATTTCCTTCCATGCCTACTATGCCGTCCATTATACTTAAAGCAGGTTTAACTACCTTTAAAATATTTATAAGTACTTTTGAAAATGCCTCGGCACTCGGATAATCCCTATGAAAAGACGCTTTATGCCATCCTGGAACCAAACCAAACAGATTTTTAATACTTCCTGTTATCCCGGTTAAACTATGTGTTTTAAATTTAGGTAAATTTATAATAACATTAAAATCATGTATTGCTTTTGATATGGCAATACCATTAAAAATTTCGCTTCCTCTTTTTTCAAGATAAACTAATTCAGTATTTGTTTCATCTGCTACCCGTCTCATTCCTGTTTTTTCCCAGATCTTTTCAATCCCAATGACAATGGCTCCAGGACAGTCTCCTATAAATGGAATTCCTCCAATTTCTTTTACACATTTTACAACGGCTTTAACAATTGCTGGGTGTGTGGTAATACCTTCTGATGGCAAATAAGCAGACAAAAGATTTGGTTTTAATAATACCCTGTCACCTGGTTTAATTATACTACTTAGACCACCTATTAAAGATATACCTCTTCTAATGGCTAATTCTACTTTTTCTTCATCGTAATCATTACATTTTACTATGGCTACTTTAGGTTTCATTTAATATCCTTCATAATCTCTTTTATAGCCTTTGGAATATTTTCAACAACATCCGAGGCAATCATTCCATATTCAGTTTTAGATTCTCTGGCCATATCACCGGCAAGTCCATGTAAATACACACCAATCATGGACCCATTTAAGACATTCACCCCTTGAGCTATAATTCCGGCAATCATTCCGGTTAAAACATCTCCTGTGCCGGCCGTAGCCAGACCTGAATTTCCTGTGGAATTTATAAAAACATTACCGGCTGGGTGAGCTACGACTGTTCTTGCTCCCTTTAAAATTAGAATCACATTATATTTTTTTGCAAAATCCCTGGCAACCTCAATTCTATTTGACTGCACATCTTCTATGGTTATATTAGCCAACCTACTCATCTCGCCTGGATGTGGTGTTAGAATAAAAGGGGCTTTTTTGTTCTTTAAGACTGACACATTACCTGAAATTAAATTTAAACCATCGGCATCTAATACTACAGGAATCCTGATCTCTCTGATTAAATTCCTGACTAATTGTCCAGTCTCTTTATCTCTTCCTAATCCAGGTCCTAAAACTAAAACATCATGATTTTTACTCATATTTAAAATATAACTTTCTGAATTTAATCCAAGTGCTCTATTGGAATTCTCAGGTAATGGTTTAGATATAACTTCTGTCAGTTTGACTTCTATAATATCATTTAAACTTGCAGGAATTCCTAATGTTACTAAACCACATCCTGTTCTTAATGCTGAAAGACCGGCTAAACATGGTGCACCCGTTAAACCAACACTACCACCTATAATTAGTACTTTACCCGCAGAGCCTTTATTACAATCCGGGATTCTTTTTGGAAATATATTAAGCAAGTCTTCTTTTACTATAAAATTAAGTTGAATATCATCCGATTCAATTAAATCTTTAGGAATTCCAATGTCCTTTACTATTAACTTACCAGTATAACTTGCCCCAGGATAAATTAGTGTTCCTACTTTCATAATTCCCAGAGTAACAGTATAATCTGCTTTTATACATGAACTTATAACTTGCCCATTATTTGCATTTAGCCCGGACGGGAGGTCAACTGAGACAACGATAGTCTCAAGTGTATTAACATAGTCTATTAACTTGGCCAGTAGTCCTGTAACTGCACCCGTAAAACCAGTTCCAAGTAAAGCATCTATAATAATATCATCCATCTTAATTTCAGATTCTATTTCAGCCAAATCTTTAAAATTAGCAACTTCATTCACTGTCACTTTTTCTTTTAACAATTTATTTAAATTTATCTTAACATCTTTTTTTAATTCCTCTTTCTTCGCAAACAAAAACACCCTTACCTTCACTTTCATATGTGTTAGCCATCTGGCTATAACTAAACCATCTCCACCATTATTTCCTTTTCCACAAAGAATACAAATTTTCTTCTTTTTAAAATCAGGGAATTCTTGTTTTAAAAAATCCACAACTCCCTTACCGGCATTTTCCATTAAATCTATACTTGGTATTTTAAATTTAACGATTGCTTTTGTATCGATTTTTCTCATATCTTCACCATTAACTACTTTCACAACTATCTCCTTATGGCCACGAAAGCAATAGCATGACTTTTATCCTGTGAAATTGTTAATTCTATATCTTTAATCTTTTGAATGAACTTATATTTCGAAGAAAGCAGAAAAATCATTGGTTTGCCAAACTTATCATTATAAACCTCTATGTCTTTCCACTTTAACTTACCCTGCCAGCCAGAGCTAACTGCCTTTAAAAATGCTTCTTTCGCCGCAAATCTACTGGCAAAATGTAAACAAGGATTCTTTTTTGAACGACAATATGTAATTTCTTTCTTTGTAAAAACTTTCGAAATAAAGTTTTTCCTTTTATTTATAAGGTTTTTAATCCTTTTTATCTCTACTATATCTATTCCAAATTTAAAATCCATTTTATTCCCCTTGCAAAACACATCCCCTTGTTAAATGGAGTCGGGGTCGTCCCTGACCCAGATATACCGTGAGGATTTGCCTTTATAATATCAAAAAATTCCATTAAAGTCAATGACTTAAATCCTTTGTGTTTTTTTACCAAAATATTAATTATTCGGTATAAACAATATTGAGCAGACAAATCATTTCGTGGATTTTTTGCGGGGGTTTTTATTCCATTCCCCATTTTCACGAGGACAAGCTATAATAAATTAAATACCTACCATCTTCTTTTACTGCTCTTTCTTTTTGTAAGGTCTTCTTCATAAAAATGTTGTTCTAATTATTTCTTTTTCTTTGCTTTTTTCCCTTTTTTCCCTTTCCCTACTTTCTTTACTTTATTATATGTGGCGTTATAAGCACGACCAGATCTCTTTTCACCTTAACGGTTGATTTACTTTGAAATAAAAGGCTCCCTATTAAAGGAATATCTCCAAGTAGAGGAACTTTACTTAATGAAATTACTTCATCCTCTCTAATCAATCCCCCTATAACAAGTGTTTCTCCATCTTTAACTAATACTTCTGTCTCTGCTGTTCTTGAATCTATTATTGGTGGAGGGCCTGGGTTCGTTATAGAGCTAACAGTAGGTTTAACTTTTAATGTAACATAATTGTCCCTGTTGACCTGTGGTGTAACCTGTAATGTAACTCCTGCATCTACAGATGCATATGTAGTAACTCCTGTTTGGGAATTATAACCAGAGACATATGAATAGGCCTGAGTTGCTGTAATTGTTGCCGTCTTATTATCTAATGTAGTTATCTTTGGATTCGCAAGTAAATTAGCTTCACCATTTCTTATTAATGCATCTAATGATAACCAGAAATTAACATCCCCACCCAGACCAAATTGTAAAGCACCAGACCTGGCATCAGTAGTCGTTGGTGGATTAACTGAACCTCTAAAAAGAAATATATTCGGATTAAGCGTTAAACTGGTAGGATATATATCTGCCCCGGCTAATGATGTAGGACCTTTCGTCTCTATATCCCATCTTATTCCTAATTTATCTTCACTTTCAAATTTAACATCAACTATCTTAGCTTCTATTTCAACCTGATATGTCTTCGTATCTAATTTCTTAACAAGATCTTCTATAACTTCTAACTTTATGGTTATATCTGTAACGATTAAAGTGTTTGTTCTGGTGTCTGACTGTGCTTTTCCTTTACCACTTAAAAATGGAGTAACAGCAGCCACAATATCAGACGCTTTAGCAAAATTAAGCCCAAAGTTTTTTGTCTCTATCAACGCATCCTCTTCTTCTGCTTTCATTTCAGCCGGTGTGGCTACTCTAACTATATTCCCTTCTAATTTATATGTAAACCCATTTTGTTTTAATACTACATCTAATATCTTTCTTAAGGTCACATTCCTTAATTGAATTGATGGTATTGTTCCAACTACACTCTTGCTGGTTACCAGATTAAATCCAGCTTCAGTAACTATTGTATTTAAAAAAGTAGGTAAATCTACATTTAACAGATTTATATAAGGCACGACCTGATCTATCTCTCCTTTTTTCATTGAAAATTTATCAAATACTCCACTTTTTTCAGATTCCTCAGAAGATGCAACTTCCTGACCACTTTTCATCGTCCCTTTTTCTACAACATCTTCTTCTTTGCTCTCAGTGGTTGTTGGTGAAAGTGTTTGTTTCCCTTTTAAGGTTATACTTAAAACTATTTTAGTTACATCCTCAGATAATTTATATTCACATTTAGAAAGGCATCTGGCTACAATTCTTGCTACTTTTTGAGGTTGATTCTGGTATTGTGATATGTCAATCTGTGAGATAATAGAATCCTTCACATCAATTATATTACGCTTTCCTGTTATAACCGCCGGAAATATATCCAGAACTACCCTGTCTGGATTATTAACCTTAATAACTTTTGCTTTTAAGGTGCCTTTTTCTATGGGAATAACTATGGTCACACCATCTTGTGTTGATTGGACATCGACCTTCCCCAAAACACCATATGTTTCCTTATCATCCTGAGCAAAAACAAAACATACCTGGAAAATTAGAAAAACTATAATTATTTTTTTCATCTGCATCACTCCTTTTTTGTGGTTGCTTGATTTATCAAGCGATTTGCCCAATGAATTGGGCAACTACAATGAAAAATAGGTATCTGTCCCTATTTAATCTCAAAAACTACTTCTTTGACTGCTCCACTTACGGCATCTAAATGGGATAATCTGACTTTTCCTTTTTCAATCTTACCTTCTATGTTTTTAACCAAACTTCTATCCCTTAAATAAAACTTATTGTTTATTAAAAAATATGAACTTTTATTGCTATCTTCAAATACGGCTATTTCACTTTCAGAAAGAGCAATAATACCCGATAACTTTAAGGCCGATATATTTACATCTTCACTAACTACTTCGGCTTCACTTATATTTAAAGACTTAAAGGGATCTCTTAAAATATTTACTGAATATCTAAACATGGGAATGATTGGATGTTCTGCTGCTTCTAACTCTCCAATAGAACCTTCTTTTTCTTTTGTGGATACAAATGCTTTAAGGATAACTGAGACATTAACACTTCCTTTTACAGAACTTCCTACTCCAGAAAATTGACAATCATATGCATTTATTAAACGCATTGAATATCCTAACTTGGTTAAAAATCCTCCCAGATCATGATAATTACAAACTACACTTAGTTTTATTGGAACTTCTGAGTAAAAGATTTTGCCCGGGACAACTTTCTGAAATTCAAAAGAAAGAATTGATACATCTTTTTCACCGGCAGCTTTACTTACTTCTTTAATAAGCCCTGGTTGGTCATCAAACTTTGGTAATCTCTTCATGATGAAATTAAGTTCCATCTCTAATTGCTTTGCTTCTGCTTTTAATTTCTCATATCCACTTGCATTTAACCTTGCATTCTCTAATTCCTTTTTCTTAACATCAAGTGTATTCCTTAATTCAATTACTTTCTTCCCTAATGGGAAATATAGAAATTGAAAATAACCATATAAAATGACACCGACAATAAGACCAAGTAAAATCCACTTTTGCTTCTCTTTAGACATAATCTTCTCCTACATTACCTTAAAACTATTCATGATTATATTAAAATCATCCAGATTACTTTTAAACTTATCATCAACATCTGTGAAGGTTAAAACATATGCATGAATATCTTTTATATAATATACTTGCTTTTGTCTTAATGTTATCCACTTCCCTTTACCATCTTTTGATTTTGTCTGCCAATTAAAAACCACCTCGAAACATTTAAGGCTGTTTATCGTGATTTCTTTTTGGCTGAGCTCTTTATAGTTCTTAAATAACTTCTTATAGTTCTTTTCAATATTCTTGAAATATTCCTGCGGTAAAACATTACTTTTTAACTTTGCTATAATTAATCCAATACTTGGTGTGAATTTTTCACTTACCTCTCTTTTCTCTTTTGTAATTAAAACTGACGCGGTGTTATCCTCTTTCATCGTCCATCCTTCCGGACTGAATATACTACACTTATAATCAGTATTTACATATGTGTTTCCATAAATACCTGTCTTAGAAACATCGCTCATTCCAACCTCTTTGGGCGGCTTGATTTTTATCTCTTCTATTGACTGAAATGTGAGTTTGAATGAATATACATTTTTTCCTGAAACAACTGTTTCTATTAATGTAATTAGACTTGCGTTTTTAAACATTCCATTCGGCTGATTTAAGTTAAAAATAAAATCTGCAACAGATTCTTTGAATAATGATATTCCATCTACGGTAAATGTTCTAAATCCAGATGCTTCCATCTTGTTCGTCAGAGAACTTAACCATATATTACTTGGAATGCATTTATTGAAATTATCTAATAGCAAAAACCATATCGTTTGAGAATCAAGTAATTCATTAATAACTCCTATCCTTTCTTGGACAAAAGATTTTGTCCTGTTTATATTATTTATCTCTTCTAATATATTTTTAATTTTTGCCTGCTCTTCTTCTACTTTCTTTATTTCACCACTTATTCTCGCTACATTCATTAAAGTAAATAAATATAGTCCGACTAAGATAACAGCAAATAGGATCACTCCTCCGGTGATGGCGGCTATTATTTGTTTTTTACGCTTTGCTTTAAAATAACTATCTGGAAGTAGATTTATCTCTATCAACGGACTCTCCTCGTAGAAATTCCAACACTAACTGGCATATATACATCTAACTGCTTTATCTTTTCATCAAAAGTAGTAATATCCTCTATTTCAATATTGGTAAATGGATTATGTATATCTACCGGGGATTTTAATCTTTCTGAAATAAATTTATCTATGTTTTTTAACTTTGAACTACCTCCACTTAAAAGCACCCGGCCAATTGAACGCTTCTTGGAAGAAGATTCATAAAAATCAAATGCTCGTCGGACTTCTAAGACCATCTTGCTTAAAGTTGAAGATATAGCTGAAAAAATCTTTACCCTTTTATCCTCTTTGCTTGGTATCCTGGTTAAGACAATTTCTTCTGATTCGACTATTATACTCCCTTGTTCCCTTTTTAATTTCTCGGCATCACTAAAACTTATGTTGAATTCTCGCTGGATATCTTTCGTTAAACTTATACCGCCTAGAGGTATATCTCTTGAAAACTTCGTTACTCCATCTTCAACAACATTTAGATTAGTATACTTCGCTCCAATATTTATTAAGGCTATTGTCTCGCCTTCTTTTTTTTCATAATTAATTTCAAGAGAATTCTGCATAGCAAAACAATCAATATCTATTAAACTAACACTTAATCCTATTGGCTGAAGTAAAGATATATATTGATTTACAACTTCTTCTTTAACCGCTACCAACAAAACTTCTATTTTCTTCTGCCTATCTTCTGTGACTTCTCCTAAGATACTAAAATCCATGACAACCTGATTAATATTAAATGGAATATACTGCTCGGCTTCATATTTAATTACTCCTTTTAATTCTTCTTTACTCATAAATGGTAATTTAATATACCTAACAATAACTTGCTCTCCAGACAAAGATAGACCAACTTCTTTTGTCTTAACATTCGTCTCGTTAAATATCTTTTTAATAGCTTCTAAGATTAAAGTATTCTTCTGTGCCGGTTCTAAACTCTCTATCGGCTCTTCCGATATATCCACTACTCCAAAATTAACCAAAGAAAATTTGCCACCTTTGTCTTTAAGATCAGCAAGCTTAATACTATAACTACCTATGTCCAATCCTATTAGATTTCTCATATGATATTACCCTTTATCCATAAATTTGAAAAATTGGTAAGACTAAATTCATTATTTCATTACCCCATAAAACTACTAAAATATTACTTAACGCTATAAAAGGACCAAATGGTATATAACCACCCAATTTTTCCTTCTTAAGTAAAATTAGTATTCCGCCAATTATAGCCCCCAGAAAAAATGATGAAATCAAAGTTAATAAAACACCTTTCCATCCTAAGAAAGTCCCAATCCCGGCTGCTAATTTAACATCTCCTAATCCCATACCTTCTTTTTTAAAAAAAATAATGCTTAGATAACCTACAATAAGAAGACTTACACTACCAACTAACATTCCTATTAAAGAATGAACAATATCCCTTTCGGGTAAAATCAAACTAAATACAAGCCCTATGATTACAAGTGGAAAAGATGTTATATCAAATATCAACTGGTGTTCTAAATCTATAAAAGCAATTACGATTAGAAAAGAAAAAAGTATAATATTGCTTAAAAACTCTAAACTTATTCCAAACTTTTCATATAATAATATAAACAGTATAGCACTTATTAATTCAACAGTCAAGTATTTTATTGAAATTTTTTCTTTACAATTTCTGCATTTCCCTCCCAGAACAATATAACTAAATAAAGGGATATTGTCAAACCATTTTATCGGTTTTTTACAATTTGGGCAAAATGAATTCGGGAATATCAAAGAACATTCTTTTGGAATCCTATAAATACAAACATTTAAAAAACTCCCTATAATTGCTCCAAAACAGAATATGAAAATTTCAATCACAATTTTCCTTTGTGTTAGATGAAGTTACAGAATATATTAAATATCTTGTTTTAATTATAACACAAAACTCCAAATTTGTCAATAGTTCGTTTTGCCTCATCAAAAATCGATACGAAATCGTATCATTGCCTCACATAAGAATCGATACAAAATTATATCACTTTTTTACATAAAAATCTATACAAAAATTAAAACTACCTCTATAATATTTCAAAAGGA